>MNEX01000200.1 GCA_001917905.1 Acidobacteria bacterium 13_1_40CM_65_14
TTGCGGCTTGGCCGACACTCTCCCGTAGAGGAGCAGCCCGACCGCTTCGATCAGCCCGTTCATCGAAAACGGTTTGTCGAGAAACGACTCACCGTCCCACAGCGGACGGGCGTCCATCAAACGGTCGATGTGCCCGGTCACGTAGAGCACCTTCAAGTCGGGTCGCTCCGCGCGAATGCGCCGCACCATCTCGTCGCCGGAGACCTCGGGCATGTCGAGGTCGGCGATCAGCAGATCGATCGGCTTGCCGTCATGAAGCACCGCCAACGCCTCGGCGGCGCCCGACGCTTCGATGACGTGATAGCCCGCTTGTTCGAGAAGGCGCCGCTCAATTTCTCGAATCGGTGGTTCGTCGTCGACGACGAGGACAATGGGCTGTGGGCCGGAGAGAGGGCTCAAATGACGCTCGAGATCATCAGTGTCGCCGTCTGAGCAGCTCGTGTATGTCGGTCGATGTCCGACATGCGACGATTGTGGCGTCCGGAAGCCCATTCGGGCCTCACCTCGCGGAAATTGTCGGTGTTCGTCTGACATCATCCGCGATCGTGCGAGCGCGTCGATATACTCCTCTCACGCGTGCACATGCTTCCGTCCTCGTCCTCTTCCTCGCTCGACGGCGATCTGTTTGCCGTCATGGCCGACGCGGCGCCCGTCATGATCTGGATGGCGGACGCCGACGCGCGCCGCACGTTCTTCAACAAGCCGTGGCTCGATTTCACCGGCCGGCCGTTCGCCGACCAAGTCGGAAGCGGCTGGAATGAGGCCGTCCATCCGCTCGACCGCGCCGCGTGTATGGATGCCTACCTGACGGCGTTTCACGATCGGCGGTCGTTCGAGATCGAGTACCGCTTGCGCCGCGTCGACGGCGTGTTCCGGTGGGTGATCGATCGCGGCGCGCCCCGGACCGGCGCTGACGGCGTGTTCGCCGGCTACATCGGTGCGTGCGTCGACGTCACCGCGCTCAAGCAGAGCGAAGCGCGTCTTCGCGAGTCCGAGTCGCAGCTCCGGCGGCTGGCGGCGCGCTTCGAATCGGCGCAGGAGAGCGAGCGGGCGTCCGTCGCGCGTGAGCTTCATGACGAGCTCGGTCAGTCGCTGACCGCGCTGAAGCTGGAGCTGGCGCGGACGGTGCCGGATCTGTTGAAGCAGGGGATCGATCCCGGCGCGATCGATCGTCTGCAGTCGATGATCGGCATCATCGACACGGCGCAGGAAACCGTTCGGCGCCTCGCGACGTCACTGCGGCCGCCCGCGCTCGATCACCTCGGGCTGGCGGCTGCGATCGAGCTCGAAGCCGCGGCGCTCGCGCGGCGGACTGGCATTCGCTGCCGAGTGGTCGGCAACCGGCGCGTCGCGAAGCTCGATCCCGTACAGACGACCGCGGTCTTCCGCATCGTGCAGGAAGCGTTGACCAACGTCGTGCGCCACGCCAACGCGAGCGCGATCACCATCTCGATCAACGGAACCGCCGCGTCGACCTCGGTGAAGATTCGCGACAACGGACGTGGCATGAACGCCGATCAGATGGCGGACCCGACCGCGATCGGACTGCTCGGCATGCGGGAGCGGGCCGAGTTGATTGGCGCCACGCTCAGCATCACGTCGAATCCAGGCAAAGGGACGATCGTTTCCGTGGTCGCGTCCGCTGGCGCCGGCGACGAGCCGCAGCGGACATGATCCGCATCCTCCTTGTCGACGACCATCCCGTCGTCCGTCATGGCATCCGCCAGATCCTGGTGGACGGCTTGAAGAACGTGAGCGTCGGCGAAGCGAGCGATGTGCGCGGCGCGCGGGCGAGCATCAAGGGCGACGGGTGGGATCTCGTGGTGCTCGACGTGACGCTGCCGGGCGAAAGCGGTCTCGACCTGCTGAAAGACATCAGGCGTAGTCATCCGGGCCTGCCGGTGCTCGTCCTCAGCATGCATCCGGCCGCGCAGTTCGCGCGGCGCGCGCTCGCCGCCGGCGCGCTCGGCTACTTGACGAAAGAGAGCGCGCCGACCGAGCTGGTGCACGCCGTGGAACAGATTCGCCGCGGCCGCCAGTATCTCGGGAGCCGCAGCCACGACCGCGATCCGCATGCGATCCGCTCCGACAGACCTCCGCACGACGCGCTGTCCGATCGGGAATATCAGGTGCTGCGCATGCTCGGCTCAGGGCGCACCGTGTCGGAAATCGCCACGTCGCTCGGCCTCAGCGTCAAGACGGTCAGCACGTACCGCGCGCGTCTGCTCGACAAGCTGCAGATGCGGAGCAACGCCGAGCTGATGCGGTATGCGATTGAGAATGGACTGGTGGATTCCTAGTGGAGCGTCTCCTCGAATACACGACCGGGCCGCTCCGCTCGCACCCCACCGCGCAGGCGTGCGCGGCGGGGACCCCGCGCTGTCGCGGCCCCGAAAATCGCGGTCGAAGGCCCGTTGTAAGTTGAACCCGTTCAGCTGAAACGGTCCGCTAGTGTCGCGTCTCCGAAGTTCGTTGTCGCACCGAGGGCCCGATAGTCGACGTCGCGCACCGTCCGTGGCAAGGCGCGAGGAGGGAGAATACCGGAGTATTTGACCGACGAGCAACGCCGCGGGGCGGGATGCATCGGCGGCCGAATGCAAACGAACTTCGGAGACACGACAGTAGATGTCGCGCGATCAGCGCGTGACCCAGGGATTGAACTGCTCTTCCCGCTTGAGGCGCGCGGCAATGGAATCCGCTTCGCGGCGCGTGGGGAACTTGCCGACGCGCACGCGATACACCGACGGCGTCCCGCTCGCGGGCGCGAGCACGTACGCCGCATAGCCTTTCGATGAGAGCCGCTTCGCGATCGCTTCCGCCTCGCTTCGCACGTTGAGCGCGGCGACCTGCACCGCATAGCCCTGTGAAGATTGTGAAGATTGTGCAGATTGTCCGGCTGGTTCGGCGGCCGGAGCCGCAGCAGCAGGCGCGGAGGGTGGCGTCGCCGGTGGGGCCGCAGCGGATCGCTGCGCCGGCTTCAACTTCTCTTCCGCCGCCTTCTGTTTTTCCAGACGATTGAAATATGTCAGGTCATCGGTCGCGGCCGGCGGCGGCGCGGCCCTGGTCGGATCCGAACCGGCGGGCGCCGGCGCGGACGCCGCGGCCGGCTGCTGCGGCGTCGTCGCTATCGTTTCGGGGATCGTGTTGCCCGCGACATCGACGCCGCCGCGCTCGGCACGCACGCCGCGGCCGACGAGGACGCCAAACAAGAAGATCACGACCGACACGACCGTCGCGGCCATGAACAGAAACACCAACTGCTTGCCGTTCAGTTGGATTTCGTGAAACCCGTCGTCCTGCACGTGGGAAGCCACAACTGGCGTAATTGTACCACCTGTGTCTCGGAAATCACCTCTCCACCACAGGGGACGCGGGGGACACGGAGGGGTCAGAGAGTCGATCCTCCGGTCCTCAGTGTCCTCCGTGGTGGAGAGTTTTCACCCGTGGAGAGCTCTGCGCAGACACGGTCAAGCGGTCAACGCGAATTCAACCGCGCGACGAGCGCCTTGGCCTCGGCCGACGATGGGTCGAGCGTCAACGCACGCTCCGCTTCACCTCGCGCCGCGGTTGGATCGTTGGACTGGCGGTAGGCCTCGCCGAGCGCGGCGTGAGCGTCCGCGGTCTCCGCGCTCCACAGCGAAATCTTGAGCGCGTTGACGGCGTCATGGAGACGGCCAGTGCGCAAGTGGACCCGTCCGAGCAGCAGATGCGCCTCGGCGAGGTACGGCGAGAGGTAGAGCGCGCGATTCAGCTCGACGACCGCTTCGCGATCGTTCTCGTCGCGAAACAGCCGGCGGCCGCGATCGAGGTGGAACTGCGCGAGCTCCGCCTGATCGCGCTGCTCGCTGGTCGCGATCGTCTTTTCGATCCGCTCGGCATGCGGCAGCTCGACGTCGCTCTTCACGCGCTCGAGCCCCTTGGGGACCGTGTCCGCGCCCGGACGCTTCTCTTTGTCCAGCGCCTCGTAGGTCGACGACAACCGCTTCGCCAGCTCTTTCTCGCGCGCGGCTTCGGACGTGTTGCCCGCGGCGGCGAGCGCCGCGCCCAGCACGAAATGCGCGTCGCCGTCGGCCGGATTGCGGCGCACGGCTTCGCGCAGCCAGTACAGCGCCGCCTGGGGATCGCGGTTCTCCCAGTAGGCGTACCCGAGGTTGAACAGATAGTCGGGATCGTCGGGGTCCGCTTCCGCGGCCTTGTTGAAGTAGTAGGTCGGCTGTCCCGTTTGCGGCGTCGATCCGCGCCGCAACTGCACGACGCCGAGGTTATTGAGCGCACTCGGCGTCGCCTGCGCATCGGCGAGCGCCTTGAAGGTCGCGAAGGCCTCGTCGTATCTGTTGAGATTGAGCTGCGACACGCCGGCGAGGAAGCGCGCGCGCCGCGACCAGGGCGAATCGTCCGGCACCGGCGTCACCGCCGCGAGCGCCTTCTGGTGGTCGTTCTGCTCGGCGTAGATATCCCACAGCGCGAGCCGCGCGCGGTCGAACGTCGGCTGCTCTTTCAGCACGGCATTCAGATAGTTGATGGCCGTCGCGGGCGTTTCGGCGAGGATTCCTTTGATGTAGTTCTCGAACACCGCAATCGGCGGCTGCAGCCGCAGGACCTCGTCGGTCGATCGCGTCGACGGCGCGATTTGCCGCGCGATTTGGTGGAAGGTTTCGAACAGCTGCTGGATCGGCCCGCGGACCGTGACGTCCGTCTTGACGCGTCCCGTATCGAGCGCGATGCTGCGCGCGCGGACGATCAACGTGTCGTTGTCCAGCTCCAGGGAGCCGAGGATGATCTGCGCCGCGCCGACGAGCTGGCCAATGCGGATGACCGTCGCATCGCTGAGCGCGGCCGCCGGTGGCACCTGCAGACGCTCGAATGCCGCCTGACGCTCCGGACGCGTGATGGCGTTGGCGCCGAGCGCGAGGAGATCGTCGGTGAGGAGGACGGCGGACGCTTCGCCGAGCCAGAAGATGCGCCCTTCGCGTTTGACGTTCTCGAAGGGCATCACGAGGATCCGCGCGGGCGCCGGCGGCTGCGCTTGGAGGTTCCGATTCCCGCCGCCCACGACCAACACCGCGACGACGATCACGCAAGCAACCGCAGAGCTCGCCAAGCACGCGGAGCCAGGTTTTTCTCTGCGTGCTCTGCGTTCTCGGCGGTTGGTTCCGACTGGTCTGCTCACGCTTCCAGTCCCTCGCGCGCCTGGCCGTTCAGCATCGCAACCTTCAGCACGCACGTCGGCTGGCCCGTCCCGCGGCACGCGACGACCTCGGCGCGCGCGTGCATGTTGAACAGCGTCAGCAGGCGCGTGAACGCCGCCGCGTAGAAGCCGCACAGCGGCTGCGACGCCGGCTCGCGAACCGTGCAGAAAACCGACGCGCGGACGTCGATGCTGGCGAGGCCGCGCCGAAAGCGCGAAATCGCGCGGCTACCGGTGTAGCTGTTGCGCACCAGCTGCCGCGCCAGCCGCAGCAGCATCCGGGTGCGCAGCCAGGCCGGCGCCGCCTTGATCGCCGCGCGCTGCAGCGGCGGCATCGACGCGACCGTCCACTCGGCGGCGTATTCGCCCGCGCGGGTGGTGATCATCTGGTAGGCCTCGCCCTCCTGGCGCAGAAAACTCAAGACCGCATAGAGCGGCGCCAGGCCGATCGTGCCTTCGCGAAGCCCTTCGGCGTTCAGCCAGTTCTCATAGAAACTGAGACGCGTCGGGAGAATGTCCGCGATGCCCTGATGGAGACTGGCGACGAGCACGCGACCGATCCCAGCTTCGCGCATGTCAGGATAAGATCATGGCGTGCGTAGCGCAGCCATCCTTGCGGGCGGACAGGCAACCCGCTTCGGCGGTCAGGACAAGAGCGCGCTCGTCGTCGACGGTCGGACGATCCGTGAGCGTCAGATCGCCGAGTTGTTGCGAGTGACGACGGACATCCTCATCATCACGAAGGACATTGTCCCGGGGTGCGGACCGTTGGGCGGCCTGCACACCGCGTTGACCGAGGCGCGCGGCGACGCCGTGCTCGTCGTCGCCTGCGACATGCCGTTCCTCGACGCCGCGTTCGTCGAGCATCTGCTCGACCTGGCGCGCGAAGCCGACATCGTCGTGCCCCGGACCGAGCGCGGATATCATCCGCTCTGCGCCGTCTACACGCGGGCGTGTTTGCCCGCCGTCGATCGGCGCCTCGCGGATCGTCAGTTGAAGATGACCGACCTGTTCGCGGACGTGCGGACCCGCGTGGTGACGAGCGAGGAGATCGATCGGTTCGGCGATCGGAACCGCCTGCTGGCGAACGTGAACACGCAGGCCGAGTACGCAGGCATCCAAACTCACAAACTGTAATCGTATCACGAGCTTAGCGCGCCTCTTTCGCGCTCGACACGCGACCCGTACATGATTCTCATCGTCCAACGCCGAGTGCACGACGCGATCGCCGATGCGATTCGCCGGCAGTACGCCCTCACGGATGTGCCGGCGTTTGCGGTCGAGGTGCCGCCTACTCGCACGCTCGGCGATCTGGCGGTCACGGTCGCGTTTCAGCTGGCTCGCTCGCTGCGGAAGGCGCCGCGCGCGATCGCACAGGAGCTGGCGTCCAGCATCGGCAAGATTCCCGGCGTCACGCGCATCGAGGCGACGCCGAACGGGTACCTGAATCTGTATCTCGACCGTCCGGCGTTTCTGCGTGAGCGCGTACGCAGCTCGGTCATGAGCGCGCCGACTGAATCGGCCGCGGCCGAAAAAACGATCGTCGAACACACCGCCATCAACCCCAACAAAGCGGCGCACATCGGACATCTTCGTAACGCGGCGCTCGGCGACACGCTCGCGCGCGTGCTGCAGTTTCGCGGCACGCCGATCGAGATTCAGAACTACATCGACGATCTCGGCGTACAGGTCGCCGACATCGTCGTGGGCTTCCGAGAATTGGAGCATCGCGACCTCGAGGGCGTGCGTCAGATCGCGGACAGCACGCGGTTCGATTACTACTGCTGGGACCTGTATTCGCGCGTGACCGAGTGGTACGAGGAGCGCCGCGACCACCTCGAGGCGCGCGCGAAGACGCTGCACGATCTCGAGCACGGCGGCGGCGAGACCACTGCCATCGCCGCGTTCATCGTCGATCGCATCGTGCGGGCACATCTGGCGACGATGGCGCGCCTGAACGTCGGGTACGACCTCCTCACCTACGAAGGCGATATCGTCAGGCTGAAGTTCTGGACGCGCGCGTTCGAGATACTCAAGGCACAGGGCGCGGTGTATCTGCAGACCGAGGGCAAGCTCGCCGGTTGCTGGGTCATGAAAATCGACGAAGGTTCGGACACCGCCGAGTCAATCGAGCCGGATAGAGAAAACGCCGAAGAGTCTCGAGAAAAGGTGATCGTGCGGTCCAACGGCGTCGTGACGTATATCGGAAAGGACCTCGCCAACCAGTTCTGGAAGCTGGGCCTCCTCGGACGCGATTTCAATTACCGGCTCTTTGGCGTGCAGGCCAACGGCCGTCCGCTGTGGTCGACGACATCGGAGGCGAGCGACCCCGGGGCGCCGCCGTTTGGCCGCGCGTCGCGGATCTACAACGTCATCGACTCGCGGCAGATGTATCTGCAGGCGCTCCTCAGCCAGGCGCTGCGGACGCTCGGTCATCCGCGGGAGGCCGAGAACTCGATCCACTTTTCCTACGAGATGGTCGCGCTCTCGCACGCGACGGCGCGGGAACTGGGCTACGAGGGGAGCGAAGAAGCGAAGAAGCCGTTTATCGAGGTGTCCGGCCGGAAAGGTCTGGGCGTCAAGATCGACGATCTGCTCGACCTGCTCATCGACAAGGCGTCGGCCGAGGTCGCCAAGCGCAACCCCGATTTCACGGAGGATGAGCGCCGGCGCGTCGCCTCGCAGATTGCGGTCGCGGCGATTCGCTACTTCATGCTGAAGTTCTCGCGCGGCAAGCTGATTGTCTTCGACATCGAAGAGGCATTGAGCTTCGAAGGGGAAACGGGACCGTATCTGCAGTATGCTGTCGTACGCGCCAACAACATCTTCCATAAGCTGCAGGAGCGGGAAGCGCTGTCGGAACGCGACGTCATCGGCGCACTCGATCGGGCGCCGGCTGAGGAACTGGAAGGCGATTCCGCGCTCTGGGACGTCGTGTTCGAGGCCGCGCGGCTGGACGACGTCGTGGAGCAGGTGGTGCGGTCGCTGGAGTTTTCGGCGCTGGCGAAATATGCGTTCGGGCTCGCGCAGATGTTCAACGCGTTCTATCACCGCTACTCGATCCTCAACGAGGAGGATGCGAACCGCAAACGCTGGCGCGCCGCCGGCGTCGCGTACTTTCGGGCGCAATTGACGCGCGCGCTCGACCTGATGGGGATCGAAGTCCCCGTGCGAATGTAACGATGGCCCTGATTGGAATCACCGTGTGCCGCAAGCTGGAGGACTACAAGCAGGCCATCCTCCACGTCGGCGGCGAAGTGCGGATTGTCGACCCGTCGATGAGCGTGGAGGACGCCCTGAAGGGCGTCGACGGCCTGATGCTCACCGGCGGAGACGACGTGGCGCCGTCGCGCTACGGCGAGCCGGCGCACGAAACCGTCGTCGAAGCCGAGCCGGGGCGCGACGAGTTCGAAATCGCGCTCGTGAACGCCGCGCGGGCGCGCGCGCTGCCGCTCTTCGCGATTTGCCGCGGCGTCCAGGTGCTGAACGTCGCCTGCGGCGGCACGCTCGTGCAGGACATTCCGTCACAGGTCCGCGGCGCGCTGCCGCACAGCCTCAAGGTGCCGCCCAACGAGCCCTACTCGCTCGCGCACGAGGTGTGGCTCGACAAGGACACACTGCTGTCGCAGCTGATGTGCGAGCGCTTGAGCGACGCCGACGCGTGCGAGGTGAACAGCCGCCACCATCAGGCGGTCAAGGACGTCGCGCACGGATTCAAGGTGTCGGCGACCGCGCCCGACGGCGTCATCGAAGCGATCGAAGATCCCACCGCCCGATTCTGTCTCGGCGTCCAGTGGCATCCGGAAAACTTCTGGCGCACCGGCGAGTTCCGTCCGCTCTTCGAAGCCTTCGTCGAAGCCTCGTCACGGCAGGCCTGAAGAGCTTTTGAAGAAATACGACGTTGAACGCAGAACTCGCAGAACACGCAGAAAGACCTTAAGCATTTTTTCTCTGCGGGTTCCGCGGTTTCTGCGTTGTACGTGATTTAAGCATTTTTTCTCTGCGGGTTCCGCGGTTTCTGCGTTGTACGTGATTTGTTCACACGTTCTGAAGCCTGCGCTACAGATGTCGGTCTCCGATGGTGTCGTTCGTTCCGGTAGCGCAGGCCTTTAGGGCTGCCTGTCGAACACGACCACGGTTTCGACGTGCGGCGTGTTTGGAAACAGATCGAACGCGTCGGCGCGAGCGATCGCGTAGCCGGCGTCGATGAGACGGCGCGAGTCGCGCGCGAGCGTCGCGACGTCGCACGACACGTAAATCAGCCGCGCGGACTTCATCCCCAGCAGCCCGTCGAGCGCCGCTCGCGTCATCCCGGTACGCGGCGGATCCACGATGACGGTTTCGACGAGACGCTGTCCGTAGTGACGCTGTATCGCGCGCGCGTAGCCGGTCGCCACGCCTTCGACCGCGCCTTTGACCATCGTGATTTGAGCGCCCGAGGCCACGCCGTTCGCGTGGAGATCGTCGGCGGCCAACGTGTCCCCTTCGACGGCGACGACCCACGCGCCGCGCAGGACCGCGGCGGCAACCGAGAACAGACCCGCGCCGGCATACAAATCGAGCAGTGACGTCCCGATCGGGATGCGCTCCGTCACGTGCGCGACGAGATCTCTCAGCAGATACCGATTCCCCTGAAAGAACGCAAGGACGTGCCGGCGAAGCTTGATCGTCGCGTCGCCGATCGCCAGCACATCGTTGACGTACGGGCCTGGCGTCAGCCCGTCGACCGACAGCACCTTCTCGAGCACGCGCGGGTCGAGCGGCTGTGTCGTGTCGAGATGGACCACGCGCTCGGTGGCGTCGACGTTCTCGGACAGCTCGATCTCGCGAACGTCCTGGAGGCCGAGCGAGTTGATGGCGGCGCTCAGGCGGTCGAGCGTGTCGCACGTCGCCGGCAGCAGCTGACGCGTCGGCCGCACCTCGCACACCTCATGCGTCGCTTCGCGGAAGAATCCGACGCGATGACCGCGAAGGTGCAGTCGCGCGCGCATGCGATAGCCGTCCTCCGGCGACGCGGCGACGGCGACCGCGGACGGCAGCGTCACGTGACCGATGCGCGCGAAGGCATCCGCAATCACCTGGCTCTTGATCTCGAGCTGACGCCGGTACGCGATGTGACCGAACAGATTGCCGCCACAGAATGGATCGGCAAACGGCTCGCGACGATCGGGCGACGCCTCCTCGACCGCGAGCGTCTCGGCAAAGGCGACGCCCTTCCCGACGCGCTCGATACGCGCGCGCACGCGCTCGCCCGGAATCGCGCCGGACACGAGGACCACCTGGCCGTCCACGCGCGCAATCATCCGGCCGCCGGCCGCGGGCTTGTCGATCGTGAGCGAAAGGGTTTGGCCTGGCGTGAGCATCGTTGCCGCTCGGCTCCTAAGAAACAGCGCGTTTTCCGGCCTGTTTCTGCTCGGACGAGTCGCGATTCGATCGCGTGGGACGCTAAAGAGGATGTGAAGAAATCACGTATCGTCGCGCGCTGCCTTCGCGCCGAAGGCGCTTCGGCGAGCCTCGCCGAAGCTCGCGTGAATCGCGAGCGAGCGGCGGCGGGAAGGCTCAGCCGAGCGTCACGTAAACGATATCGTGGGCAGATTGAACCGCTCGCGCACAAGACGATCGACGGCCGCGTGTCGCGCGCGCGTGAACGCATCCGGCGGCATACCGGCGCGGAACGGGCTCAGCTCCTCGTCGGCCTCTCGCACCATCGCCGCCCGCGCGCCTTCATCCAGCATGCCGCGCGCCTGCTCGAGAAGCTCACCGTCCAGCGCCGTCAATCGCTCGATCGCGGCCCGGCGCGCCTCGCCGCGCAGCCCGCGTGGATCAGATCGCGCCGTCTCCAGCTCGCGCGACACGCGATCGATCAACGCATCGAACGGCTCGCCGGTGGCGCCACTCGCGCGCGCTGACGTCATTCGAGTCACGACACGCTCGAGATGCGCACGAAGCGACCGCTTCGCGGCTCGTTCTGGGACGGCCTGAAGGCCGTCCCCTACCGATTCTTCGGCAACCGATTCTTCGGCAATCGAATCGACGCCCGAGCTTCGGTACGGGACGCTCTTCAGACCGTCCCGAACGGCGGTCACACCCGTCGCGCGCCGCCATTGGTCGAACACGTCAAGCACGTCCGCTTCGCAGAAATCGATCTTGACCGGCCTCCGTCTCGGGCCCTTCGCGTAGTAGCGTTCGAAGTACCGATCGATGCCCTTGAACGCGACCTTGAGCGGCACGCCCTGCGCCGCCCAGCCTGCGACCAGATCGAACGACGGCCCCGTCACTCGGATTAGATGGCCGTCATTCTTTCGACAAAGGTAGGTCTCAATCTCTCGACAGAAGTCTGAAATCTGCAAATCTGAAATCAATCTGCAATCTGAAATCTGAAATCTGAAATTTCTACGACTGATTCCGCTGCCACACGATTCTCAACCCGTGGAGCGTGAGATCGGGATCGACATGCTCGATGAGCGGAATCTCGGGCGCGATGATCGTGGCGAGTCCACCGGTCGCCACGCACAGCGCGTGGCCGCCGAGCTCGTCGCTCATGCGCCGGACCAGGCCTTCGACCATCCCGACGTAACCATAGAACAGCCCCGACTCCATCGCACCGACCGTCGTGCGGCCGACGATCTGCGACGGCTTCCGGACGTCGATGCGCGGCAGCCGGGCGGCTCGCTGAAACAGCGCGTCGGCGGAAATCTGCACGCCCGGACAAATCGCGCCGCCAAGGTACTCGCCCTTCGCGGTGATCGCATCCAGCGTCGTCGCTGTCCCGAAGTCGACGACGATCAGCGGCCGATTGGTGCCGCGTCCAAACTTTTCATACGCCGCCACGCCGTTGACGATGCGATCGGCGCCGACCTCGGCGGGATTGTCGTAGAGAATCGGCATCCCCGTGTCGAGACCCGGCTCGATCGTCAGCGCCTCCACGCCGAAGTACCGCTGCGCCATCGCCTTGATGGTCGGCGTCAGCGGCGGCACGACCGATCCGAGGATGATGCCGCGAATCTGCACGCGCTCGATCTGGCTGTGGGCGAAGAGGCCATCGACGAGCAGCCCGAGCTCGTCGGCCGTCCGCTCGCGCAGCGTCTGCAGACGCCAGCTCTGGACGAGCGTGTCGCCGTCGAATACGCCCAGCACGATGTTGGTGTTACCGACGTCGATCGCTAGGAGCATAAAAAGCGTTCAACACAAAGAGGCCTGACCTTTGTGTCCTTGGTGTCCTTTGTGTTGAGTCAGCCTCACAACCAAGTGAGCGTCCCCGCGACGATGCGCTCGACACAACCCGCGATCCGCACGAGCAACGCGCCCTGATCGTCGATACCGTCCGTGATGCCTGACTGCTGGCCCGACGGCGTCGCCCACTGGACGCGCGCGCCGGTTGCGGCGGGCGCGCGGCGGCGCCAGGCGTCGAGGATAGCATCGAACCTGCCATCGAGCAGATCCTCGTAGCGGCGCGCGAGCGCGGCGAGCGTCTCGGCAAACAGCTGATGGCGATCGATCGCGCGTCCGAGCTCCGACTCGAGCGACGTCGCGCGATCGGCGAGCTCGGGCGGATACGCCATCGGCCCGACGTTGATCCCGTAGCCCAAAATGACAGTTCCTATTTCTCGCGGGGCCCCACCCCCGCTCGCTGACGCGCTCGCGCCGTTGCGCTCGCGCGTATCCAGAACAGAACGTCGCAGCGGGTCGACAACTTCGGCGAGGATGCCGGCGAGCTTGCGGCGGCCGACGAAGAGATCGTTGGGCCACTTGAGATCGACGGCGAGTCCGGTCGTGGCTTCGACGGCTTCGGCGATCGCGACGCCGGCCGCCAGCGTCAAGAGCGTCGTCGCGCGCGCGGGATCCACGCGCGCGCGGCCCGGCGTCAGCACCACTGAGACGTAGAGGCCGCTGCCCGGCGGTGAGAACCATGTGTGGCCTCTGCGCCCGCGACCGGCGGTCTGCTCGTCGGCGACGACGACGAGACCCTCGGCGCTCGGCTGAAGCCTTCCCGCCTCCGCTCGCTCGCGGTTCACGCGAGCTTCGGCGAGGCTCGCCGAAGCGCCTTCGGCGCGAAGGCGGCGCGCTACGAAGTCGGAAGCGACGTCGTTCGTGGATCCGATCGTCGGGTAATAGCGGATCATCGATCCGAGACGCCCGAGCCGATCGCGCACGCGCGCGATCGCATCGTCCATCTCGCGCGGTCGCTCGTAGCGCAGGCCGTGATCAGATTGGTTCGATTTCAAAGCTGATGTCGACGGCGGGCGCCGAATGTGTGAGCGCGCCGGCCGACACGTACTCGGCGCCGGTTGCGGCGAGCTCGGGGATCCGTTCCAATGTGACGCCGCCGGAGATTTCGATTTTCGCGCGGCCCTTCGCGCGCGCAACCGCGTCGCGGATGTGCGCGGTCGACATGTTGTCCAGCAGGATCATCTCGGCGCGAGCGGCGAGCGCCTGGTCCACTTCCTCGAGCGTCTCTGCTTCGACTTCGACTGGCACGCCCGGGTTGTGCGCGCGGCACAACTCGACGGCTCGCTGCACGCCGCCGGCGAGGTGAATGTGATTCTCCTTGATCAGGATCGCGTCGAACAGACCCACGCGGTGATTGGTCGCGCCGCCGGCGCGGACCGCGTACTTCTCCAGCGTCCGCAGCCCCGGCGTCGTCTTGCGTGTGTCGAGGATAGTGATCCGTCCGCCGCTCGCGTCGACGTATCGGCGCGCGCGGGTCGCGATGCCCGACAACCGCTGCAGGAAATTGAGTGCCGTGCGCTCGCCAATCAAGAGCGCGCGCGCCGAGCCGTCGACCTCGGCAACGATGTCGCCCGCGCGGCAGGCGTCGCCGTCGTGCTTGTTGCTGGTGGTCCGGATATCGGGGTCGACCTGACGGAATGCCTCGAACGCGACATCGAGGCCGGCCAGCACACAGTCCGCCTTGACCAGGAAGACGCCGCGCGCCCGCTGCGCAGCGGTCACCGTCGCGCTGGTGGTGATGTCGCCACCGCGGACGTCTTCCTCGAGAGCCCGGCGGACGATGTCACGGTACTCGGCGGGATCCAACGAATGTGGAATTGGGAATTTGGAATTTGGAATTCGTGCAGCCATTCTAGATTCCAAATTCCAAATTCCTAATTCCCGTAACCCTGCACGAGGATCTCGCGCGGTTCGCCGACGGCCGTTTCGAACGCCTGCACGCGCAGCGCGGCGCGCAGGTCCGCGTCGACGATCGGCATCAGCCCGACCGCTTCGGCCGGCGCCTTCACGGTGACTTTGGTGATCGGCACCTTCAACGGCTGCTTGGCTTCCGATCGCTGTTTGCGGACTTCGAAGAGCACCTCGGTCGCCCACTGGTACGCCAGTTCGTCCGCCTGGCGCGTCGCGTCGGAGTTGTCGGCGAGTCGCGACAGCAACTTGTCAGGTGTCGGCCACGATGCCTGGTGAATAGAGCCTTCGCGCCACCACGACCACACTTCCTCGGTGACAAACGGCAGGAATGGCGCGAACAGCCGCAGCATCACGTCCAGCGCCGCCGTGAGCGCCGCATTCGCCGACCCCGCACCCTCCGCGCCCTGTTCGCCGTAGCGGCGGCCCTTGACGAGCTCCAGATAGTCGTCGCAGAAGCGCCAGAAGAAGCTTTCAGTCCGCTGCAGCACGCGCGCGTAGTCGTACCCTTCGAATGCGTCGGTCACTTCGCTCACGAGCGACGCGAGATTCCGAATCATCGCGCGATCGACTTCGGCGGTGATTTGGCCTTGCGGTTCCGACGAGGACAACGCGAACTTCGACGCGTTCAGGATCTTGATCGCGAGCCGCCGTCCGACGCGCATCTGACCGGCGTCGAACGCCGTGTCGGTGCCGGGCCGGCCGCTTGCCGCCCAGTAGCGCACGCCGTCCGACCCATGTTCTTCCAGCAGTCCGAGCGGCGTGACGACGTTGCCCTTGGATTTCGACATCTTCTTGCGATCGGGATCGAGCACCCAGCCGGAAATCGCCGCGTTCCACCACGGCAGCGAGTTGTGCTCGACGTGCGCGCGATACACCGACGAAAAGAGCCACGTCCGGATGATGTCGTGCGCCTGCGGGCGCAGGTCCATCGGGAACGTGCGCCTGAACAGGTCATCGTCGTCCGGCCATCCGCACACGATCTGCGGCGAGAGCGACGAGGTGGCCCATGTGTCCATCACGTCCAGGTCGCCGACGAAGCCGCCGGGTACGCCGCGCTGATCCGCGCGATAGCCGGGAGGCACATCCGTCGACGGATCGATCGGCAGTCGATCCTCGCTCGCCGGAATCGGCCTCTCGTATTCGACACGGCCGGCCTCGCTGATCGGATACCACACGGGAAACGGCACGCCGAAAAAGCGTTGGCGGCTGACGCACCAGTCACCGTTCAGGCCGTTCACCCAGTTCTCGTACCGCGCTTCCATGTACGCCGGATGCCATTTCAGCTCGCGGCCGCGCGCCAGGAGCGCCTCGCGGTACTCGATCGTCTTGAAGAACCACTGGCGGCTGGTGATGATTTCAAGCGGCCGATCGCCTTTCTCGTAGAACTTCACCGCGTGCGTGATCGGCCGCGGCTCACCGATGAGATCGCCGGACTCCCTGAGTTGCTCGACGATCTTCGCCCGCGCTTTCGACGCCGACAACCCAATGAGGTCGTTGTAGTGCCGCCGTGCACGATCCGGATCGATCGATTCCCATCCGGCCGTTCCCCAGAGCACATCCCGCAACGTGCCGTCGGCCTGAATGACCGCGCGCACTGGCAGACTCAGCTCCCTCCACCAAGTCACGTCGGTGATGTCGCCGAACGTGCAGATCATCGCGATGCCGCTGCCCTTCTCGGGATCGGCGAGCGCGTGCGCTTTGACCGGCACGCGCGCGCCGAACAGCGGCGTCGTCACGTCTTTTCCGAACAGCGGCTTGTACCGCTCGTCGTCGGGATGCGCGACGAGCGCGACGCAGGCCGGGATGAGCTCGGGTCGTGTCGTCTCGATTTCGACGTCACCAAACTTCACACGATGATAAGCGCCCGGCATCTCGCGATCTTCGAGCTCGGCCTGCGCAACCGCCGTCTTGAAATCTACGTCCCACAGCGTCGGCGCTTCCACCTGATACGCCTGTCCCCGGTTCAACATGCGCAGGAACGCGAGCTGCGACACGCGCTGCGCCCGCTTGCCGATCGTCGCGTAGGTCATCGACCAGTCGACGGAGAGACCGAGGTATTTCCAGAGATGCTCGAACGCTTTCTCGTCCTCGGCCGTCAGCCGCGCGCACAGCTCGATGAAGTTCGGGCGCGACACCGAGATCGGATGCTTGGGCGGCTGCGCCGGCGGCGTGAACGCCGGGTCGTACGGGAGTGACGGATCGCAGCGCACGCCGTAATAGTTCTGAACGCGCCGCTCGGTCGGCAGCCCGTTGTCGTCCCATCCCATCGGATAAAAGACCGCCTTGCCGCGCATCCGGTGAAAGCGCGCGACGACGTCGGTGTGCGTGTAGGAGAAGACGTGACCGACGTGGAGCGATCCGCTGACGGTCGGGGGCGGCGTGTCGATGGCGAAAATCTCAGCACGCGAACGCGAGCGATCGAACCGGTACACGCCGGTGTCTTCCCAGCGCGCGATCCACTTCTGCTCGAGCCCCTCTAACGCGGGCTTCTCGGGCAACTGCATCCAGTGATCGTATACAGAAATTGGTGCGTTGGCGAATTGGTGAGTCGGTGAATGAGCTCTGAATCAAGTCACCAAGTCACCAACCCACCACATCACCAACTACCCGATGGGGACCTTTAGAGTCGGAGCAATGCGTCGGCCGTCGGCCGGCGCCACGATGTGAGCGGCCAATGGCGCTAGAGGCGGCGCTGCGCGGCATGTAAGAAGGACACGCTTATATTGACGCGAGACGCAGATGCCAACAGAAACAGAAGAGCGGGAGTGAAGCGGCTACTTGATCGACGCTTTGATTCGTTCGATCTCTTCGCGGACCAATCGCTCCGCGATCTGCGAGACGATGTCGGACACCGCATCGCGCACGACTTTGTCGGAGAGATGGTCGAGCACGCGGCGCGTGACGTGCTCCACGATCTCGTCGGTTGACGGAGTGGTCGCCGGCCAATTCGCTGCGGCCGATGTACGCGCCTCACCCTGTTCGGCGGCGAGGATCGCCGCGAACGCGTCGGCGAGCGGCGGCAGCGCGCTGATTCGCGGGAGCTCCACTGGCGGCGCCGGCGGCGCAACAGGAATCGCTGGCGCCGGCGCTGGTGTCGTGGTTGCGGCGGCGACAGATTCTTCGCGAGTCGCTGCGGGTTCCGCGACCGCGGGCTCCGCGACCGGGGCCTCCGCGACCCCTGCAGTCTGCCCGTCGCCGGTTGTCTCTACGCGGGCGGCCTCGAACGCTGACGGTGGCGACGCGTACGACAACGGGAAATCGGCTGTTTCGGAGATGGCGGTCTCCTGCGCCGGCGCAGGAAGATCCCACGGCTCGCTCGCAGGCGTCGACGAGTCCGGGTTCGTGCCGAACCAGTCGATGTCCGGCGCAGATTCGGCCGGCAGAGGCGACGCGACTTTCGGCGCCGCGGCCACCGGCGTCGGACCCGACAGCGTTTGAAACGCGGCATCGAGGCGATCGAAGTAATCGTCGAGCGGTTCGGCCGGCTCCGCCGCGGCCGGACCTGGGGCGATTGATTGGTCCAGCGGTGACGACCAGCGATCCGCGGCCGGCGCCGGCGGCGGCGCCAGGTTGTCGTCGAGCGACGCCGGCATCCGATGCGACGACTTCGCCAGCAAGTCCTTGACACGTCCGATGACCAGCTGCGGCTCGAACGGCTTGGCGAGCACGCCATCGCACCCGGCTTCGGTCGCGCGCGCCTGATCGACCGGCTCGAACGCGCCGGTCAGCAGGACGACCGGAATGTGTGACAGCTTCGGCGACTGCTTGATGTATTTCGCGACCTCGTACCCGTTTTTACCGGGCATGCCGATGTCGGCGAGCACGATGTCGGGCGGTGACGACTCGAGGCGCGCGATGGCCTGATCGCCGTCGCTGACGGCAACCACGGTGACGTCCTCGTCGGCGAACGTCAGCTCGATGACACGCTGGATCGTGACGCTGTCGTCCGCCAGCAAAAGCGTATACGGCACGTCTCGGTTATCGGACAGTTCGCCTATCTGATGTAGGGGACGGCCTTCAGGCCGTCCCGGCGAGGGCCGGTCTGAAGACCGGCCCCTACGATCACGGGCTCAGACTCGTGCGCGCGTGTGCGTGTTAATGAACTCGATGATGTCCTGCATCGGCGTTCCGGGCAGGAAAATGCCCTTCACGCCGATCTCTTTGAGCTTCGGGATGTCCACGTCCGGAATGATGCCGCCGATGACGACGAGCACATCGTCCAGCCCCTTCTGCTTGAGAAGCGCCATCAGCCGGGGCGCGATGTGATTGTGCGCACCGGACAGGATCGAGAGGCCGATGACGTCGGCGTCCTCCTGCAGGGCCGCCGCGGCGATCATTTCCGGCGTCTGTCGAAGGCCCGTGTAGATGACTTCCATGCCCGCATCGCGCAGCGCCCGCGCGATCACCTTCGCGCCGCGGTCGTGACCATCGAGACCCGGCTTGGCTATCACGACTCTGAGTTTGCGCATGTCCAATCTGCAATCTGAAATCTGAAATCTGCAATCTCAGATGACGGGAACTTCTTCGTATTCGCCCCACACGTCGCGGAGCGCGTCGCACATTTCGCCGACCGTGGCGTAGGCCCGCACGGCGTCGAGAATGGGCGGCATGAGGTTGTCCGTCGTTCTTGCTGCCGCGCGCAGGCGGTCAAGTGACCGTTTGACGGCGTCGGTGTCGCGCGACGTCCGCAACCGTTCGAGCTTGGCGAGCTGCTTCTCGGCTGCGGACTCGTCGATGTAGAGAATCTCGATCGGCGGCTCGTCCTCCTGCACGAAGTCGTTCACGCCGACGATGACCTTCTCGCGCCGCTCGACGGCCTGCTGGAAGCGATACGAGCTCTCGGCGATTTCCTTTTGCGGGAACCCGCGCTCGATCGCTTCCACCATCCCGCCCATCCGGTCGATCTGATCGAAGTAGGCGAGCGCTCCGTCCTCCATGTCCTTCGTCAGCTTCTCGACAAAATACGATCCGCCCAGCGGATCGACGACGTTGGTGACGCCGCTCTCGTGCGCGATGATCTGCTGCGTCCGCAAAGCGAGCGTCGCCGCTTCGGCGGTCGGCAGTGCCAGCGCCTCGTCCAGCGAATTCGTGTGCAAGGAATTGGTGCCGCCGAGCACGGCCGACAGCGCCTGCAGCGCCGTGCGCACCACGTTGTTATAGGGCTGCTGGGCGGTGAGCGACACGCCGGCCGTCTGACTGTGGAAGCGCAGTTTCCATGAGCGCTCGCTTTTGGCGCCGAAGCGATCGCGCATCACGTTGGCCCAAATCTTCCGCGCGGCCCGGTACTTCGCGATCTCCTCGAAGAAGTCGCTGTGCGCGTTGAAGAAGAACGAGATGCGCGGGACGAAGTCGTCGATGTCGAGGCCGGCGTCGACGCCCCATTGCACGTACTCGACGCCGTCGCGCAGCGTGAACGCCAGCTCCTGCAGCGCCGTCGAGCCTGCCTCGCGGATGTGATACCCGCTGACGGAAATGGTGTTCCACTTCGGGGCTTCCTTCGCGCAGAACCCGAAGATGTCTGTAATGATCCGCATCGACGGCCGCGGCGGGAAGATGTACTCCTTCTGCGCGATGAACTCTTTGAGGATGTCGTTCTGAATCGTCCCTGACAGCGTCTTCCAGTCGGCGCCTTGCTTCTCTGCGACCACGAGGTACATCGCGAAGATCATCGCCGCCGGTGAGTTGATCGTCATCGACGTCGTGATGTCGCCAAGGTGGATACCGTCGAACAGCGTCTCCATGTCGGCGAGCGAGGTAACGTTGACGCCGCACTTCCCCGTTTCGCCGAGCGACAGCTCGTGATCCGGATCGCGGCCCATCAGCGTCGGCAGATCGAACGCGACGCTCAGTCCCGTCCCGCCCGCTTTCAGCAGTGTCTTGTACCGCTCGTTGGTTTCTTCAGGCGTCCCGAACCCGGCAAACTGCCGCATCGTCCAGAGCTTGCCGCGGTAGCCGGTGGGATGGATGCCGCGCG
>MNEX01000168.1:0-9265 GCA_001917905.1 Acidobacteria bacterium 13_1_40CM_65_14
GCGAAGACCAACAACAAGGGCGAGTGGGCGGCGAAGACCAACAACAAGGGCGAGTGGGCGCTCGGCGGTATCGCGCCCGGGGCTTGGCACGTCGACTTCGACAAAGCCGGCTACGACAGCGTCCGCATCACGGTGTCGGTCGAGGAGCTGTCGCGCGTCCCGCCGATTCAGACAAAGCTCAAGCAGTCGGCGGTCGATCCAAACACGGTGATTCAAGCGGAACTGCTGAAAGCATCCGGGCTGCTGGGTGAGAAGAAGTTCGGAGGAGCCCGCGCCATCTACGAGGGGATTCTCGCGAAATACCCGCAGGCGTACCAGGTGGAGCCGCTCATCGCGCGGACCTATTACGGTGAGCAGCAATACGACAAAGCCATCGACCACTTGAAGATCGCCGTAGCAAAAGATCCGGGGTCGATCGAGAACAAGCTGCTCCTCGGCAACATCCTGATCGAGCGAGGCCGGGCCGAGGAGGGACGTCGGGTGCTCGCGTCGGTCGACGATGCGGCCGTGAAGGATCCGACGACGTTCGTCAACGTCGGCATCGGCCTGATCAACCAGGAGAAGCCTGACGAGGCGCTGGTGTACTTCGAGAAGGCGATCGGGCGATTTCCGCAGTCAGGCGACGCGTACTACTACCGCGCGTTGATCCGTCTGCAGAAGGACGACAGGGAAGGCGCGAAAGCCGACTTGAAGAAGTTTCTGGAACTGGCTCCCAACGCGCCCGAAGCCGCGGCCGCGCGGAAGGCGCTGGAACAGATCAAATAACCTGGGCAGCCCTGAAGAGGATGTGAAGAAATCACGTCAACGCAAAGGCCGCCAAGACCGCAAAGAAGAATCTGTCGAAAAGATGCTTTGCGCGCTTTGCGATCTTTGCGTTCAACGTGATTCTTTCACAAGCTCTGAAGGGCTGCGCTACTTCAGCCACTGCAGGTTCTGAATCGCTTCGCGCGCGTGCCCTTGGTATGGCCCGCCAAGCTTCACGTACTGCTCGTAGCTCGCGATGGCGCTCTTGATGTCGGCGGGATTCGAGATCCACCGCGCTTCGGTCGGCGAGTAGCGCCGCATCTTGAAGTATCTGAGCTCGTAGGTCCGTCCGAGATTGAAGTAGGCGAGGGCGTCGTCCGGCCTCGCATCGGTCGCCTTCCTGAACGTCTTGATCGCGTCGTCCAGTGCGCCGCGACGCACCTGGATCGTGCCCATCGCGTTCAAGACATCCATGTCGCCAGGCCATCTCGCGTCCGCCGCTTTGAGGGCGTCGATCGCGCGGCTGTAGCTTTCCATCTGCATGTACGCGTCGGCGAGGTCCAGGTAGACAGCCCGGAACTCCGGGGCCGCGGCGCGTACTTTCTCCCAGGATTGCGCCGCCTTTTCCAGATGTCGCAGGCCGAGCTCGGAATATCCCAGCGCGTAGTGGACCCACGGATGGGCGCTCGGATCGGCCACGGCTTTGCCGAGCAGATCCGCGGCGCCTTCGAGGTCGCCCTTCTGGTAGCGGTCCCATCCCTGCGACGCCAGGCTGCTGCTGCGTTCAACACCGCCCTCGCGTGACGCGAGCTCGCGGACGCGGTCGCTCGAGTCGGGGCGAAGGCTGACGGCGGGCGCGCCGACGCTGCCTGCCGCAGGCGGGATCACGCTCGGATCGGGCGTCGCGGTCGCGGTGCTGGTTGCTGTTGCATTCGTTGCGTCGGCAGCCGCCGGCGCGGCGACCGGCGTTTCGATGGCAGCCTTGCGTTCGGCAGCGGGTGCCGGGGCCGACGTGCTCACGCTCGGTGCTGTCGCCAGATACCCGCGGCGTGCCCGCACAGTCAGCCCCGGACGCTTCACACGCACGCTGATCCTGCGGAACGAGCCGTCCGTGGCGGGATTCGCCGGGCGGTAGCCGAGTACATAGTAATTGCTGGTGTCGCGCGCGATTTCCGTCAGCGCCTCGGCGAACTTGTTCGTGTGACGGATCGGATAGCCGCCGGTGTCGACCGCCAGCGTATTCGGCCCGTCCTCGCTCGTGTTGTACGCGTCGAGCGGCATACCGCCGGCCGGATCCATCACGCCGAGGACATGCATGTCATTCACTTGCCGCGTGTCGAGGCCGCGGCCGTCGAGGCTGTAGATGCGAACGTTCGACCGTGCGGCGGCGCCCACGATCTGCCGGAGATCGGCCCACGATTCTTCGACGAAGAAGCCTTCGGTGATCAGGATCACGGTCTTGCGTCCCGGCAGCCGGGCGAGGCCTGACGCCAGGGCCTGAAGGGTCATGACCGTTCGTCTCGCCGCCGGCCGCAACTCGTTCACGATCGCGCGGGCCTTTTCCATCACCATCGGCTCGGGAGTTGCGTTCTTGCACGCATCCGGGTCGTCCTGACACGCGCGCCGCACGGCCTGCGCCAGCACCTCGCGGTCGTTGACCAGAGCAATCCGAATCGCCTCCGCTTCGCTGCTCAATCGCGGCCATTCGAACAACTCGAGCCGCCGCGACGTTTTCGCCGCACTGGGCTTCGCGTTCCGAACCGCGGCCAGCAGCGCCTCGCGATCACTTGTAATCTGGTTGCCCGCCATCGTGCTGCCGATCACGACACCGCCGGCGTCTCCCTGCCGGAACTCTTTCGTCAAAAAAGCGATCGCGGCATCCTTGAGGCGTTTGAACGCGCCTTCCTGCAAATGTTCCTGGTCAAAGAGGAGAACAAAGACGCGTTGTGGTGCGGCGGGTGGAACAGGCGGCGGCGCGTCAGGGGGCTCGCCCGTCGCGGCTGGCGTTGGCTGCGGCGGAACCGTGCTCACCGTGCCGCCGGTCACCACGTACATTCGCTCGATTTTCTGCGGCTTTCCTTCTTCGAGTACTTCGAAATCATCTGGTGTGAGACCCGCAACGAACTGTCCTTTGCTGTCCGTGACGATCGTATCGACCTCGACTAGCAGCGTCGACGTGCGAAACGTCTGCTGCTGCGCAGACACAAAGGACACAAAGGACACGAAGAACACCAAGAGAAAAAGCGACCTTGTCTTTGTGTCCTTTGTGTCCATTGTGTTCAGCCCCGCAGGGATCACTCGGGGCGCGTCACGTCGACGATTTTGAGGACGGCCTTGTTCTTTCCGGTTCGTTCAAGAAACGCGAGCTGTTTGCCGTCGTGGGTCCAGGCTGGGAGGAACGCCGCCTTGGAGGAGGCGATCTCTTGTTTGCGTCCCTGATCGTCCATGATTATGACGCGACCATCTTTGTTGGCAAACGCGATCAGGCCGGTGCCTGCCGGCGCCCAGCCAAAGGTGAGGCCGGGCATTGCCGGCGCATTCACGAATTCGCCAACGACCTCGCCTTTGAGCTTCAGCGTGAAGACATTCACCATCTGAGACTGGAGGGCGGCTGACACCGCGTCGCCGGTGCCGAAACCTGTCGCGGCGCCGCCGGCGGAGCCGCCCGAGTCCACGCCGCCTCTCGCAAGGTCACCGCCCATCGGAATGGACGTCCCGGACATCCGCTTCTGCTGCTGCTCGACGTCGATCTTGAAGGCGGGAAGACCGGGCGCCGCCTGCGTCGACTTCCAGGACCAATACGCCGTTGACCAGGCCGGTTCGCTTTCGATGCCTTTTGGCGGCTTTCCGCCGCGTTCCAGCACGTAGTGGCGCGCCGTCTTGATGTTGCCGGCTCGATCGCGCTCGACAGTCTGGAGATACAGCTGCTGCGCATCCGGCGACCACGCCAGGCGGGACAGATCGCCTTTCAGTTTTCCGGTGTCGATTTCCACGATCGTTGCCGGCGTCGACAGCGTGAGTTTTGATGCGTCGACGGCCGGCGATGGGCTGCCAACCGCGAACGTGAGCGCCAACAGGATCCACATAAAAGTCCTCCGGCTTACCAAAGCTCTCCACCACGAAGGACGCGGCGGACACGGAGCTCAAATCCTGACGAGAAGGATTGTTCCTCCTGTCCTCTGTGTCCACCGTGGTAGAGAAGTTCTGTCATCGCCCCTCGAGCCGCGCGAGCCGGTCCAGCAGCTCCGGCGAATTCGGGAGCGCGCGGAGGCCGGTTTTCGCGACCTGCAGGGCGAGCTCCGGATGGCCAAGCCGCACGTACGTATCGATCAGAGCCAGATACGGCGGGATGAGCGTTGCGTTGCCGATGATGGCGTTTCTCCAGGCGGTCACGGCTGCCGGATCGTCTCCGCCGGCTGCGTACGCCCAGCCGAGAATGAATGAGAGGCCCGGATCTTTTACGCCGGCGTTTTGCCCGGCGCGGAATGCGGCCACGGCATTTCCGTAGTCGGCTCTCGCAAAGGCGGCCATGCCGCGCAACAACGATTCCTCGGTCGAGCCGGACGCCGACGACCGAAGCGCGACATCGACGGCAGACCAGTTGCCGCCAACCGCCGCCCGGGCGGCAGCTTCGAGCCCTGCGCCGTTGACACCCGCCTGAATCGTCTCGATGAACCGTCGTATGGTTTCTCCTCGCAGCACGTCGAGCGGTTGGAAGCGGGCGGCGGCGGTCGCGACTGGCGGCCGCGTCCCGGCCCGCACCGTCACATCGCGAAGAAGCTCCGTGACAGTGTTCCCGCGGTCGTGGACGGTTGCCTGGACGAGGTACTCGCCAGGCATCACGCCAGCAAGCGGCAGTTCCACACGCGCCCCTCGACTGGTGCCGCCGGCACCGGATTTCAGCGGCTGAAGTTCGGCCCGCACCGACACCGCCGGCGTCCCACCGCCGACTGGAACGAGATCGGCTGTCACCGTCACGGCTTCGAGCTGCGCCGCAGTGCGGCCGTACAGCTCGAACACGCCGTCCAGCACGTCGGATCCGTACGCCATCGCACGCACGGGCAGGCCCGCGACGTCCGCCGAGCCGAGGATGAGGTCGCTCGTCGTGACGTCAGGGCCGTTGAGCGCGCGCACTTGGAAGCGGCGGTCGGCGCTGCCCACAAGGCCGCCGGGCTCTCGGACGACGGCGCGCATCAAATACGTGCCGGCGGGCAACTCGAACTGCACGCGATAGAGACCGGTCCCCACCGTCGTCCCTGTGTCCTTTGGCGCATCGGGCAGTGGAATCACGCCGTTTCCGCTCGCCACCACTTTTCCGGTGTCGACATTTCGGACGAGATACACCATGTCGGCGGTTGTCGCAGCCGCTGATGCGACGGGCACTTCGGCGGCGAGGCTGACGATCACGCGCTGCGTATCGGTGTCGCTGCCCCGGAGCGTGTAGGTGGTGTACTCGACGTGAAGACCTTGCTGAGAGAACGGGGCCACCAGCGCCGCGTCGATGGCTCGCCGCCTATCGGCGGGCGTTGCGCCGGGATTCGGCGCGTATCCGGTTCGGGCGCTGACATGAGCGCCCGGCCGCGTGACGATCACTTGAATTCGCCGGTAGCGCTGGCGATCGCCCTGGTCGTGGCTCGTGGGCGCGAAGCCAATCAGGTAGTAGTCCTCGGTGGTTTCCGCAAGGCGCGCCAGCGCGCGATCGAGCTGGGACGCGGCGTCGGTCACGAGCGTGCCGGCTGTTTCGGCGGTGAGGCTGCCGAGCGATTGCAGCCGGTCGCGGATTTCGGTCATCCGCTCGCCGCCCCGCGGGGTCTCGTCGCTCGCTTCGACGCTGCGCGAGTTGAGGTCCATCGCGTAGACCACGCTATAGGACTGTGCGGCCGCGGCCGCGACGTCCTCGAGCTCACGCGTCACGTTGTCGATCTGGAAGCCTTCGGAAAAAAGAATGACGGCTTTGCGCCCGTCGACCATCCGCAGCGTGCGGATGACGTCCGCAAGCGACACGAGAAACCGCCGGGTTTCACCGTCCGCCCGAGTCACGAGCGATCGCGCGTCCTCGACCAGGGTGCGGCGAAGATCCGCGGGATCTTCGACGTCGGCGAGCGCATTGGGCCGGTTCGATCCGCTCCGGGTGTCGCTGGCCAGGCGGTTCTCGGTGACCAGCGTCGCCTGCCGGTCGAGGATCTGCTGATTGCCGCGCGCGATCTCGTACGCTTCGTACGTGCGCATTGTCCCCAGTGAACCGACACCGGTTTCTTCGCCGGTTCCGCGAACCGCTGTCAGCGCTTTGACCACACGAGCGACGTCCGGCGTGAACTCGATTTGCGGTCCCGGCCCAGGCAACGCATACAGCGCGACGCGATCGCCGGGTCGCACGCGCGTGCGCAGGAAGTGCTCGGCGGCGCGACGGGCGCGCTGCTCGCGGCCGGAAACGATGTGGCTTTCGTCGAAGACGAGGACGTAGACGTGCCCCCGCGGCGAACCCTGATTGGTCGATACCTGCGCCGCGATCGTCCGCTGCGCGGCGTCAGCATACGTGCCGCGCGGTGCTTCGACATGCTGGAACAAGAGAACCGGACGCGCCGTGCCTTCTTCTTTGATCTGTACCTCGTCCGCCCGAAGATCGGGGATCGGCCGGCCCTCGTCATCCGTCACGCGAACGTCGACGCGAACGAGATCGACACCAGAGCGGAATACGCGTGACTGCGCGCCTGGGCCGGCAGGTTGCGCGAGCGACGACGATGCGACCAGCAGGACAGGGGCGAGCAACTGAAGATTCATGGACCGGATCCCGGGAAGAGGGTGATTGTACCCATTATCGTCATTGACGCGCCGCGTTCGGCACCAGGCCGAAGATGAACGACATGACGTCGGGATGCCGGAGGTTCGTGTAGAAGTTCGTGCCCGCGGTACAGGACCCGCTGACGGTCACGGCTGACGTCACACCCGCGATCGCCCACACACCGCCCTCCGAGACAAGGAGAGGACCGCCGGAGTCGCCTTGGCAGACGCTGCTGCTGGTGTTGCTGAATTGCGTCTGCAGAAAGGTCGCGCTGAGACCGGAGACGGTGGTCGTACCTGCCCGCAACACCGTGCCGTTGCCGAGCGCGTCCTTGCCCCAGCCGGCAATGACTGCCGTCTCGCCAACCTGCGCGGATCGGCTGACGAGCAGCTTCATTGCCGCCCGATTGAGATCCTGCGACGCGATGACCACACCCACATCCAGTGAAGAGGGATCGCTCTCGCGGTAGAGCGGGTACGGGCTGAACGATTCGGCGACCACTTCGCTGCCGGTGCCGGGGAAGATTCGGACCGCTGCGGTATCTCCATCGAGGCAGTGCGCCGCCGTGAGGACCGCGCGGGGCGAGATCACGGTGCCCGAGCACGCTCCGGTCGCCAGCCCGTCCTTGTCACGCATATTCACCAGCACCACCGACGAAGTGGCCACCGAGCAGGCGGTCCCGTTGAGAATGGCTGTGGACAGTGAACCCGTTCCTCCAATGACGCCGCAGGCCGATACGCCTGGGGCGCTCGAGGAGGTCGGCGAGGTTGGCGACGATTCAGTGGAGCCTCCGCAACCGGCGCAGGCAAGCGCCACTAAAGCAACCGCGGAGCGCGCAAAGACCGCAGAGAAACATCTTCTCTGCGAACTCTGCGAGCTCAGCGGTTGCTTTCTTGCCGCAAGGGTCTTCCTCATTTGCAGTCCTATTGATTTCGAAACATCCGCCGGAGTTTGCCGGCCAACGCGCGGCCTTCCGCGGTCGGTGCCACCCGCACGATCTCGTCAACGGCCCGGTCTGATGCGTCGCCGCGGCCCGTCGCGCGATACAGCATCGCGAGCGCCGCGCGCGCGCGCAGATCGTGCGGGAAGAGCCGCACCTCTTCGGTGAGGGGAGGCTCCGCCTCCGAGTATCGCTCCAGTCGCGCCAGCGCGTCTCCCAGATAGTACCGAAGCTCCGGCATCTGAACCGTACGCGCGGCGCTCGATTTGAGCGCCTCTTCGAAAAATGGCGCGGCCGCGTCGAATCGTCCGGCGTTGTACCGAATCAGTCCTTCGACGTACTGCGGCATCGGCAGCGTTGGATCGGTCTCGTGTGCCAATTGTGCCTCCGCGCGTGCGCCTCGTTCATCATGGCGCGCCAGGGCGATCATGGCGAGCGTCTGGTGGGCCTTCGCGCGCCACCGCGCGTCGTTGGCCGGAGCCGTTTCCGCAGCCAGCGCCGCCTGCGCGCGCGCCTCGTCCAGCCGTCCGAGCAGCAGCAGCGTGTCGGCGACGCTGATGAGCGCCGCCGGATCGTGTGGCGCCACTTCGACCAGACGCCTGTACGCCGCGAGCGCCTCCTCGGAGCGGCCGAGCCGCAGCGCCAGGCCGCCAATCTCGCTCCAGACGTCGGCCATCATGGGGTTGTCCGCGACGATCGCACGGAAGTTCGAGAGCGCGTCATCGAACTTCCCCTGGCGGACCAGCGCGATCGCGGCGCGGTATCGCTCGAGGACTTGCACTTTGTCCTTCGGATCGGGTAATGCCGCCGGCGCGGACGCCGCGGGTGAGGGCGACACACCGACATAGCCGAGCGCGCGAAGACGCTCGCGGGCTTCGGCGCTGACATCCCCTGGCGCATCGATTCGCGTGCCGGCGGTGAGACGTTCGAGCGCGCTCCGCATGGCGAGGTGTGTGGATTCGCGCTCGGATACGAGATTGCGCCGCTCGCCTGCATCCTGTTGTAAGTCGTACAGCTCGTCGCGCGGCGCGCGGATGAAGGCATAGCGCGCATCGGTGAGCGAGAACAGCTCGCTCCAGCCGAAGTGGTACCGCGAGTACAACGCCTCGGCATAGAGTCCCTGCTCCGGGATCGTGTTGCCCGTGAACAACGGGACGAGTGAACGTCCGCGCAGCCCGGGTTTCGCGGGCAACTTCAGCGAATCAAGAATGGTAGGCACGAGATCGATGTGCTGCACGGGCGTCGCGATTCGGCGGCCTGCGTTCAGTTGTCGCGGCAGCTTGAGGATCAGAGGCACTCGCATCGTCTCGCGGTAGGCCTCGTCGCTCGAGCGAGGCGGTCAGTCCGCCGATGATCTCGTCGGCGTATGCGATCTCTCCGTCGTACGGTGCGTACTGGCTGAATCGCGCGGGCGGTGTATAGGGTGAGTGGGGCTCGTAGATATGGAAGAACAGGAAGAACCGCGACGATGGCAACTCATCGAGCCACTCGTTCGCGGCCGAAAGTGTTGCCGCACCGTCCCGCTGCAGTTCGCCGGTCGCGATCTCAGGCGAGGACGGCGGCAGCCGGGCGTCGAAGCGGTCAAAGCCGTTCGCGATCCCCGTCTCGCCGCGCAACACGTACGCCGACACGAAACCTCCGCTCGTGAAGCCGGCGCCACGCAGCATCGTCGGCAGCAGATTCTCGTCCCGCTTGACGGCAAAGCCGACGTTGTCGCGCACGCCATGCTCGAACGGCAGCCGGCCGGAGAGGATCGAGACGTGCGACGGAAGCGTTTGTGGCGAATGGGCGTACGCGTT
>MNEX01000168.1:9316-24564 GCA_001917905.1 Acidobacteria bacterium 13_1_40CM_65_14
ACGTCGCGCGGCCGAGTCGATTCGGGCGTGACTCGACAGCCGAGGACAGCGCCGGCGAGGATCGCCGCGCATAGCAATCGCGTCATGCGGTGTTTCTGACCATCGCTGCCGTTTTCATTGTATCCTCCGCGCTATCGATGAACCGTATGACGCACGCGCTCATCACGCTGGCGACGCTCTCTGTACTGGCGATTGGATCATCGACGGCGTTCGCCCAGGTGTTCACCGGCCGCGTCGATGTGACGATCGAGGACGCGACGGGCGGACGGATGCCGGGCGTCCTCGTGGAGCTGACGGGGCCCGGCGCGCAATCCGAGGTGTCGGACGCTCAGGGACAAGCGCATTTCCTCAACATGCCCGTCGGCACCTACACCCTCAAAGCGTCGCTGCCCGGGTTCAATCCCTTCACGAACAACGAGGTCCAGGTGGCCACCGGCGCCGCGACGCCTCTCATGATTCGGCTCGCGGTCGCCGGCCTGCCGGAGATGATCAACGTGACGGCCGTCAGCCCGCTCGTCGACACGAAGCGCGAGACGACGACCACCCACCTCACGCTCGAAGAGCTGCAGAACATTCCGACGGCGCGTGACCCGTGGGTCGTCCTGCAAACGGTTCCCACGATCTATGTCGATCGCGTCAACGTCGGCGGTTCCGAATCCGGCCAGCAGTCGGTGTACCTCGGCAAGGGCTCGGTCGGGACCGACAACACATGGAACATCGACGGCGTGCCGATCACCGACATGGGCGCGACTGGCTCGACGCCGACCTACTTCGACTTCGACATGTTCCAGGAGATGGCCATCACGACCGGCGGCGCCAACGCGCAGAACCCGACGCCCGGCGTGCAGCTCAATCTCGTGCTGAAGAAGGGCAGCAACACGGCGCACGGCAACGTGCGGTATTACTTCGAGAACGAGGCGCTCCAAGGCAACAACCTGTCGCAGTCGTTCGCGCAGCAACTCGACGCCGTGGCGGGCGGGCTCAGTGCGGCGTGCAGGGGGAGCAATTTCACCGAGCATTGCGGCAACCGCACCGACTCCTACAAGGATTACGGCTTCGATCTGGGCGGGCCACTCCTGAGGGACCATCTGTGGGGGTGGGGCTCGCGTGGCAAGACGAACCCGCGCAATCTCACGCTCAACGGCGACCCCGACGAAACGGTTCTCGAGAACTACGCGCTGAAGATCGACGGCCGCGTCAGCGCCAACACCCGGGGGAACTTCACCTTCTTCCAGGGCAACAAACTGAAGTCCGGCCGCGACGCCGGTCCGACGCGCCCTCAGGAAACGACCTGGGATCAGGACGGTCCGACGAAGTACTACAAAGGGGAAGGCACCTTCGTCGTCGCCCACAGTCTGTTCGCCGCCGCGCGCTACGCGTACGTATCGAGCAGTTTCCAGCTGAAGCCCAAAGGCGGCCTGGACGCCGACTTCTACAAAGACGATGCGGGCGTCTGGCACAATTCGTACTACTTCTACACGACGACGCGGCCGCAGTACTACGCCGGCGGCGACGCGAGCTACTTCAAAGACAGGCACGAACTGAAGTTCGGGTTTGCCTGGCGCAGGACGCCGGTTGACTCGCTGTCGCAGGTCACCGGGCGTCACATCATCACGTTCCACGTCGAGTACCCGAAGATGGTCGCGCAGGCCCAGCAGGATTACGTGCTGCGCACCGTGGGCGAGTACGCGAACGCCTTCGTCACCGACACGATCTCGATGAACCGGCTCACGGTCATTGCCGGCCTTCGCTGGGATCGCCAGACATCGTCGCTCGCTGCGACGACGGCGCCGGCAGTGCTGAACGTCCCGCTGCTGCCGGCGGTCACCGCCAAGGCGGTCCAGAACGCCTATGAGTTCAGCAATGTCGCACCGCGCGTGGGGATCACCTATGCGCTCGACCATTCGCGGAAGACGGTGGCGCGGGGCAGCTACGCGATGTTCGCGTCGCAGCTGCCCGGCACCGCGGCGGCGTTCATCTCGCCGATTCAGCCGTACACCTACATCTACTACAACGCCGTCGACAGAAACGGCAACAGGGTCGCGGATCTCAACGAGATCGATTTCGCCGCGGGCGTGCGGGGATCGAACAACGTCGACCTGGCGCACCCGGGCGTGGCATCGACGACCAACACGATCGGGGCCATCAGGGCGCCGCGAACGCAGGAGATGCTGTTCGGTATCGATCGCGAGCTGATGCCGAACTTCGGCGCCAGCGCGACGGTCACGTACCGCTACATGGACAACTTTCTGTGGAACCCGCGCAACGGCGTGACGCCGGCCAGTTACGTCCAGAGCGGGACGTTCACAGGTACGTTCGAGAGCCTCGGGACGGTCAGCGTTCCGTTGTACAGCGCCTTGTCGGCCCAGCCTGGCTACCACGCCGAGCATCGGCCCGATTACCATCGGCGCTACCTCGGCTTCGAGCTGAGCCTGATCAAGCGAATGTCGAACCGGTGGATGGGGCGTGCCGCGGTCGCGTCCACGTCATGGAACGAGTATTTCGACAGCGCCGCGGCGATTCTGGATAAAACGCGCACCGTCAGTCCGTCCGGCGATTACTCGAATCTGCAGTCGAGCGGCCCGCTGGTGAACGGTGGGACCGTGGCCGTTCAGTCAGCCGGTAGCGGCAAGAGCGACACGTTCCTCGTCGCCCCCAGGTATCAGGTCGTGGCCAACACGTTCTATCAGGGTCCGTGGGGCCTCGACTTCGCGGCGAACTGGCTGCTCCGCCAGGGCTACGCGCAGCCGTTCTATCGCAGCCGCGTCAACACCGGCGATCCGGTCGTGTCGAACAAATCGGTGCTGCTCGTCAGCAAGGTCGACGACTTCCGCCTGCAACGCGTCAGCTCGCTGGATGCGCGGCTGGAGAAGATCTTCAAGTTCGATCGCTTCAGTGCTGCGTTCGACCTCGACGTCTTCAATCTGTTCAACCGCGCGACCATCCTTCAGCGCCAGCTCGACGCGCGCGTGACGACGTTCAACAACATCCTGGAATTGATGAATCCGCGCATCCTGCGGATCGGCGCGCGGTTGTTCTTCTGATCGATTTCCGTCGCGTTCGTTGTCAGTGTCGCGCTGCGCGCGCGCCGGACTTGAGCCCCCGGGGGGCTTCGGCGAACGTGCGTCGCGCTTCCGCGCGGACGGCATCGGCCTGCTGTCGATTTCCGAACATGGTCCAGACCCGAGCCGCGAGCGCGTAGGACTCGGGGGTGGGCGTGACGCGCTTCATATCGTCGATGGCTTGTGCGGCCTCGTCTGGTCGTCCCGTCGCCTGATACAGCATCGCGAGACCCGCGCGCGCGCGAATGTTCTGCGGAAAGTCGCGCAGCTCGGCGAGGAATTCCTTTTCCGCTTCGGGATACCGTTCGAGCCGGCCGAGCGTGTCGCCCGTGAAGTAGTGCAACTCGCCGAGCCGTGAGCCTCCGAGCTTCTGCTGTTCGGCGACGGCCTCCTCGAAGAGCGGCAGCGCGTCGGCGAACTTGCCCTGATCGTAGAGCAGCCGCGCATCCACGTACGCAGGCAGGGGCAGCTTGGGATCGGCCTGCCGCGCGAGGTCCGCCTCCGAGCGTGCGCCGTCGGCGTCGTGGCGCGCGAGCGCGATTTTCGCGAGCAGCTCGTGTGCTGCGGCGCGCGACCGCGCGATATCGTTTCCAGGGTTTCCAGGCTCGCCTTTCGGCTCGCCAGCCATCTGCGCGCCGAGCTCGGCGTGCGCGCGGGCGTCCTCGAGCTTCCGCTGCTTGAACAGCGCGGCGGCGGCCCCGAGATAGCCGCCTGGGTCCGATGGCTTCAGCTCGATGTAGTGCTTGTAGGCGTCGACGGCGAGATCGAGACGGTCGGTGCGGCCGGCGAAGGCGGCGAGCTGGACCCACACGTCGGCCATGCCGGGGTCCTCGCGCACGATCTGCTGGAGGAGACCGATGGCGGCCGACCACTTGCGTTCGCCCGCGAGGTCGATCGCCGCGCGATAGGTTTCCAGGATGTGATGTTTGTCTTTCGGATCCGGCAGCGTCTCGCCCGGCGCCCCGGGAGACAACGAAACGTCCGTCTGGGCGCCGACATAGCCGAGCGCCTGCAGCCGCTCGCGCGCGTCGGTTGGCACGCTGGCGGGCGCGTGAATCGTCGCACCGGCGACGAGTCGATCGAGCGCGCCGCGGAGCGCCTGGTGCGTATGTTCATACTCGGCGGCGGAGCGGGGCGATGGGGTCCCCGCGAAGCCAGACCGGGGGGTAGGGGCCCCCGGAGTAATAATGACGTTCTCACGCTCGTGCGGATCGCGCTGCAGGTCGTACAGCTCGTCGTGCGGCGCCTTGATATAGCGATACCGCGCGTCGGTGAGCGCCGTCAGCTCGCTCCAGCCGAAGTGGTAGCGCGCGTAGAGCGCCTCGGAATACACCGACGTCTCCGGCAGACGGCCGGTCCCGTCGAGGAGCGGCTTCAGCGAGCGGCCGTGCAGGTTTCCGGGGACGGGCGCCTTCACGAGGTCGAGGATCGTCGGCACCAGATCGATGTGCTGCACGAGATCGGCGACGCGCCGCCCGGCGCCGGCGTTGCTCTCCTGCTTGATGATCAACGGCACGTGAACCGCTTCGTCGTACACGAAGAGGCCGTGCTCCTGCTCGCCGTGATCGCCGAGCCCCTCGCCGTGATCCGACAGCAGCACGATGGTCGATCGGTCGTACAGCTGATGCGATTTCAGGTAGCGGATCAACTTGCCGACGATCTCGTCGCTGTAGGCGACCTCGCCGTCGTACGGCGCGTATGCCGCGTACCGCTCGGGCGGCGCGTACGGCTTGTGCGGTTCGTAGAGATGGAGGAAAAGAAACGCGCGCGACGATCCGATCGTGTCCAGCCAGCGCTCGGCGATCGACTCGGACTGCATGCCGTCGCGCTGCACCTGACTGATGCTCGTCTCGAGCGCGGCGGCCGGCATCTCGGCGTCGAAGAAATCGAATCCTCGCGAGATGCCGGTGTCCTTGCGCAGGACGAAGGCCGAGACGATCCCCGCCGTCGTGTAGCCGCGCTCACGAAGCAGCTGCGGCAGCAGCCGCTCGTTGTCCTTGACCGTGAACCCGATATTGTCGCGCACGCCGTGCTCGAACGGCAGGCGCCCGGAGAGCAGCGACGCGTGCGCGGGAAGCGTTTGCGGCGCGTGCGAGTACGCGCGCTCGAACACGACACCGTCGGCCGCGAGCGCGTCAATCGCCGGCGTGTTCACCTTCGCGTAGCCGTACGCCGGCAGATGATCCGCGCGCAGCGTATCGATCGAGATGACCACGATCGGTCCGCTGAGCGGCGCGGACGCGCGCGCGTACCGCCATCCGCCAACGGCGGCGAGAGCCGTACCGAGAGCTGCGAGGAAGAGGATGAAGGTGAAGCGGAGAGGACGGGACACTGGAACCCGGATATGGCCGATGGCTTATGGCCGGTGGCTATGGCTCATGGCGACCATCTTCCCCAGGCATCAGCCATCAGCCATCTATTTCTTCAACTGCTCGACGACAGCCTTCGCCTGCGCAGCTTCCTGCGACGTTGGATCGGCAGCGACGACCTTTTCCAAGGCGGCGATGACCTTTGCCCGAGTCTTGATCAGTTCTTCTTTCTCGGTGTCTTTAATCTGACCGAGCTTGTTCAATTCCACGAGCGCCAGCTTGAAGAGCGGCTTGCCCCACGTGGCGTCCATGTCCGCCGCTTTCTGGTAATACTTCGCCGCGTCGTCGATCTGCCCCTTCGCGAACTTCACCTCGCCGAGGTTGTAGAACACTTCACGCGTCGGGTTGGCGCCCTCGGCCGCTTTCGTCAGCGTGTCTTCAGCCGCTGCGAGGTCGCCTTTCTCCAGATTGGTCATGCCGATGCCGATCTTCGCCTTGTCGTTGGTCGGATCGGCCTTGAGCAGCTCGTTGTACGCCGCGATCGCGTTGTCGTATTCCTTCTTGTTGCGGTAGACCGCGGCGATCTGCAGGTTGATGACGCTGAGCGCCGGCGCCTTCGCCATGATCGCGCGATAGGCCGTGATCGCTTCGTCCCACTTCTGCGAGTTGTAGAGCGCGTCGGCCGCGCCGAGCTCCGCCTGCAGGTCCTTCGCGGCCAGACTGCCGAGCGCGCTCGAGGGTCCCGCCGTCGCGCCCTTGCGCAACGTGAAGGTGAGCGGCGGATTCGGCGCGCCGATGGTCTGCACGTTCAACCCGCCAGACTCCGGCGCGAAGCCCGGCGCCTGTGCGGTGAACGTCCATCGCCCGGTACGGAGGCCGATGATGGAGAAGCGGCCTTTGTCATCGGTGGTCGCGGTGAAGCTGCTCGGCGACGCGTTCGGATTCTCCGCCGTGATCGTCGCGCCCTTGATGGCTTGACCGGCATCGTCTTTCACGGTGCCGCCCACGCGCCCGGTCTGCGCGGCGGTTGTCGTCGCAAGCGCGGCGATGAAGAGCGCCGCCAGCCCAATATGGAACAGATGAAGACGGTGACGCATGCTCGAGGCCCCCTGAAATTGCTCGGAAGAATGGTGACAGCGCCCAGTATATATTGAATCCTGTGAAAACCGCCGGAACCCTTGCAGCCATTGGCGTTGCGGCGCTGGCGCTCGCGTCCTTCGACTCGCGTTTCGCGGGTCTGCTCGCTCAGGACAGGTCCTTCGACTCGCGTGTCGCTCAGGACAGGCACGAATCGCCCGCAGGATTCGCGCCGATCACGCCGCTGGTCGAGGCCGCGATCGCCCGTCACGAATTGCCGGGCGCCGTCGTCCTCGTGGGCAGAGGTGACGCGGTCCTCTATCACGCCGCGTTCGGACAGCGCGCGGTTCAGCCGTCGCCCGAACCGATGACCGAAGACACGATCTTCGACGTCGCCTCTCTCACCAAGGTCGTCGCGACGACGACGAGCGTGATGCAGCTGGTGGAACTGGGGCACATCCGTCTGAACGATCGCGTTGCGCAGCTCATCCCCGAGCTCGCGAAGGACGACAAGACCGGCATCACGATTCGCCATCTGCTGACGCATACGTCCGGCCTTGCGCCCGACTTGCCGCTCGAGGTCGAGTTCAGCGGCGCCGGCGAAGCGATTCGCCGCGCCAACGACCTCGCCGTGACCGCGCCGCCCGGCGAGAAGTTCGTCTACAGCGACATCAACTTTTTTCTGCTGGGCGACATCGTGCGTCGCATCAGCGGCGAGCGGCTCGACACGTACGTGAAGCGACACGTCTTCGATCCGCTCGGCATGACGGAGTCGATGTTTCTTCCGCCGGCCGCGCTCCGTGCGCGCATCGCGCCGACCGAACGCTGCCGTCCCATGTCGTGGCCGTGCGCCAGCACCAGCGATGTTCCCTTCCTTCGCGGCGTCGTGCACGATCCGACGGCGCGCCGCATGGACGGCGTCGCCGGTCACGCAGGACTCTTCAGCACGGCGGCCGACCTTTCGCGCTTCTGCCGCATGCTGCTCAATGGCGGACGGCTCGATCGCGCGCAGATTCTGTCGCCCGCGACGGTGGGGCGCATGACGTCGCCGTCGACGCCCGCGGGCATGAAAGACGTCCGCGGCCTCGGCTGGGACATCGACTCGACCTACTCGTCGAATCGCGGCGATCTGTTTCCGGCCGGGACCACGTTCGGCCACACCGGATTCACAGGCACGTCGCTCTGGCTCGATCCGGCCACGAAGAGCTACGTGATCTTTCTCTCGAACCGCGTGCATCCCGATGGCAAAGGCGATGTGACGGCGCTGCGCGGAAAGGTCGCGACAGTTGCGGCGGCGGCGATCGGGAGCCAAACCGGCGGCCCTGAAAGGGCCTCCCAACGATCGACCGCGCATCCACCAACGCTGACCGGGATCGATGTGCTCGAGTCCGAAGGGTTCGCGCGGTTGCGCGGCAAGCGCGTCGGCCTGCTGACGAACCAGACCGGCCGATCGCGCGGAGGCGTCAGCACGATCGATCTGCTCGCGGCGGCGAAGGACGTCACCCTTGTCGCGCTCTTCAGTCCAGAGCACGGCATTCGCGGTCAGCTCGATGAGAACGTCTCGTCCTCGCGCGACGAGAAAACCGGACTGCCGATTCATTCGCTCTACGGCGACACGCGGCGTCCGACCGGCGCGATGCTCGCGGGGCTCGACGCGATCGTCGTCGATCTCCAGGACGTCGGCGTTCGCTTCTACACCTACGTCACATCGATGGCGTACGTGATGGAAGAAGCCGCGAAGCGCCGGATCGCCATCGTCGTGCTCGATCGACCGAATCCAATCGGTGGTCTGGACGTCGACGGTCCGGGTCTCGACGCGGACGCGATTGGATTCACCGGGTACCTGCCGATGCCGATTCGCCACGGGCTGACCATCGGCGAGCTCGCGCGCCTCTTCAACGGCGAAAAGACCATCGGCGCCGATCTCACCGTCGTCGCGATGAAGAACTGGCAGCGCGGCGACTGGTTCGACCAGACCGGGCTGCCGTGGACGAACCCGTCGCCCAACATGCGCAACATGGTCGCCGCATCGCTCTATCCCGGCATTGGCGCGATCGAAGGGACGAACATGTCGGTCGGCCGCGGCACCGACACGCCGTTCGAGCACATCGGCGCGCCGTGGATCGACGCCGTCGCGCTGGCGGCCGCGCTCAACGCGCGCGAATTGCCCGGCATCCGTTTCTATCCGGTGACGTTCACACCCGCCGCCGGCTCGAAGCTGGGCGGACAAGCGTGTCACGGCGTGTTCATGATCGTCACTGATCGCGACCGCCTGCGTCCCGTTCGCGTGGGCCTCGAGATCGCGACGGCGCTGTCGCGGCTCCACGGTCAGCAGTTCAAGCTGGAAGACGCGGCGGCGCTGTTCGGACCGAAAGCGATGCTCGCGAAGATTCGCGGCGGCGTGGATCCCGCGGCGATCGAGGCATCGTGGCGGGAAGCCGAAGATCGGTGGCGCACGACCCGGGCGAAGTATCTCCTGTATTAGGTCCGGCTAAAGCCGGACGCTCAATTGCGTAATCGGTTAATCGGGTAATTGGGTAATCGAAATTACCCGATTACCCGATTATCCAATTACCCAATTCACAAGAGCCAGGTCGGTTGGTAGAGAAGCACGTACACGAGCACGCCGGTCACCGACACATACAGCCAGATCGGAAACGTCCAGCGCGCGATCGTACGGTGCCGCTCGTAGCGCGCCTTGAGACCTCGCGACAGCGTGATGAGCGCGAGCGGCACGACGGCGGCGGCGAGCGTGACGTGTGTGACGAGGATCGTGAAATAGAGCGGCCGGACGAAACCCTGCCGCGTGAACCGCACCGATCCGACTTGCGCGTGATAGACGACGTAGCAGACGAGGAAGATCGACGAGGTGACGAACGCCGCGATCATCACCTTGCGGTGCGTCTCGATGCGTCGCCGGCGGATCAGGACGTAGCCGACGAGCAGCAGGATTCCAGACAGGGCGTTGAGGGACGCGTTGACGGCAGGGAGATCGTGGACAGTCACATGCGATTCACGATCATCGCGATCCACAGCAGCGGAAGATAGACGATCGATCCGAGGAACAGCGCGCGCGCCGATTGGTCGCGGCGCGTCATCGCGAACCGGATCGCGAGCGCCAGCAGCCCACCGCCGAGGACGAGCGCGATCGCCGCGTAGACCATCCCGCTGACGCCGACGAGCGCGGGCACCAGCGTCACCGGCAGGAGCGCCGCCGCGTAGATGACCGCCTGTCGCCCCGCCCGCCGGCCCTCGGGCTCGATGACCGGCAGCATCGGAAATCCGGCCTTGCGGTAGTCGTCGCGATAGAGCCACGCGATGGCCATGAAGTGCGGGATCTGCCAGAGGAACACAATCGCGAAAAGCGCTGCGCCACCAACCGACACCGCGCCGTGCGACGCGGTCCAGCCGATGAGCGGCGGCAGCGCGCCCGGCACCGCGCCGACGAGCGTCGCGATCGATGTTCGCCGCTTCATCGGCGTGTAGATCGTGAGGTAGATGACGAGCGTTGCCAGCGCGAGCGCAGCCGCCAGCAGGTTGGCGCGCGCCGCGAGAAGGAGGAGGCCGATTGCCGACAGCGCGAAGCCGAACGCCCGCGCATCCGACATCGCCACTCGGCCGTCGGGCAACGGCCGCAGCCGCGTGCGCCGCATCAGCGCGTCGGTGTCGCGTTCGTACACTTGATTCAAGACCGCCGCGCCGCCGGCCACGAGCGCCGTGCCAGCCACCGCGACCGTCATCGGCAACAGCTCGGGCCTGCCAGTCGACCCCAGGTAGTACCCCGCAGCGCTCGTCGCGACGACGAGAAAGTTCAGTCGCGGTTTGGTGAGCGCGAGGTAGTCGGCGAGCAGCGCCGGCGAGCGGCGCTGGGCCACGCCGACGACGTCCGCCGTCGAGACGACAGGCGCGTCCTTCACGCGCGCGCTCCGATTCGATGTTCCGGTTGCGCGGGTATGGTCGTCGGCGGCGGCATGGCGTGCGCTGCCGATGGAGGCGCGTCGGTCCCGCGCACCGCAAATTTTGCCCGCCAACTGCGCAATGTGATCACGAGCGACGTCGTCAGCACCAGCGCGCCGCAGACGACGTGGACGCTGTTGATCCAGGGATTACGCGCGGTGATGATCGTCAGCGCTCCGAGCGTCACCTGAACGATCGTCAGCAGCATCAGGATCAACGCCGGCTGCGCGAGCTCAACACGGTGGGTGTGCCGCCGCCAGATGGAGATCGCCGTCGATAGCACCGCGATCGCCACAATCACCGCGCCGAGCCGGTGTGCGAAATGGACCGCGATCTTCGCGTCCCAGTGATCCGGCACGATGTGACCGAACATCAGTGGAAAATCGGGGATCGCGAGTCCCGCGCCCGTGTGCCGCATGGTCGCGCCCACGAGAATCTGACCGTAGATGAGAACGGTCGTCGTCGTGGCGAGCCGCCGGAGGGTTCCGTCGTTCAGGGCGGACGCGGCCTGCCACCCCGTGGACGTGAACACCGCGATCGCGACGGTCATGCAGAAGAAGATTTCCGCAAGGGCCGCATGCGCCGTCGACACGGCCGGCGGCAGGAAAAACAACACAGTGAGCCCACCGAGCAGACCCTGCGCGATGACGGCGCCGAGCGCGGCGACCCCGAACCAGCGCAGCCAGCTGCGCGATTCCTTCATCCACAGCCAGACCGCGAGCACGATCGTCAGGAACCCGACGCTCGACGCGATCAGCCGATGGCCGTGCTCATAGAAGATGTTCGCCACCCACATCCGAGGCGGGAACGTGAACATGTTCCAGCCGTAGCTCGTCGGCCAGTCGGGCACCGACAGCCCCGCGTCGTGGCTGGTGACGAGACTCCCGGCCAGGATCAGGAGAACGGTGGAGGCGACGACGAACTTGGCGAAACGGTGAAGCATGGGCAGGAAGGGCGGGATGGGCTGGACGGGCTGGATGGTGGGCAGGAAGGGCCTTCCATCCCGCCTATCCTGTCCATCCCGCCGTCCTGCCTAGTTATTGTTCGTCGTCGTGGCTACCGGCTTGAACGTGAAGTTGATGTCTTTGGTTTCCTTCTCGCCGAGCGTCACCTTCTGGTCCTGCGTGCCGAGCTTTTCGTGCCACGCGACGATCGTGTACGTCCCGGCCGGCAGGTCCTTCAGCTCGAACTTGCCATCGTCCTTGGTGACGGCGAAGTACGGGTGATCCAGCACGCCGACGTAGGCGTTCATCCAGCCGTGCACGTCGCACTTGAACGGCACCATGATCTCCGGCTTGTCGAAGGTGTGCGTCATCTTCATGCCCTGAATCGGCTGGCCGGTGTTGAATTCCGAGTTGCCCTTCGGCATCGCGTGGATGTTGTGCAGCGTCGGATCGCTGTTGATGATCTCGATCGGTTGGTTGGTCCGAACGCCGAAGACGTGCGGGTGATAGCGGCACTGTTTCTGGTCGATCGTCGCCTTCTCGGTCGGCGTGTCGTAGACGTAGTTGCCGAGGCCGTCCTTCACGTACACGAACACGTTGCCCAGCGACTTGCCGTCGCTGCCGACGACGTAGGTTGCCTGGAACTGCGGTTCCTTGTTCTCGCGTATGCAGACCGGATCCGCGTTCATCTTGATCGCATCGTTCTTCGGCACGGCGCCGTCGACCGTGACCGTTCCCGAGACCTTGCCTGCTGTCGCCGTGTCCACTTTCTGACCCGCGGGCGTTCCGGCAGGGGCTGACGGTTCCGCCGATTTGTTCGACGGTCCGCCGCCGCCGCACGCGACGACCGACGCCGCGAGCGCGACCGCGACCGTCCCTATCCACACGTTTCGTAGGCGCATTGACTTCTCCTGAATGAAAAAGATCTTTCGCACAGCCGTCTATTCTACTTCTACCTCGCCTCGCCGAGCTTCCGCTGGACACGATCGGCGATCCAGTGAGCGTCCCACCATTCGACCGGATTGACCATCCGGCCGCCGACGAGCATGGTGAAGTGCAGATGATCGCCGCCGGCGAGTCCCGTCATGCCGCTTCGGCCGATCGTCTGTCCGCGCGTGACCGTGTCGCCGACCTTGACGTCGAACGACGACAGGTGGCCGTAGAGCGACTGCACGCCCATGCCGTGATCGAGGATCACGCAGTTGCCGTAAATGCCCAGCCAGCTGGCGTTCATCACCGTGCCGGCGTTCGCGGCGACAACGGGGACGCGGCTCGTGACCGCGAGATCGAATCCGAGATGCGTCTGCTGATCGACTTCCTTGCCTTTGTAGAAGTACGTGCGGTGATCGGCGAAGCTCGCTTCGACCTGTGAGTTGCCGAGCTGCACGAACGGACCATCCCACAACTTGTTCGGCGACGTCTTGGCGGCGAACGCGGCAATCTGGTCCGCGTTGATCGTGCGCAGCTCGCTGTTCACTTTCAGGAACGCCGCGATCATCTCGGGACTGCCCTGGGCCGGCGCCGTCATCTTCAGCTCCGGCGAGTGCTCGATGATTTCCGGCACCACGCGATCGATGAACTTGTCCTCGAGCTCGATGCGGCTTTTCTTGAACGGCTTGGGGAACACGTTGTCGACGAAGGTTGCCTTCGCTTCGTTGCCCGCGTCATCGCGCACGAACGCGGCAATCGGCGCCCGCAGATCCTGATCGTGGAGCAGGGCGAAGAACGCGACTTGAGTCTCCGGACTCGCGCCGGTGACGCCGGCGCCCGCGGCGGGGAATCCTCGATACTCGACGTCGCCGACGCGGACGCCGGACGTGGCGTCGGCCGGCGTCGCCCGGTAGGCCACCATTTCCGAACCACCGTGATTGACGTTGCGGTGCTCGTCAGCTGCCGCAAGTTGAGGAACGACGGCCGCGTCGCCGTGACCACGATCCGCGCCGTGCCCGACTGCAGCTCGGGGACGCTTTGCTTGCCGAGCGGGCGCGTGACGCGGAGCTGATTGCGATCGACGGGCGAGATCGTCGCCTGTTGCGCGTTGTCGAGCGCGAAGAGCGGAACCGTCTTGCCGTTCTGTTCGAGCGCGATCGCGAGCGCGGTGAATTTGGCGTTCGGCGCTTCGGCGGTCACGTCGAGCGATCCGGTCTGTCCGATGACACGAGTGGGCTGGTTGATCGTCACGCGCGGCGGCGCGCCGCGACCGGCGGCGATGTACGCGACTCCAGCCGCGAGCGCGAGGAGCACGAGGAGCGCAGCAAGCCAGCGAAACATGGATCCCATCATACAAGTTTGCTAAAATGCGAGGTTCTTGGCGGCGCGTGGCGGTATCGTCTAGGGGTCAGGACACGTGGTTCTCAGCCACGGGACCGGGGTTCGAATCCCCGTACCGCTACCATCCTTCGCCAATCACTCGCTTCGCTCGTGGCTTCGGATGGCAAGCCATCCAACCTAAGCTCTGCACGGGCGGAACTTGAAAGATTCTTGAAACTTTGTCCGCGGCATCCGTGGCTCTGCATCGCTTGTAGAGCTGCCACGAAAACTGGTGAATCAACACGATTACGACAGTCTCGCGCGTCGCAGCATTCTCTCAAACCGGGGATCCGATCGGAGCCCGTCTAGCCTGGGATCGCCATTCCACCCATAATGAGAGGGTGGCGGCGGACGCCGAAGCGATCGCCAGGGAGTTCACGTCAGTGACGAACGGTCCTTCCGTATCTGCACTCTGCGCCCGATGCCGGTGTTCCCAGCGGTATAGTGAACCGACAGCCGGAGATTTCGTGAAATGGACAAGATCGTCCAAGTGCGGCCATTGGAGAACTATCGGATTTGGCTCAAGTTCAGTGACGGCGCACAAGGCGAAGTCGATCTGAGCGATCTCGCGGGCCGTGGTGTGCTTGCGGCGTGGACCGACCCCAACGTGTTCAACGCTGTTCGCGTAGAAGGTGGCGGGATCGAGTGGCCTGGGGAGATCGATATGTGTCCAGACGCACTGTACTTGCGGCTGACGGGCAAAGCGACGAGGAGTCTTTCCGGTGATCCATCAATTCTCCGCGCGATGCTCGAAGATTGGTGAGACTATTGCGCGATGTCGACGGGCCGACGCCTGCCAGATGATCCGCTTCAGTTCATTCAGCGATGCCTTCTGGAACGCAAGGTGTACTGGACGTACCATGTGAACATGCGGCTCGCCGGGAGGTACATTTCGCGAGACGAAATCTTCGGCGCAGTTGACACCTACACGATTGTCGAAGCGTATCCAGACGACAAGTACTTGCCGAGCTACCTCCTCCTGGCGACGTCTCCGGGTGAGCCCTTCCACGTGCTCTTCGCCGCCGATGTCGAGGGCGACAATGTCAGGGTGGTCACCGCTTATCATCCAGGCGCCGAAGAGTGGGAACCGGATCTGAGGACTCGGAGAGGCAAATCATGAAATGTGGACTGTGCGGCAGCACGTTGCACGCGACAACGACTGACCTCCCGTTCAAGGTGAGCGAGCAGACGATCGTCATCATCAAGAATCTGCCGGTCGCACAATGCGACGGGTGCAGAGAGTATCTGATCGCGGATCCGGTCTTCGTAAAAGTCGAGGAACTGCTTTCCAGCGTCGACACGTCGGTCGAGCTGGAGATCATTCAGTTTGCGGCGTGACGTTCGCGCACAGCAGCGCGATTTCAACACTTGAAAAAAACTTGAAATTCTGCGCCCGAAAAGGGCCGTCTCCGGCGGAGACGGCCCAACCATCCACGCGAAATTCCAAACAAAACGGACGAAACTGAAATCTGCGGACGATTCGCTTCCGTTTCTCAGCCACGGGACCGGGGTTCGAATCCCCGTACCGCTACCATCCTTCGCCAATCACTCGCTTCGCTCGTGGCTTCGGATGGCAAGCCATCCAACCT
>MNEX01000168.1:24673-28464 GCA_001917905.1 Acidobacteria bacterium 13_1_40CM_65_14
GTCGTAGCGTTCCGTCGTCAGGATCGACGCGTGGCCCAACAGGTCGCGAACTTGGGCGAGCGGCACGCCTCGTTCGACGAGCATCAGCGGAGAAGATCGCGTATTCATCAACCGAGCCGCCACTGAATTTCAACTGTCGATGGGACAATCTCCCGTCCCCTCCAGGAATAGGCATAGGCCGTTAATGCGGCCTATGGCACCTAAGGGATAGCCACTGACGCATTTTGGCGAGGCTGGCTGAGCCAGTTTAGCTGCTAGACCCGGGTGGCGCGGCATTTGAAGGCAGACGCACTCGCGCCGCCGTTGATGCGCACGTCCCTCCTGCGCCTTCGCTCGCTGGCGGGTTGGAGCCCGCTGCAATACACCCGCGATGTGTCGCGCTCTCCGGCGGACCAACAACGCGCGGAACGAGTGCTCGCTGTAGCGCGCATCTTCTTTGTCGGATCGTCGCTGGCGGCCATTGCCATCGATCCGACTCAGCCTGCCCGATACTCGTGGATTACCTATGTGCTGCTTGCGGGCTATCTGATAGGCGGGCTGGCCGTCTGGATGCGCGTGCTGCGCACCGATCCGCCCAGCTTCCGCCTTCAGGCGCTGACGCATGCCGGCGACCTCGTGTGGGCGACCCTGCTCACCGCCGTGACGGAGGGCCCAAATAGTCCGTTCTTTCTCTTCTACATGTTCGTGCTGCTCGCGGCAGCCTCCCGCTGGGGCTTTCGCGAAACCGTTCTTACCGCGGCCGTCGCGGTCGTGCTGCTCGGGCTCGAAGCGGTGCTGATGAAAATCGCTGCGGGCGCGGCTCGGCCGCTGATGCTCGGGAGCTTCGACGCCCACCGGTTGATCATGCGAGCCGTCTACCTACTGATCGCCGGCGGCCTCCTCGGCTATCTCGCGGAAGAGGAGAAACAACGCCGCGCTGAAACCGCGATCATCACGCGCATCATCGCCAACATCCGCGCCGAGGCGAGCATCTGGACGATGTTCGAGGCGATGGCCGGAGAGGTACTGGAGCTGTTCGAGGGCACAGGCCTGCTGCTGCTGTTTGAGGACCTGCAGAACGGACGCACGTTCCGCTGGACCGCGGATGTTCGGCCAGACGGCGCGTTACGGATCGCCGCGTCCGAGGTCGCCGCAGGCGATATGGCTCGCTACTGGATCGAGCCGCCGGGCGACGCGTGGCGCGCGGACCTTCGAGGCGGCACGATGCCGGTGCCTCCGTCGCACATCGTCGCGCTCGAGCGCAATGGCCGCCAGATCGACGCGCGCCCCTTGGCACTGCCGCCCGATTGGATCGAGCGCCACCCGGTTTCTTCGATGATGGGCGTGACGGTCAGCTTCGCCGACATCGGCTCGGGTATCGTGCTGCTGTTCGACGCTCGCCTCAGCGCGCTGCCGCAGCTCCGATTTCTGCAGCGGCTTGCCAACCAGATCGCGCCGGCGATGTACGGCGTGTATCTGCTGCGCCGCCTACGGTCGCGGGTGGGCGCGCTCGAGCGCGCGCGCATCGCACGCGAACTCCACGACGGTGTCATCCAGACGCTCATTGGACTCGAGATGCAGGTCGATGCGTTGCGCCGTCGTCTGGGCGACACCTCAGAGGTAGTCGAGGATCTCGCGAGAGTCCAAGAGTTGCTCGCCCGAGAGATTCACGATCTGCGCGACTTGACGCACGAACTCGAACCCGCCGACTTCGCCCCGCGACAACTGCTCGAGCATCTGCAGGAGCTGGTCGATCGCTTTCGGCGCGAGACCGGCATCACGGCGCGGTTCGTGTCGCAGGTCGAGGAGGTCACACTCGCGCCGCCCGTATGCCACGAGCTGGCGCGCATTGCGCAGGAAGCGCTGGTGAACGTGCGAAAACACAGCGGTGCCCGCAACGTCGTCGTGCGGTTCACGTTCGAGGCGGGTTCGCCGAAGCTCATCATCGACAACGACGGCCGTGGCTTTGACTTCACGGGCCGCCTGTCTCAGGCCGATCTCGACCGCACGCGGAAGGGACCGGTCGTCATCAAAGAGCGAGTGCGCGCCCTCGGCGGCCAACTCGTGATCGAATCGTCGGATCGCGGCGTGCGCCTGGAAATTAGTCTGCCGCCACGGGCGCTGGTCCGCCACAAAACGGCGTAAGACCCTTCGCCTCCCTGGTGCCAGCCACGCGCCTCGTTGGAGCCCGCAAGAGATGGCCGCAACCCGCCCGCGCGTCCGGATCCTCATCGCGGACGATCACCCCATCTTCAGCGAGAGCCTTCGGAAGCTGCTGCAGGCTGAATCTGACTTTCAGGTCGTCGGCGAAGCGGCCGACGGCGCCGAGGCGCTGGAGCGCGCGAGGTCGCTGAAACCTCACATCCTGTTGCTCGACCTGGCGATGCCCCGGCTCGGCGGGCTCGAGGCCCTTCGTGAACTCGGTGCCACCTCCAGCCCGGTTCGCTCGGTCGTGTTGAGTGCCGCCATCCGGAAAGAGGATATCGTCAAGGCGCTGCAACTGGGTGCCAGGGGAGTGGTGCTCAAGGACGCGGGGAGCCACATCTTGTTCGAATGTATCCGCTCCGTAATGGCAGGTGACTACTGGATGGGGCGCGAAACGGTCGCGGACCTGGTGCATGCGCTCCGCAGCCTCTCCAGGGCCCGGCCCGGTCGCGCGCGTGAATTTGGCCTGACCTTTCGTGAGCTCGAAATCATCTCGCACATCGTCGCCGGATTGAGCAACAAAGAGATAGGCCAGCAGCTCTCGCTCAGCGAAGAGACGGTCAAGAGCCATTTGACGCACATCTTCGACAAACTCGGCGTGTCGAGCCGTCTGGAGCTGGCGCTCTTCGCGACCCATCACGGCCTCGTGATCGGCTGACGCGTTCGCGACCGGTCTTAGCGTCTCACCTTGCGTCAGGCCGAGGAAGCCGCGCGCACAGCATCTTCCTGCCATATCAGTAGCACCTTCAGGTGATACCCCACGCGCGATTGCGTGGATATGCTCTCTGTTCCGCGTCTGATCCCATCACCGAACATCAGGAGAAGGGCGATGAGCCGCCGACGATCTGTCGGACCGCTTCACGCTCGGCCGGACCAAGCGGGCTCCTGCATCCATTCAGGATCGCAGCGTGACCGTTCGCTAACGCTGCTGAGAGTGACCACAATCCAGACTGAAGGGTAAGGGTGAATCACACGTGAAGAAGCTGCCCCTGATCAAGTACGCCGTTTCAACGGTATTGGTGATGTTGGGGCTTGGGCTCCTCCTCAAAGCCGCTGTACCGAAGGTGGCGAGCGGCACGTGGGCCTCTGCGGGAGAATTCGGAGTTATTCCAAGCGGCGCAGCGTCCGCAGTCCTTCGTGACGGCCGCTTGCTCGTCTCAGGGGGAGCGAGTGGCGGTCTCCTGAGCGATCAGATCGCAATTTATGATCCGGCGACCTCAACGTGGGTGCGTGCAGGCCGCATGAGCCAGGCGCGCTCCGGCCATGCGACGGCGATTCTGAGTGATGGGCGCGTATTCATCAGCGGCGGCGTCACAGCGAACGGCGTGAGCGCGTCGATCGAGATCTACGATCCTGCAGCGGGCGTCTCCACAGCGACGGGCGCGATGGGGATGGCCCGCACGGATCATGCGGTGGCCACGTTGAAAGACGGTCGGGTGCTCGTTGTCGGCGGCTCGAACGGCCACACAGCACTCGCGCTGGCAGAGCTCGCCGATCCGAACAGCGGCACGATCGTGCCTGTGTCGAGCGGGATGTCGGTTGGGCGCGCGAAGCTTAGTGCGACCACCTTGCTCGATGGCCATGTGTTCATCGCCGGTGGCAACGAT
>MNEX01000272.1 GCA_001917905.1 Acidobacteria bacterium 13_1_40CM_65_14
GATCGAGGGCAGCGAGCTCAACTCCACGCCCGCCATCTTCGGCAGTTCGCGCTCGATCGCCGTCCGTGCAGACGGCGTCAGCGCGACGCGATCCAGACGCGATCGGACACGCGCGTCGAATGTGTGGACGAGCACGACGCCGAACACCGCGATGGCGAGCAGTCCGGCGACCCGGGCCACGGCGTTGTTGATGCCCGATGCGACGCCCGCATGTCCTCTCTCGACCGCGCCCATCACGGTCGTCGTCAGCGGCGCGACCGTGATCGCCATGCCGAACCCGAGGACGACGACCGCTGGAAAGAATGTCGTCCAGTACGAGCCCCCGATTCCGGGTCGCGCGTACAAGGCGAGCCCGAGAGCCGCGATGGCCGGTCCGACGGTCAGCGGCACGCGCGTGCCGATGCGCGCCACCAGCCCGCCCGACCAGCGCGACAGGACGAACATGATCACGGGAAACGGCAGGAGCGCCGCGCCTGCTGCAGTCGCCGAGTAGCGCTGCACCTGAATGAGGTTCATCGGCACGAGAAACAAGACGACGCCGAGCGCGGCATACAGAAGGAGCGTGAGGAGGTTGGCGAGCGTGAACGTGCGCGAGCGAAAGAGATCGAGCGGCAGCATCGGATTTCGTGCGCGCCGCTCCACGACGAGCAGCAGCACGAGCGCGACCGCGCCGATCGCCAGCGCGCCGAGCACGAGCGGATGCGTAGCCCCGTGCGACGGCCACTCGAGCAGCCCGAAGACGATCCCGCCGAGCCCGGCGACGGCGAGCGCGGCGCCGGTCCAGTCGATTCGCAAGCGCCTGCGGCCACGCCGAGCCGAGGACGAGCGAACCCGAGGCGAGGTGTCAGCGGCAGTGCGCGGCGGGGGGGGGGCCCCGCCGCCGTTGAAAGACATTCGTGATGGATCGCGACTCTCCTTCATGAACCGAAGCGACAACAAGACGATGATCGCCGCGAGCGGCACGTTGAGAAAAAACACCGCGCGCCAGCTCACGTGCTCGATCAGCCAGCCGCCCGTCACCGGTCCGATGGCGGTCGTGATCGCGCTGAACGCCGACCACGTGCCGATCGCGCGGCCGCGCTCGGCGTCGTCGAACGTCGCGCTGATGATCGCGAGGCTGCCGGGCACGAGGAACGCTGCGCCGATCCCCTGCAGCGCGCGGCCGGCGATGAGCAGGCGCGGCGACGTGGCGAGGCCGCAGAGGATCGACGCGACGGTAAACGACATGACGCCGAACAGAAACACGCGCTTGCGCCCGAACTGATCGCCCATCGAGCCGCCGACCAGAATCAGCGCGCCGAGAAACAACGCGTACGCTTCGACGACCCACTGGACATCGGTGATCGTCGCGTGAAGATCGGCCTGCAGCGCGGGCAACGCGACGTTGACGACCGTCGCGTCGATGAACGTCATGCTCGAGCCGAGGATGGTCGCGACCAGAGTCCATCGGCGCGGTGACGGCATGTGTGACTATGCCTGCGGCGCGGGAGCCGTTCGCAGTCGCGCGACGGCGACGCGGCCGAGCAACCCCGCGGCCGTGAGCGCGAGCGCGGCTCCGGCGTTGACCGTGTCGCCAATGACCGCCGCGATCAGAAACGCGGCGGCGCCCAAGAGCACGATGCCGGCCGACCATGGATAGCCCCACGCGCGAAACGGGCGCGCGCGGCCCGGCTCGCGCCGGCGCAGCACGACCAGCGCGAGGCAGCAGACCGAATAGTTGAACACCAGGAAGAGCGACGCGATCGCCACCAGCTTCTGGAACGTTCCGCTGGCGATCAGCGCGACCGCCACTGCCGTCGTCACGACCGTCGCCGCCAGCGGCGCGCCGCCGGCCGTCACGTTCGCCGTTCGCCGCCACAGCAAGCCGTCGCGTCCCATGGCGAACAGGATGCGCGTGCCGATCATCATGATCGCGTTCAGCAGCGGCGGCAGCGAGACGAGCGACAACACCGTGATGATTTGTCGGCCACGGCTGCCCATAAGGATCTGCGCCGCATCGGCCGCGGGCAGCGTCGACCGCGCGAGATCGGGAATCCGGAGCACCGACAACAGCGCGAGATTCACCAGCAGGTACACGACGATGACCGACGCGACGCCGGCGATCATCGAGCGCGGCAAGTTGCGGTTCGGGTCGCGGTCTTCTTCGGTGAAATACAGCGCGCTTTGCCAGCCGCCATAGGTAATGACGACCGCCTGGAGCGCAACGACGACGCCGACCAACGAGGGTGAGGACGCGGGCCCGGGCGACGACGCAGCGGCGGACGACATGGCGGGCGCGAGCACGAGCGCCGCAATCACGACGACGAGGAACGCCACGAACTTGATTGCGGTCGTCGCCTCCTGGAAACGACTGCTTACGCGGATGCCCGCCGACTGCAACGCGACCAGCCCGACAAGCGCAATCACCGCGACGATCTTGATGAGCCCCGCGAGTGACGGCACGAGGACCGCCATGAACTCGCCGATGCCAATCGACACATACCCGAGCACCGCGCAGTAGGTGAGCCAGTCGGTCCACCCGACGGCGAACCCCACGGACTCACCGAAGGTTCGACGCGCGTACACGTAGTAACCGCCTGTCTGCGGCAGCATCGTCCCGAGCTCGGCGAGGCATACCGCACCGAGGAGCGTGTAGAGACCGCCGACGAGCCAGAGGCCGAGGATGATCGACGGATTCGAGATCTGACCGGCGACGAGGCCCGGCGCGCGAAGAATGCCGATGCCGAGCGTGCTGCCGACGATGACGGCGAGGCCGAATCCGACGCCGAGAATCCGCCTGAGGCCCGACCGCGTCGGGGTCGCTGAAGGTTCGACGTGTGCGAGAGGCATGTTCATGGATGCGCGGCACGACGTTCAACGCAGAACTCGCGGAACTCGCAGAGCCAGATGTTTTCTGCGTGTTCTGCGGTTTCTGCGTTGATCGTCGTCAGGAGTTACTGCTTGAGTGCTACCAGCACCACGTCGACCGCCTTTCCGACGTTGCGGGCCGAGTGGCTCGAGCCGCGCGCCTCGAACTCGACGTCGCCGCGCTTCCATCGATTGACCGTCGTCTTGCCGTTCGCGGTGTCCTCGATCTCGCCACCCGACAGATGGACGACGATCGTGTCGGAGCCGTGCGTGTGAAACGCTTCGCGCGCGCCCACGTCCATGCGGGCGCGGATGACCCTCACCTGATCGTTCTCGAACAGCGGGTTGAAGCTCATGCCGATGAACGGCGACTCGCCCGGCGCCGATCCCGGCGCAGGTACGACGACCGGCGGCGTCTTTGCGCGTCGAGGCTGCACGATGATCAGCGACCCACCGAACGTGGACTGTGCTTGGCTCGCGACGTTGTCCATCCACACGGCGGTCCCTGCCGGTCCATCATTGAGCGAGATGACGACCCCAGGTCCGTGATCGACGCCAGCCAGCGATCCATCTGTTGTCCGAAACACGCGGACGTGCGGATTGTCGAGCACGACCGTCGCGGGCGCGATCGCGATCAACACGGCAGCGAGTGCGAAGCGTCGCATGGTTTGACCTCCGGGTAAGAGAAGGGAGATGACGGAGCAAACGGTATCACAGAGAAACAGAGCAACGGAGACGAACGGATCCATGCAAGCCGAAACGAAAGGAAACCGTCGATCGGTTCGACGGCGTCGGCCAGCAACGCTGGCCGACCATACGGTCGAAACGGCCACGTACGCGAATCGCCGCGGCGAAGTTGGTGCGATTCGCGTACGTGGCCGCTTCGACCGTATGAGCGCCGCTTTGCGGCGCGCCGTCGAGCCGAGGCGCTCCGTTCCCTCTGTTCCTCTGTGGTTGTTTTTGATCAGCGTTTCGGCGGAGTACTGCGCAGAAAAAACCGGCCGATGCGACATCGAGTACGCTCTACCGGCGATGGAGTACCGACGTCTCGGATCGACCGGTCTGAAGATCTCGCGTCTGGGACTGGGCTGCGGCAACTTCGGCGGCATTGGCTCGGCGCCCGAGTTCTTCGGGATGGGCGAGAGCGAAGAGCAGGCGTGCGAACTGATGGACCGCGCGTTCGACGCGGGGATCAATTTTTTCGACACCGCGAACGCGTACGGCGGCGGGCGCAGCGAAACCTGGATCGGCCGATGGCTGAAGTCGAAGGGACCCGCCGTCCGTCGGCAACTGCTCCTCAGCTCGAAAGTGTTCAATCCAGTGGGACCCGGACCGAACGATCGCGGGCTGTCGCGGCGTCACGTCTTGCAGCAGGTCGACGAAAGCCTCACGCGGCTGCAGACCGATCGGCTCGACATGTATCTGATTCACGAGCCCGATCCCGAGACGCCGCTCGACGAAACGCTGGCTGCGCTCGACGATCTGGTGCGCATGGGCAAAGTGCTGTACGTCGGCGCCAGCAACATCGAAGCGTGGCGGCTCGCGCGTGGATTGTGGATCAGCGACACGCGCGGCCTCGCCCGCTTCGAGTGGGTGCAGAATTCCTACAGCCTCCTCGATCGCGCGCCGGAGCGCGAGCTGTTTCCGCTGTGCGCCGATCAGGGCGTGGGCTTCACGGCCTTCAGCCCGCTCGCCGGCGGATGGCTCACTGGAAAGTACCGCTCCGCTGATGCGTATCCGCCGGGATCGCGGATGACGCTGCGGCCGGAGCCGTATCAACACCTGGCGAACGACGCGGTCTTTCGGGGACTGACCGCGTTGTCGGACGAAGCGCGCGGCCGTGGGGTCGAGATGAGCGCGCTTGCCCTCGCCTGGGTGCTGCACCATCCGCGCGTCGATGCCGCGATCATCGGTCCACGCAACACCGCGCACCTCGACGCCGCGCTGGCCGGACCGGGGATCGAGCTGTCGCAAGCCGACCGCACGCGGCTCGCGTCGTTCTTCTCGGCGTTGAGCCTCAGCTCGTCATAAGGACCGCCGCGATCGGTCGCTCGGCTAAAGAGGATGTCAAGAAATCACGTGAACGCAAAGGCCGCTAAGACCGCAAAGAAGAGTCTTTTCGAAAAAGATGCTCTGCGCGCTTTGCGATCGTTGCGTTCAACGTGATTCTTTCACAAGCTCTTTAGCCGAGCATCGGTCAGGGCTGGAATCCCGCCGCCGCGCCGGGACGGAATAGACCGCGCGGCGCCGGCGTCGGCAGCACGACGATGTTGGCCCCTCTCACGCCGACGGCGTCGCCGGCCGACATTGCTGCCAGGGGCGGCGCTTGCTGCACCGCTTCGAAGTTGACGAGCGACGACTGGTAGTCGAGCGTCGTCTGGAGGAAATTCACCTGCGCTTGCAGTAAATCACGCTGCGCCTGTGTCACGAGGAACGTGGTTGACAGTCCCACTTCGAATCGCCGTTGCTCCGAGTCGAAGCGCTGCTCGGCCAGCGTCGCGCCCGCGCGCGCGGCGTCGACGCGTTCGGCGGTGCTGCGGATCTGCCGCGCCGCCTGACGGATGGTCTCCGCGGTTTGCAGACGCAGACTCGCGATCCGCTGCTCCGCCTGACGGCGTTCGATCACGGCCCGCGCGTAGTTGGCTTCGTCGTAGCTGCGTCCAAGGGGATAACTCACGGTGACGCCGAGGCTCCACGTCGGGTAATCGGGGCTGAACGCCTGGCCGAGCGCGTCGCCGAAACTTCGATTGAGCGTGCCGGTCACGGTGCCTGGGAATGCGCCGGTCCGCACCAGCTGCGTGCCGGCGAGGCCGCTGCCACGGTAGGACGTCTCGAGCCGCACATCGGGGAGCCGCTGGTTGCCGAGAAATTCGACGTTCGTCTTCGCGTTGTCCAGGTCGTGGCGCGCGCGCGCGAGGTCGTACCGCTCGTTGAGCGCGTTCGCGATGGCCGCGTCGACATCGGGCAGCGGACCGCCGCCGATCGGGTCATCAACGGGATCGACGTGCGTCCGCCAGAATGACGCGTCGGCGGGATCGATGATGAGCCGCCGCAGGAGATCTTCCGCGTCCTCGGCCGCGGTGTTGGCGCGAATCAGGTTCTCGCGCCGCTGCGCGACCTCGGCTTCCGCCTGGACGAGATCGAGCGGCGGCACCTGCCCGGCGTCGACACGGATCTTGTTCTGGCGCGCGAGCTCCTGCGCGAGCTCGAGCGACCGCTGCTGAACGGTGACGTTCGCGATCGACGCCTTGAGCGTCCAATACGCCTGCTTGACGGCCGCGACGGTCTGGACGACCGATTCGCGGAAGCGGAGCTCCGAGCTCTCCTGGTCTCGCTTCGCGATGATGTATTGCTGGCGCGCGGCGTCGATCGCGCGGTCCTTCAACAGCGGCTGCGAGAACGCGACCTGGAAACCGGACTGCAGGCTCGGATCGAAGCTGGTGATCGGACTGTTGGTCGTCGTACGCGCGGTATCCCACGAGACGCCCCACGTGCCGGCGCCCCAGGGCAATCGCTGCCGCACGCCGGTGGACGAGAACCAGTCCTTGACGTCCACGCCGCGATCGCCCAGCAGAAAGTTCGACGGCGGCGTGACGTTGCTCGAGCGACCGAAAGTCGTCGAGAACACAGGCGCGAAGGCGCCCTTGGTCTCGCCGACGCGCGCCGCCTCGACTTCCGTGCCGAGCCGGACGATCGCGAGGTCGGGATTGTGTTCGACCGCACGGCGGACGGCGTCCTCGAGCGTGAGCGGAAGCGCGTCGGGCTTCTCGACTTGCGCCGAGACCGAGCCGGGGATCAGGAGAACAGCGAGCGCGATCATGGTCACGGCCGGTCGATGGAAAAGTCTACGATTCATTTTTCGTTGTCTCCGCTAAGTACTCTGCCGAAACGCTGAACAAAACAAACATGGAGGAACGGAGGAACGGAGCGCCTCGGTTCGACGCGTGGCCTGCGAAGCAGGCCCACCGCGTGGCCGGGCGCCGCTGCGCGGCGCGCGTCGAACCGATCGGCGTTTCCTTTTCGTTTCGGCGTGCGAAGAACGCGAGCAACCCTCCGTTCGTTCTCCGTTGCTCCGTTCCCCCGTTTGTGAATCCGTTGCCTCCGTCCATCTCCGTTGGCTCGGCGCGGATCACACGGCCTCCGCGAGCTCGGGTACCCTCACGCCTCTGTTGCCTCTGTGCTCGGCGACCGCCACGCGCGTCCGCGCCACGAGCATGTAGATCGACGGCACCACGAACAGCGTGAAGACCGTGCCGATGATCATCCCGCTGACCAGCATGGTGCCGATGCTGTTGCGCGCGCCGGCTCCAGGTCCTGTCGCGAGGACGAGCGGGAAGTGACCGACGACGGTCGCCGCTGTGGTCATCAAGATCGGTCGCAGCCGGGTACCGGCGGCTTCGATCACCGCCTCGAGCTTCTTCGTTCCCGTTTCCTGCAGGTGATTCGCGAACTGGACGATCAGGATGCCGTTCTTCGATACCAGGCCCACCAACGTGATCAGCCCGACCTGGCTGTAGATGTTCAGCGTCGTGAACCCGAGGAATGAGAACAGCAGCGCTCCCGAAATCGCGAGCGGCACCGAGCCGGCCAGGATGATGAACGGATCGCGGAAGCTCTCGAACTGCGCGGCGAGCACCAGATAGATGAGAATCGCAGACAGCAGGAACGTGCCGAGGAACTTGCCGCCTTCGGTCCGGAGCTGGCGCGACTCGCCGGCGTAGTCGATCGTGAAGCCCTGCGGCAGGATCTTCCTCGCTTCGTCCTCGAGCAGTCGCAGTGCCTGATCGAGCGGCACCGGCGGCGGGATCACACCCTGGATGCGCACGGCGTTCAGCTGCTGGAACTTCTTCAGCTCGCGCGGCTCGGTGGTCGTCCGCAGGCTCGCGAACGTCGAGAGCGGAACGAGTTTGTCAGCGGAGCCGGTGACGTAAATCTGCGAGAGTTGATCCGGCGTCAACCGCTCGGCGCGGGCCACCTGGGGAATGACCTTGTAGCTCCGTCCCTGAATGCTGAACCGGTTGACGTAGTTGGCGCCGAGGAGCGTCGACAGATCGCGTCCGGCCTGACTCAGATCGACGCCCTGCGAACGGAGCTTGTCGCGATCGAAGACGACCTCGGTCTGTGGTTGATCGAACTTCAGATCCGCGTCGGCATAGATGAACAGACCGCTGGCGAACGCCTTCTGCACCAGCTGCTCGGCCAGCGCGTTCAACTGCTTCGGTTCGGCCGCCGACGCGATGACGAGATCGACCGGAAAGTTGCCGCCGCCGGGCAGGGGCGAGGGCGCCTGCGGGATGACGCGCACGCCCGCAATCTTCGAGAGCGGTGCCATCGATTCCATGAGGAGCTGTTGAGTGGTCTTGGTCCGCTCGCTCCACGGCTTGGTCACCATGCCGCCGAAGCCGCCGTTGGGCAGCGTGATCTGGAAAATGCTGGCGCTCTCCGGAAACGACTTGTAGACGTCGTAGATTTGATCGGTGAACAGCTTCGTCTGATCGAGCGTGGAGTTCGCTGACGCCTGGATGAACCCGAAGAAGAAGCCCTGGTCTTCGTTGGGCGCGAGCTCGCGCTGCGAGAACATGTAGAACGGCACCGTGAGCAGGGCCACGATCACCCACAGGGCCAGCACCACTGGACGGTAGCGGAGCGTCGCGGCCAGCAAACGCGTGTATCCGCGCCGTACGCCTTCGAACCGGCGATTGATCCAGCCGGCGAACCCGCGCTCGGTGTCACCCGCGCGCAGCAGCGCAGCGCCCATCATCGGCGACAGCGTCAACGCGACGACGCCCGAGACGATGACGGCCCCGGCGAGCGTGAACGCGAACTCCCGGAAGAGGGACCCGGTCAGGCCGCCCTGGATCCCGACCGGCGCATACACGGCGGCCAGCGTGATCGTCATCGCGATGATCGGACCCACGAGCTCGCGTGCGGCGTCGATCGCGGCCCGTCGCGGCGACTTGCCTTCGTGCAAGTGACGCTCGATGTTCTCCACCATCACGATCGCATCGTCGACAACGAGGCCGACCGAGAGCACGATGGCGAGCAGCGTCAGCAGGTTGACCGTGAAGCCGGCCACGAGCATCAGGAACACGGCGCCGACGAGCGAGATCGGAATGGCCACGATCGGGATGAGCACGGATCGGAACGAACCGAGGAACAGGAAGATGACGACGATCACGATGAGCAGCGTCTCGGTGAGCGTCCGCAACACTTCGTTGATGGCGTCCTGGATGTACTCGGTCGAGTCGTACGGAATGCCGACCTTCATGCCGGCCGGCAGCTGCGCCTTAATCTGTGGAAGCGCCTCGCGCACTTTGGCGATCACGTCGAGCGAATTGGCGGTGGGCAGCACCCACACGCCCATGAACGTCGCCGATTCCCCGTTGAAGCGGATGTCCTGCTCGTAGTTCTCCGCGCCCAGCACGACGTCGGCGATGTCGCCGAGACGGACGACGACGCCGTCCTGCTCCTTGACGACGAGTTGTTTGAATTCTTCACGCGTGCGCAGATCGGTGTTGGCGACCAGGTTGACCGACACCATCGATCCCTTCGTCCGCCCGAGCGCCGACAAGTAGTTGTTCCGTGACAGCGCGTCGTGCACCGCCGAGGGCGCAATGCCGTGGGCCGCCATCTGGTCCGGCTTCAGCCAGATCCGCATGGCGAACGTGCGCGCGCCGAGGATGTCGGCGCGCTGCACGCCGCTGATGGCGCTCAGCTTCGGCTGGACGACGCGCGTGAGGTAGTCGGTGATTTGGTTCGGATCGAGATCGTTGGACGAAAAACCGAGATAGATCGACGCGAACTGGTTGTCCGCCGTCTCCAGCTCGATGATCGGCGCTTCGGACTCCGGCGGCAGATCGTTCCGCACTTGCGCGACCTTGGCCTGAATCTGCGTCAGCGCCGCGTTGGTGTCGTAATTGAGCTTCAGGTGCACGGTGATCGCGCTGAGCCCCTGGGCGCTCGACGATTCCATGTAGTCGATGCCGTCCGCGCTGGCGATCACGCGCTCGAGCGGCGTCGTGATGAATCCGCGCACGAGATCTGCGTTCGCGCCGACGTACGCGGTCGAGACTTTGACCACCGCGATGTCGCTGCGCGGATATTGGCGGACGCTCAGCGCGCGAATGGACTGCAGGCCCGCGATGAGGATGACCAGGTTGACGACGATCGCGAGGACCGGCCGCTTGACGAAAAGATCGGTGAACTTCATCAGCTGTTCTCTGGCTTCGGCGCCGGATTGTTCGCGGGCCGCACTTTGTTGTTGACGAGGACGGCGGCGCCGTTGCGGAGCTTGAAGACGCCGGACGTCACGACCTCGTCGCCGGCCTTGACGCCGGAAACGATCACGATCTGATCGCCGCGCGCACTCCCAAGCTTGACGAACTGCTGGCGCACGCCGCGATAGGTCTGACCGCTCGCATTCTTGAGGTCGGTGACGACGAAGACGGAATCGCCGTACGGCGCGTAGCTGATCGCGGACGCCGGCAGCGAGACGACGGCGCTCGCGGCGCCCAGAATCACTTCCGTTTGCACGAACATGCCGGGACGCAGCTTGCCGCCAGGGTTGGCGAGCGTCGCCTGCACCTGAACGTTGCGAGTCGTCTCGTTGACGATCGAGTCGATCGCGGTGATGCGCCCGTTGAAATCGGTCCCCGCCAGATCGCCCGCGATGATGCGCACGCTGCGGCCGATCCGCATCTCGCCGGCGGACTGCTGCGGCACGCCGAAGTTCACGTAGATCGGATTCAGCGACTGGAGCGACACCAGTGCGTCACCGCCCGACAGGTACTGACCCAGGTTGACGTGCCGGATGCCCAGGATGCCGGAGAACGGCGCCCGGATCGTCTTTCGCTCGATCGCGGCACGGATTTCTCCGACGCGCGCGTCGGCCTGCCGCTGGTCGGCCGTCGCGCGGTCGAACTCCGCGCGAGAGATGACGCGTTCATTCAGCAGCCCGTTCATCCGCTCGAAGTTGAGGCGCGCGAGCTCCTTCTGCGCCTCAGCGGCCGCCAATTGCGCCTGCTCCTGCCGCGTATCGAGAAGGGCCAGCACCTCCCCTTCTCGAACCGACTTGCCCGAATCGAACCCGATCCGATCGACGGTGCCGGGAAGATCGGCGCTCACATTCACGCCCTGCACCGCCGCCATCGTGCCGATGGCGCTGAGCGTGGCCGGCCACGGCTCCTGCCGCGCGACGATCGTGGTCACAGCTTCGGGCGGCGGCTGAAACGCGGCCGCCTGCCCGATCGCTGTTTGAATCTGCTTGAACTTCACGAAGCCGAGGGCTGCGACGAACATCGTCGTCGCAGCCAGCATCACAATCATCCGTTTCGCCATAAGATCTCGTTACCTCGCTTCAGGGACCGACGTTGACGAGGATGCCGCCGTAGAGGCGATGGCCATATCGCGTCTCTTGCCCGAAGAACGCAGGCGCCTCGTCTTTGGATTGGACCGCGATGAACCGGTAGTCACCGCGAAGCCCCCAGCGGCCGGCAAACCACTTGACGCCGGCGCCGACGTTGCTGGTGAAGAACGTGTCGGTGCCGATGATGCCGAGGGTGGGCTTCTCGAACAGGCTCAGGCCGCCGATGCCTCCGGTCACGTACGGAATCACCGAGCTCTTGTTGGCCGCGGAGATCACAAGGTTGCCGCTGTAGTTCAGAAAGTTCGGCGTCCTCAAACTCGACGTTTGCCCGCCGTACAGCAGGTCCTGCGTGATGCCGAGCGAGCCGCTGACCTCGCCCTCGACGCCGACGAACCGATTGAAGTTGACCGTCACTCCGGCGCCAAGGTCGTAGTTGCCGAAGCTCGGTCCCTTCGTGTCTTTCCCTTCCGTGAAGAACGTGCCGCCGCCGGGAATGATCGTCAACACGACCACGCCCTGTCCTGGCGCCGCCTCCTGTGCGTAGGCCTGACCTGTTCCCATCAAGCCCACGACTGCGATAAGCACTGCGATCCAACGCGTCATGACTGACCTCCTGTGTGCGAAAACCTCCCCTACTGTGGTCCTCGCATGACGTGCTGAACAATCAGGCAGGAGGCGCAGTCGCCGCTCATGCGTGTGCGCCACTAAGGAACAAGACTTCCTGACGAGAACGATCTACGACTTTTGGACGATGCCGCCATCAGCCGAATTGGTGAATAATGGAAAAATGGAACCAGTGCCATGCGACGAGGACGACCATCAGAACGATGTGCATCCGGATGAGCGCGATCCGGACGTGCTTCGCGCCGCGTTGACTCGAGAAACGGCCGCGCGCCGCCGCGCCGATTGCCTGGCGAAGATGCAGACCGACGTTGTCAAGCTCGCGCTCGATCTGCTGGTGCGTGAGCCGGACATCGAAGGCTTCTTCGGCGCGTTGACGAAGACGATGGTCGAGGAAGGCGACAGCTGTTCGTGCGGTGTCTGGCTGATCGACGAAGAGCATCAGCGCTGCGAACCGTGGATGGCGTATGTCGGCGATCGGCTCTACACCCGCACGAGCGACTGCGACAGCGGGACGTTTCCACGCGAGAGCATGGCGAGCCATCTGTTCGCGCACACGCCGGGGTGGAGCGAGACGGTTGAATACGAAAGCGACGATCCGCGGCTGCCCGAGCCCGTTCGGGAGTTCAACCGCCGCGCGCAGGTGACCGCCGTTGTCGTCGCTCCGCTCCTCCTCGGGAGCCGCACGCTCGGCTGGATCACGCTATCCAGCTCGCACACCTCAGAGTGCTGGACGCAGTGGTGGCGCGTCGTGCTGATCGAGGCGATCGCCCGGCAGGCGGCCCTCGCACTCCACCACAGCCGCCTGGCGGACCAGCGTCGATTGGAAGAGCGCCGCAAGACGATCCTCGAGGAGCGCAACCGGCTGGCGCGCGACATTCACGACAATCTCGCGCAGGGGTTCGCGGCGATCCTGATGCAGCTGCAGGCCGCTCAGCGCGAGGCCTTCTCGCTGGCGCCCGCCGTCGCGGCGAAACTGGACACCGCGGTCGATCTCGCGCGCACACACATGACCGAAGCGCGGCGATCGGTCGGCACGCTTCGTCCCAATGTGAGCAGCGGCGAGGACGTGGCCAAGGCGCTGAAACGAATCGCGGATCTCGTGCAGCGCACGACAACCGTGCCGATCGACGTCAGCCTCGACGAGCTGCCGCGCTTCGGCGACGGCGTGGAGCGGGAGATCGTCGGCATCGCGCAGGAGGCGCTGACGAACGCCGTCCGCCATTCTCGCGCGCGCCGCATCACGATCCGGGCATCGACCGTGCGGTCGCTCGGCTTCCGGTTGTCGGTGCACGATGATGGCCGCGGGATTGCGCGCGAGCGGCCGACGGCGGGATTCGGCATGACCAGCATGCACGAGCGCGCCGAGCGAATCGGTGCGTCGCTCACGATCGTGACGGCGCCTCGAAGCGGGACGGAAGTGGTGCTGGCGTGGGAGCCCGCCTCTTTGCCCACGCAGGTGCACTTTGCAAGCTGAAGCCGCTACCGGCGCCGCGGCCAAGTCCAGCGTGCTGCTCGTGGACGATCACGCGCTGCTGCGAACCGGCGTCGCGAACATCATCAACCAGGAGCCCGATCTCCAAGTGGTCGCCGAAGCGGGCAACGGTGTCGAAGCGATCGACGCGTACGAGCGCCATCACCCCGACGTGACGCTGCTCGATCTGCGGATGCCGGTGATGGAAGGTGTGGAGGCGGTTCGCGTGATCCGGGAACGGGATCCCCGGGCGCGGGTCATCGTGCTCACCACGTACGATACCGACGAAGAGATCTCGCGCGCGCTCAAGGCCGGTGCGAAAGCGTACGTGCTGAAGGACATCTCCGCGGACGACTTGATCGGCTGCATCCGCGACGTGCTCGCCGGCAAGACCTATCTCGCCCCGGCGGCGGCCGCGAAGCTGGCCGAAGGGGTGACGCGCGTGCGACTCACGCCGCGCGAGCTCGCGACCCTTCAGCTGATGGCGGACGGCAAAGCCAACAAAGAAATCGCCAGCGAGCTCGGCATCAGCGAGCGCACGGTGAAGACGCACCTGGGACACCTGTTCGAAAAGCTCGGTGTCACGAGCCGCACCGAAGCCATCGGGGTCGCGACGCGCCGCGGTCTGGTTCGTCTCGAATAACGCCGGCTCATCCCGCTACAGCGTACAATCGGTGTCAAAACCCGTACAGTTTGAAACCGGCTCAGCGACGTGAGATCAGCGTCACCGGCATGTTGAGAAACCGGGTGTAGCGGGCGGCTTCCGCCGCGAGCGCGGACGCGTCGTTCTTCTCGAGCGGTCTGAACGGGCGGACCTCGACGGTCGCCGTCTTGAAGGCGAGCGTCCGCTTCCAGCTCCCTCGCACTTTTCCATCGACGACCAGATGGTGCGCATATTCGTCGACCGCGCCTCTCGGTGCGGGAGGCGAGTCGAGCACGCTGCCGCGGTCCCTGTACGCGATGAGGTACTCGTCGTAATTCGGCAGCAAGTACGCGCGCCCCGGAAGCGCTGCCCGTCGTCGTACAGCGGCTCCTGACGGCACGAGCCAGTACGTGCGGCCGTCGATCACATCCTCGACGAGCGTCGTCCTCAGCATGTCGACGCCCGCTCTGGCTTCGCGCATGGTCAGTCCGGACCACCATGAGTAGTCCCTCAGCGTCGCCGGTCCGCGGCTCGCGAAATAGCGGCGCGTGAGCGCTGCGAGCGCTTCGTCGCGCTCGAGCGTGCGCGCGTCCGGCGCACGCTCGGCGACGAGCGCGTACGTGAACTGCTTGCCTCGCCTCGCGCCGCTGCACATCACCGCGTCGAGCTCGGCGCGCATCATCAGATACGCGAGGCGCATGCCGTCCGCGTGGATGCCGGCACGCCGAAGTGCGGACGCCAGTTCAGATCGGGTCAACTGTTTGCCGCCCTGTAACGCCCGTTCGATCACAGCGCGGCTGCGCGCGAAGAGCCGACTGTCCAACCCGCACTTGCGATAGTAGGCCGCATTCATCGCATGAACCCGGGGCGAGGTGAGCGCGAGCATCCATCGAATATCGGCGGGTGCGATGAAATGCCACGTGGGACGGAGCAGATGGGTGCGGAGGATGCCGCCGGTGTCGAACGCGTGCTCGACGTCGGCGTCGGTCACGCCGCGGGCGCGCAGGCCGACGGCCCACTTGGCGCCCGCAAAATCCTGCGCTTGCACGGCGCCGAGCCACGCGACGACATCGGCCGGCTTCTGAAACTCAGACGACTCGAGTCTCTGGTTTCGCAGCCGCTGCCGAACGATATCGATCTTCACAACCGATTTGGCTATGCTCCATCCTAGGTTGAATCGCGCAACTGCCGCCACGACACGCACGGCGAGATCCGCGCGGGCCCCGTTCGGCCGGACCAGGTACCTGTTGGTGCCGTCTGAAGTCGTCGTCAGCCCTGAGACGCAGCTCCAGTACCGCATCGAGCGGATGCTCGGCGAGGGCGGGTTCGGCCAGGTCTTTCTCGCGACGCGGCTCGGCCGGTCGGCAGTGGTTCCTGAGATCGTCTGCATCAAGGTGAGCGCGCGCATCGACGGCTGGCTGCGCGAGGCGTACTTCGGACAACTGCTCGACGGACATCCGCGCGCGATCCGCGTGTTCGACACGTTTCCGCTCGTGCGACCTGGCGGCGAAGTGCTGTATTGCCTCACGCTCGAGTACGCGCGCCACGGCGATCTCAGCGCGTTCCTCTCGCGCGCCGGCAAAGGGTGGAATGAGACGACCGCGCGACGCGAGATCGCGGGCATCCTCGAAGTGCTCGGCAAGCTGCACCGCGGCCACACGCTCCATCGCGACCTCACACCGCTCAACGTCTTCGTCTGCGACGGCCGCCATCTCAAGCTCGGAGACTTCGGCATCGTGCGTCAGCAAAGCGATCAACGCGGGATCACCGCACACACGATGAACGCGCTGACGGCGCCGAGCGACATCCTCGCGCGCGCGGTCCCCAAGTGGCAGGCGCGCGACGATGTGTATCAGGTGGGACAGCTGCTCGGGATGCTGATCAAGGGCGACGCGCGAGCGCGCGTGCGCACGCACGAGATCCGCGGGCTGCCGTGCACGGATCACCTGAAGGAGATCGTCTACCGCTGCCTCGGCGAGCGGCGGAAGCGGTACGAGAGCGCGGACGAAATGATCGAGGCGCTCCGCAATCCGCCCGCCGCGCTCAAAGTCGGCGTCCTTCGGACGCTCAAAGGCGTCCACCTCGCCTTCACCGGCATCCTGAGCAAGCGCCGCAGCGTAGCGGTCCACGCCGCGCGCAAGGCGGGTGCGATCATCCACGGCATGCCGTCAGTGCGGACGACGGTCGTCGTCCGCGGACGGCCGAATCCGCTGCAGGCCGCGGGCCGTGATGCCGGGTTGAAGCTGATGGAGATCAAGCGGCTGCGCAAGAAGGGTCATCGGATCACGCTGCTGAACGAGCGCCAATTCTGGAAGCTCGTCACTCGGCGATGAGGATCCGCTCAAAGGGAACCGCTTTGATCCGTCAGACACTTCGGGTTCGTGCTTCGATCACGATGGAGGCTCTCGTGGACCTGGACAAGTTCAGACGACGGCTGCTGGCGCTCGAAGACGAGCTCCGGCAGCGCATCGAGCGCGAGGTCGAATCCGCTCGGCAGACCATCGATGAGCAGCCTGCCGCCAGCGATCAAAGCGTCGTCGACGAGCTGAAAGAGGAATCCTTCCTGCTCGCCGACAATGACAGGGCGCTGCTGGCCCAGGTCCGCGCGGCGCTGAAGCGAATCGAGGATGGCACGTTCGGCAGGTGTGTGGTCGACGGCGGCCCAATCGAAGAGAAACGGCTGGAGGCTGTGCCGTGGACGCAGTACTGCGTCAAGCATCAAGAACAGCTCGAACAAACCGCTGCTCTACACACGCCGAAACTGTGAGGCTGAAGGAGATCGTCTACCGCTGCATCGGGGAGCGGCGGAGTTACGAGGTGAAAACATGAAGAAGATGCTTCTCCTGATTGCCACAACCGCGCTGCTCACGTCCCGGTCGGAATCAGCCCTGGCGCAGACGGCAGACGAGGTTGTCGAGAAACATCTGGCCGCGATCGGCGGACGTGAGGCTTTGGGCAAGGTGACGTCGAGGATCACGAGCGGGTCCATCACGCTGTCCACGCCGGGAGGAGACGTATCAGGAACCGTCGAGTCCTACGCCAAGGCACCGAATAAATCGCGCGCGCTGATCAAAGTCGACTTGAGCTCGTTTGGAGCCGGGCAGCTTGTTGTCGACCAGAGATTCGACGGCACCGCCGGCTACATCCTCGATTCGCTGAATGGCAACCGCGATATCACGGGGAATCAGCTCGATGTCATGCGCGCCGGGTTTTTCCCGACACCGCTCCTCAAGTACAAGGAGAGCGGAGCCAAAATGGAATTGACAGGCAAGGAGAAGGTCGGATCACGGGATGTCCACGTTCTGCAGGTCACACTCGCAGCCGGTCCAACAATAAAACACTTCATCGACGCCGAGGACTACACGCTCCTGAAAATAGTGACCACGCTCAACGTCCCACAGCTGGGCGGCGCCATCGACCAAACGGTCGAATTCTCCGATTACCGAGAGGTGGACGGCATCAAGATTCCGCACAAGACCACGGCCAGCAATCCTGCTCAGACCTTCACGATCACCGTCACCAAGGTCGAACACAACACAGACATCGACGACAAATCGTTTTCGAAGCCGGCAGCAGAAAAGTAGTCCACGCACAAACCTCTGAGTCGGCACATCCGTCAAAGGTTCTGTTGCCAAGAGTGTTATTGGTGTGGACCTGGGCAGAAAGAGAGATCGTGAATGCGCCTCGCACAGCGGGCCGATGAGCTCCGAGACGATGTGAAGTTCGCGATGCGGCAACTGAAAAGCTCGCCAGCCTTCACGTTCATCGCGGTGACCACGCTGGCGCTCGGCATCGGCGCCAACAGCGCCATCTTCGCACTGGTCGACGCGACGTTGCTCCGTCCCCTTCCGTTCCACGAGCCCGGGCGCCTCGTCATGGTCTGGGAACGAAGCGACACGTCGCGCCGGAGCCGGGTGGCTCCGCTCAATCTCCTCGACTGGAACGAGCGGAATCGCACGTTCGATCTGATGGCCGGGTTCATTCCTGGCGTTGGCGGCATGGTCATGAACGGCGCGGACGGCAATGCCGAGACCGTTCCGCGCCAGTGGGTCACAGCCGGATTTTTCGATGTGCTCGGCGTGAGGGCGATTGCGGGTCGTACGTTTCTTCCCTCTGACGACAGCCGGCGCGCCAATGCCGTCGTCCTGAGCGAAGCGTTCTGGCGAACGCGTTTCGGCGCGGACCCGACAGTGGTTGGCCGCGACATCCGACTGGATGGGTCGCCGTACACAGTGGTCGGCGTCGTGCCGAAAGAGTTTCAGTTGCTGGGGCGGAGCAGTATTTGGGCGCTCATTTCCATTGACCGTCGTCCTGCCTTGCGGAGCGTGTACGCCCTGCAGGTCGTCGGACGCGTGAAGCCCGACGTCACGCTCGAGGCCGCGGGCTCGGACATGACCACCGTCGCGGAAGCGCTGGCGCGAGAGTTCCCGGGGACGAACAAAGGGCGCGGCATCGTGCTCGAGCCGATGCACGATGCATTGATCGGCAACGAGCTCCGTCTCACGTCGATGCTGTTTCTCGGCGTCGTCGGCTTCGTACTTCTCATCTGCTGCGCCAACGTGACCAACCTGCTCCTGGCACGTGCAACAGTACGCACCCGCGAGCTGGCGATGCGGTCAGCGCTGGGTGCCGGCCGGCCGCGCGTCATCCGACAGCTCCTGACCGAAAGTCTTGTGCTCGCAACTATTGGCGGCGTACTGGGAGTGGGTGTCGGCGCGGCGATTCTGAGCATCGCGCCATCGGTGATTCCGCAAGGGCTGCTGCCCGCCGCGGTCACACTCAGCTTCGACCTGCGCGTCGTCGCGTTCTGTGGCGCAGCTGCGCTTCTCGTCGGGTTGCTGTTTGGCGTCGCTCCGGCGTGGCGGGCCACGCAGTTCTCGTTGGCCCAGGTCATCGCGTCCGACAGCCGTACTGCGACGGGCCGTGGTGGGAGAATCCGAGGCGTGCTCGTCGTCGGAGAGATCGCGACCGCCGTGCTTCTGCTCTTCGGAGCCGGGCTGCTGCTGCGCACCCTCATCGCGGTCGAGAATGTCGATCGTGGGTATCGTGCCGATAGCGTGCTGACCATGATGGTCGACCCGCTGGGTTCGCGCTATCCAACCGAAGCATCCCTGCTGCAGTTCTTCGACGCCGTCGAGCGGGAGGTCATGGTTCTTCCCGGAGTACGCAGCGTGGCGTGGGCGAGCACGTTGCCGCTGGGCCCTTCCTACGCCGGCCGGTCCTTTTTCGAGATCGCGGGCGACCCGCCAGTGGACGAGAGGCAACGTCCGACCGCCGACTACCAGATCGTGAGCGCCACGTACTTCCGGACTCTCGATCTTCCTGTCGTTGCTGGCCGAGGCTTCAACGACCGCGATACGCGTGACAATGTCCCCGTCTGCATCGTGAACGAAGCCTTCGTCCGCGGCCACGTTCAGGGTCGATCGCCGATCGGCCTGCGGGTCGCCATCCGGCCGACGGCGTCCGCGCAAGCGCCGGCGGTGGTGAGAGAGATCGTGGGCGTCGCCCGGCAGGTGAAGGGCCGACCCGATGAGACAGAAGACCTCGTTCAGATCTATGTCCCGATGGCTCAGGACGCCGTGGACGACATCTATCTGGTCGTGCGACCGACCTCGGGACGCGCCGAAGGGCTTGTGCCTTCCGTCCGTGCCGCGATCGCTCGAGTCGACAAGGAGCAGTTGGTGAGCGTCAGGGGCGTCATGACGCTCGAGGACGTCGCGTGGGAAGCCACCGCACGCCATCGCTTTCGAGCGGTGATGGTGATCACGTTCGCCGGGCTGGCGCTCCTGCTGGCGATGGTCGGCGTGTTCGGAATCCTCGCGTACTCCGTCCAACAGCGCGTGCGTGACTTCGGGGTGCGGAGGGCGCTCGGTGCCACCACGAGCGACGTGCTCCGCCTCGTCGTCGGGAGCGCCGTTCGCGTGATCGCGACCGGCGCCGTCATCGGGCTGATCCTGTCGACGGTTCTGGGCCGGCTGCTCTCCACCATGCTGTTCGGCGTACAGCCCCTGGACGCGGTGACGTTCGCATCTGTGACGATCGTGCTCGCCCTCACCGCTGCGGTGGCGACTGCCGGTCCCGCCTGGCGTGCGGCCCATATCGATCCTGCGGTTGCATTGCGCGGTGAGTGATGCGCGATTCTCGACGCGCCTACGACGCAACGCGGCTGAGCGTCGTGCCCTCGAGTTCCAGGACGTAATCCGCGCCGAACGCCATGGACGGCGTATACGCACCCGGTGCGAGGCGGCCTTCTATAACTTTCAGTGTCGCCTTGACGCCCGATTCGGCGGTCAGAGTGTAGCCTTCGCGCGTCCGCAGGCGCATTGCGACCTTGTGTCCGGCGTCATCCCAGGCTTCACCGTAAAGATAGACCTCGTCGCGTGCGCGCTGCTCGTCGGTCGGGCCTTTCACCCGCCTCGCGATCTGCGCTTTCATGAATGCCTGCACCGGCGCCAGCCCCGCGAGCCAGCGCATGAAGCCGGGCATCTTCATTTTCCCGATCTGTTTTTCCGGCACGCCTACGAAGACTTCGATGTTGGGAATCCCGGTGGAGTAGTACGCGGTGGCGACGTCGCCCCAGGGAATGGTGACCGCGGTGGCCGACAGACTTTCGGTAAACGGGATGGTTTCGACCTTGTAAGTGGAGGGAACCTTGACGATCCTGCCGTCCTGGCGAATCCTCCCGCCCTCGGGCAGGCCTTCGAACATGGTCTTGGCGGTGCCGGGACTGAGTTTGCCGTAACGTGAAAGGTGATCAACAGCTCCCACAATTGCCGCGCGACTGTGTCGACCTTCCCGAGCCAGAACGCGAGACTGAAGAACACAATCCCACATGCGACGAAGACAAGTGCGCTCGCGACGATGGCTGCCACGACGAAGGGGAGCATGTGCCAGGAGACCTGTCCTGACCATGCGATGAAGATCACCCCGGAGATCAAATCACCAAAGCCGGAAGGCTGCGAGCGGAGTCCCAGAGCATGCACCAGAACGGACTTCGGCTGCGTGAGCAGCGTGTCCAGATCGCCTTCGTCGATGAACCGGCCGAGATGGCGGACACCGCCGGCCACGGCTACCGTCAGCCCGAACGCCGCCGCGACCACGCCGAACAACACCTGAATGTCGCCGAGACGCCACCCGCGGAGCGTTGTCACGTGTCGCATCAGCGCCCACCAGAAGACAAAGAACGTGAGGTTGTTGAGCGCCATGAACACAACACCCATGACGAAAGCGCCGCGCAGCGCCAGTGTCGCCTTGAGGTTGGTCGCGACGAGCGCCCGCGCGAACGCCAGGCTGTTTGATTTGGTTCAAATGAGCCGCGTGCCGCAGCGCCATGATCACACCGACCGTCGGGCGCGTCGGCTCCATTGCATGTGTATCACTGACTGGACGGACGCCGGCGGAGGTACCCGTCGAACCATTTCAGTATTTCCCCTTTGTAGTCAGGTGGGTTCTTGGCGCCAGGAAAATCCGGTCCGTGATCCCCACCTTCTATGCGGATCAACTTCACCGGGACGTTCACGTTCCTCAGGGCGGCTTCCATCATCTCCGACTGACGGAACGGCACGGTCCGATCCGCATCGCCGTGTATGAGCAAGATTGGTGCATCGTCAGGCGAGACGTAATTGATCGGCGATGCAGCCCAGGCGGTCTTGTACTCGATCGAGGCCTTCGGCGTCGATTCGTCAGCCCTTGCGCCAAGCAGCAACGCCAGCGCAGATGCGCCCGTGCTCGTGCCAATCCGGAGCAGATCGACCGGAGCCGCTCGCGCAACCGCGCACTGCAGCTTTGCGCTTTCTCGGTTGATCGGATCGGGATCGGTTGAATCACCGGTACCATCCATGGTTGCGAGCATGCTTACGAGATGAGCACCGGAAGATCCTCCGGAGCCACCGATGCGGGCAGCATCGATTCCGAACTTTGCCGCGTTGTGTCTGATGAAACGCACAGCACGCTGCACATCTTCGAGCTGTGCGGGGTATCGAAATGTTGGCGTCGCGCGATGTGTGACGGCAAATACGGTGTAGCCTGCCTGAACGAGAGAAGGAACGTAGATCTCCACCTGGGGCGATTCCTTGAGCGGCGGCGCTGAATAGCCGAGCGGCGCGTTCCAGCCGCTACCAGGAATGAATACGACACCGAAACCATTGGGCCGCGCGGGATGGTGGACGTCCAACAACAATGCCGTGCCCGAGTACATCCCGTACACGACATTCTTTTCAACCCGGGGTTGAGCCGCTGCAGTGACGCCTGTCGCGAGCAGGAGCATGCCGGCAGCGATAGTTCGTATTGTGTTGGAGCTCATTTCATTGCCTCCCTCGTCGCTCTTCATTTCGCAGCCAGCATCAGCTTGACGATTTCTTCCGTGACATTCGGCTCGAGGCCTTCAGTATGCCCTTTGTCGAGCCGAATCACATCGGCAACGACGTGCCGGTCGCTGCATTCTGGGTACACGAACACCCGCGCGCTGCCGGGTCTCGGTTTGAGGCCTTGCATGCGACTCCGTTTGGCCGTGCCGAGACGCGCGTCCCATACGTAGCCGGCTTTCGTGTCGACGATATCGGGGCGGCGCGTCTGCGCCTTGCAACCCAGTCTCTGCGCCCAGAGCGAGTGATCCGGCAGTCCTGCCGCAGTCAGCTCGTACTCCCCAGAGCTGTAGATGTGAGAGAAGTTGTAGTCCGGGAGATTGGAGGCATCGCTGAGTCCAACCCCCGGCTCGGTCGCGCGTCCCGCACCGGCTGCCGCCGGCGCAAGCGTCGAGCCCTGAGTTGACGGGAGCAAATACAACGAGCGCGCATCGCGCGGCGCGTAAGCGCGTGGCGAGCCCAACCTGCCGCCAGACAGGCTCACGACGCCAGTGAGCTTATTGCGATAGAACTCGGTCCTCAAGAGCCGGTTGGCCGTGAGGCCGCCATCGGAATGTCCCGCGAGCCAGAACGCCTTGATGTTCTTCGTCCCGAACCGATCGAAGACGAAGTTGACGATGTTGCGCAAGTGCGCGTCATCGTCTTCAGGGCTCCACAGGCTTTTGACAGCGCTCGGCGTCGCCACGACGAGCCGGTACTTGTCCTTCAAATCCATGATGGGAAAGTAATGTCGCTGCCAGTTGCCGATCGAACCGCCGCCATGCAGGTTCAGCACGAACGTCACGACCTCGCCGGGCTTCAGATCGCACGGATAGTCGAGGAAGAAGGCGCGATTGGACTTCGGCAGGACGGCGTTCCCGGGGTTGGCGATCAGTTCGCGCGGGCAGTTGGCCTCGGGACAGTGGAGGGGCGGAGGCGAGGTGCACGTCACACCGGCGACTTGTGTGAGCTGCGCGTTCACCCGCAAACCGGTGACTGCTGTCAAAAGAGCGGCGACGACCGAAACTGTACGCCGCTTCATTGACAACTTCATGTCAAGGCTCGTGGCCACCTGATAGCGAAGCCGCCGCACGTTGCCCTCCTAATCAGCCGGTTCGTTTACATCTGACAAAGTTTATGTCGGCACACCGCGAAGCCTCCAGGGCCGTGTGACAGCCCTCAAACAGGACTATCATCGGGCCGCCTCTGCGACGACCGCCGCGCAATCACCAACAAAGCGAATTGCCATGTTCCTGTATCTCACGACGACCGGTCGTCGCACCGGCCTCCCGCGCGAAATCGAGATCTGGTTCACGGAGCGAGGCGGCCACTTCTACGTGATCGCCGAACACCGCGACCGTGCGAACTGGGTCCGCAACATCCGGGCAAATTTGCACGTGCACGTCCGCGCGGGCGATCGCCGGTTCGCGGGAACGGCCCGGCTCGTCGATGACGAGCGCGAGCCGGACCTCGCTGAGGCCGTCAAGGCACTGTCCGACGCGAAGTACGGCTGGAGCGATGGTTTGATCGTTGAGATCACGCCGGAAAACTCGTGGCCCGTCTCGCCTGAATCAGTAACGGCTCGCCGAGTACGATGAACGCAAAGGGCGCAAAGAGCGCAAAGAAAACCACGTGAAATTCGGTCTTTGCGGTCTTCGCGGTCTTTGCGTTCTACGTCGTCCTGGTCCTTTTTCAACGGATACACACCAGTAGTCCGCGTCCCCTCTGTCGGGAAGCGCTCGTGCTCGACAACCGTCGGGCGCCCCGCGCCGTCTAAGCCACAGACCATGATGACGTTACTGGGCGATCTTCGTCTTGCGGTGCGGGGACTCCGGCGCAGCGTGCTGTTCTCGACGGTGGCCATCCTGTCGCTCGCACTCGGCATCGGCGCCAACACCGCGATCTTCACCCTGATCGATCAGATCCTGCTTCGTCAGTTGCCGGTCACCGCTCCCGAGCAGCTCGTCATGCTGTACCAGCGCGGGTCTCATAACGGCAGCAACATGGGACCCCGGATGCATTCGTATCCGATCTACCAGGACATCCAGAAGCGCGCCGAGCCGCTCGCTGAAGTGCTGTGCCGGCGGCTCGTTCCCGCGTCGGTGAGCATGGACAACCGGACCGAGCGCGTGGAGGCCGAGATGGTCTCCGGAAATTTCTTCTCGATGCTTGGCGTCAAGCCGGCGGTCGGACGTGTCTTCAACTCCGACGAGGACGATCGGATCTACCAGGGGCATCCGGTCGTAGTCCTCAGCTATGACTACTGGACCAATCGCTTCTCGCGCGATCCGGCAGTCCTTGGCAGGAAGATTCTGGTCAACGACTACGCCATGGAGATCGTCGGCGTGTCCGCGCGGGGATTCGCGGGCCTCGATCCGGCGCAGTCGCCGCAGATCCGCGTGCCGGTGCTGATGAAGCCGGCGATGGTGCCTGATTGGGGATGGCTGCACATGGACGACCGCCGGGCCCGATGGGTGCAGGTCTTCGGGCGGCTGAAGCCAGGCTACACCGTCGAATCCGCGGCAGCGCCGCTGCAGGGCCTGTTCACGCAGATCAGGACCTACGAAATGACGCTCCCGGCGGCGAAGGACTGGTCTCCGTATTCTCGACAACAGTTCATGAAAGGCCAGCTGCTCGTCGAGAGCGCCGCGACCGGCTACTCGGGACTTCGCAATGATTTCTCCACGGCGCTCATCGTGTTGATGGGCATGGTGGGACTCGTGCTGCTGATTGCCTGCGCCAACGTCGCGAATCTGCTCATCGCCCGAGGATTTGCGCGGCAGAAAGAGATCGCGGTCCGTCTCTCATTGGGTGCGTCGCGCGGCCGGTTGGTGAAGCAGCTGCTTGTCGAGAGTCTCGTGCTGTCATTCGCGGGCGGTCTTGCGGGCGTCGCTCTTGCTGTCGTGTTGACGCGAGGCCTGCTCGCGCTCGTGCCATCGCCGGGTCAGCCATTGTTGATTACGGGCCATCCTGATGTCCGTATTCTCGCGTTCGCGTTCTGCTTGACCCTCGCGACCGGCGTCATCTTCGGCTTGCTTCCGGCGTTGCGCGCCAGCCGTCCGGATCCGTGGACCACGTTGAAAGACACGATCGGGTCCGTCGCGGGCACGGGCGGATCGCTCTTCCTGCGGAAAGGATTGGTGACGGCACAGGTTGCGCTCAGTTTTCTGCTGCTGTTCGGCGCCGGCCTGTTCGTGCGGAGTCTGCAAAACCTCAGGACGACCGATACCGGAGTCGCCCTCGATAACCTCGTGATGTTTCAAGTCTCGCCGGCGCTCAGCGGCTACGATGAACCGCGCGCCGTGCAGTTCAGCAAGGAGCTGCTGGAGCGATTGCGGTCGGCGCCAGGCGTGACGTCCGCGGCGATGGCGGCCGTGCCGATCCTGTCCGGAGATGAATGGGACAGCTCCACGGCGGTGGAAGGTCATCGCGCCGCCGATGGCGAAGACATGCAGGCCTTCATGAACGCGCTGTCGCCCGGATACTTCGAGACGATGCGGATTCCGTTTCTCGAAGGGCGCGACTTCAGGCAAAGCGACATCACGGAACAGTCGACCGTCGCGATCGTCAATCGCCGTTTTGCCGAGCACTTCTTTCCGGGAAAAAGCGCGCTGGGAAAGCGTCTCGGGAGAGGCGGTGGCCCGAACGCAAAACTGACGATCGAGATCATCGGCGTCGTCGCCGACTCGCTCTACGAGGGTCCGCGTGAAGGCGTGCGGCGTCAGGTCTTCGTGCCCAATTGGGGCCGAAACAGCGCCGTCTTCTACGTGCGCACGAACTCGTCCTCGTCCAGCGCATACGGCGTCATCCGCAACCAGGTGAAGCAACTGGACGCGTCGATGCCCGTGTACGAGATGAAGACGGTCGAAGCACAACTCGACCAGACGCTGCTCAGCGATCGGTTGATCGCGTTGTTATCCGCGGGATTCGGGCTGCTGGCCACGGTGTTGGCGTCCATCGGTCTCTACGGCGTGATGGCGTTCGTGGTCGCACGGCGCAGGAAGGAACTGGGCATCCGGCTCGCGCTGGGCGCGCAACCCGCGTTCGTGATCTGGCTGGTGATGCGAGAGGTGTTGTTGCTGCTCTCGATCGGCCTGGCTGTCGGCATTCCGGCCGCGATGGCGCTGGGCCGCTTCGTCTCCTCACAGCTCTATGG
>MNEX01000003.1 GCA_001917905.1 Acidobacteria bacterium 13_1_40CM_65_14
CTACCGCGCGTTCTTCACGTCCTTTCCAGATGCGACGCTCCAGCTCGAAACGATGGTCGTCGATCCACCACACGTGGCCGTCTTCATGACGATGACCGCGACGCACGTGAACGAGTTTTTCGGGCTGCCCGGAACAGGCCGGCGGATCGACGTCCGGAACTGTCACCTGATGCGTATCGAGGACGGCTCGATCGCGCACGTCCGCCGAATTTACGATTTCACTGGGATTCTGCTGCAGGTCGGCGTCCTGCGCGCGAAACCGGCCAAACCGTAGAACGCGAAGACCGCAAAGAAAAACCCTTTGCGGCCTTGGCGGCCTTTGCGTTCACGGTGATGACCGGTTACGGCTTCTGACCGGACGAAGTCGTCGGCGGCTGCGGATCGAGCGAGAACGCGAACGCGGTGAACTGCATCTCCTGCCACGTCTGATCGCCCCAGTGGACGTCGACTGTCGGATCCGGGTTCGCCTTGTTCGCGGCGGAGTTGTCGTACCACGCGGTCGAGTGGATCTTGGTCCCCTTCGGCAGCTTCAGCGGCTGCTTGAACACGTACTCGGTCTGCCAGTTGAAATCGTACTTGGGCACCGACAAGATCGCCTCGGTGCGGCCGTCCGGATAAATCGCCTGATACTCCCAGCGCTTGCCGCGCACGTGCGTGTGCGGCAGCAGGCTCCAGATGGTCATGTCGCGATTCAGCGTCATCTCCGCGTCGACCTTCACGTCGGCCTGGCCGGCCGGCAGCGTGAAGTTGCCATTCTGTAGTGCGGCGATCATCACCTCAGTCTTCGGCTTCTCCTTGGCGAACACCATCCCGATCCGCGAGCGATCGGTCGCCGCCTTGCCCGAGACGGTGTAGTGAATCTGGAAGACGAGTGTCGTGCCGGCCGGCACGCGGATCGCCGTGTCCTCGGCGTACACGCGCACGGCCTGTCCCGGCGCGAAGTCGGCAACGAACGGGCCGGTGCCGCCGCGCGGCGCCGGCCGGTCGTTGTTCGGCGCGCGCTTGGCAGCCTGGACCGCTTCGTCCCGCGGTTCCTGCATCCCCGGCGCGAAGGTGAACGGCGGCTGAGGCCGCGGGGCCGCAGCCGTAGTCGTAGTCGTGCTGGCCGCAGTCGTCGTCTCCGCGGGCGTCGTCGTCGTGGCCGGGGGCGCGGGCCGCGCCGGCGGCCGTCCGAACACGATGATGTGGTGCACGACGCTGCGATCGCCGGGGCGTACCTCAAACGCCTTCACCCACTTGTCTTCGGTGAAGTTGGTCGGGATTTCGAAGTACTTGTATTCGAGCGTTCCGCTGGCCGGAATCGGATAGTCCTCCTGCAGCGTGAACACCGCGTCGGGCTGACCGATCTGCCAGCCGTCAGCGAACTTCGGCACGGGAGGCAGGTCCGCTTTGTTCCCTTCCGGTGCGCCGCCATTGGCCCACGTGAGGATCGTCGCCTTGTCGGCCTCGGTCAGACGGCGATCGTTGGTGAACTCGGAGTGGGCCGACTCGCCGTACCATGGCGGCATCGTGCCGGCGGCGACTTTCGTGGCGATCGACTTGGCCCACGGCCGCGCGTCCTGATACGTGACGAGCGCCATCGGCCCGATTTCGCCGGCGCGATGACAACTCGTGCAGTTCTTGTAGAAGATCGGCGCGACGTCTTTGCTGTACGTGGGGAGGCTGGTACCCGGAGCGCTTTTCGCCGGCGTTTGCGCGCCGAGCTGTGCGACCGCGACAGAGAACGCACAAGCTGCTAAGACCGCAATGAGAAACGTTGGTCGCTGTACTTTCATCTGGTCGTCCTTTACGGCTTGTGATCGCCGGCGGTGGAAGACGCCGGCTTGGTGTCGAGGCTGAACGTGAACCCGGTGAACATCATCTCTTCGAAGGTCTGATCGCCCCACCACACATCGCAGACGACATCACCGCGCAGAGCGTACCCAGGGCCGGAATCGTTCGGGTCATCGGTGCCTCTCGCTGAGTCGACGTGGAGGGGAACCCAGAAATGGTACGGGCCTTAACCGTTGAGGTCAAGGCCCTTGTGGTATGACGAGGCGCGAACGTCGAAGGTTTCCTACTTTTTCCGCGATGTGCGTGTACCTCCGCCGCCTTGGCGCGTGCGGCCGCCCCTCTTGCGCGGGACCTTACCGCCCTCGCGGCGCGCTTCGCTCAAACCGATCGCGATCGCCTGCTTGCGGCTCGTGACGCGCTTGCCCGAGCGACCGGAGCGCAGCGTCCCGTGCTTGCGCTCGTGCATCGCGCGCTCGACTTTCTGCTGCGCTTTCTTGCCGTATTTGGCCATGCGGAGAACCTCCGGGTGTTTGCCCGGTGCAAACCCGATGCCTCCTCAGTGGAATCGTTCCGCGGCGGCCTGGTCTTCCATCATGAGAATCACGCCGCAGACCTCTTTGTTCACGCCGAGCATCGGCGTCGCGGTCACCTTGCAGGCGATGGGTTTGCCGCGTCGATTGGTGGCGGCGAGGACGACCTCGCCGACGTCGCCGTTGCCGTTGAACGCCGTCCGAATAGCGGAGCGCAGTTGATCAGTCGGCAGGCCGATGTCGAGATTCCGTAGGACACGATGGCATATGACCGCCACCTCTTGAACCCTTATCTCGGAGCGTCGTAGCATCGCCTTCTCAGAAGACACGACTCGCACGACCAAGGGTTGCTCATGGAGACGATGCCCCTCCTGACGGCGCGGACTCAGCATCGCCCGCTGGCGCTCATCGTCGACCGCGACGGCGACACGCGGAAGATGTACGCCGAATACCTCGCGCTCTCGAAGTGTCTGATTGAGGAAGCCGAAGACGGCCGCGAAGCCCTGGCCAAGGCCATCACGCGGCAGCCGGACGTCATCGTGACCGAAACGCGGTTGCCCGGCATCGACGGCTTCGAGCTGTGCACGCTGCTGCGCCGCGACGACGCGACGCGCACGATTCCGATCGTCGTGGTCACCGGCGATGCGTTCGAGACCGACGTCAGGCGCGCGCAGGAGGCGGGCGCGGACGCCGTACTCATCAAACCGTGTTTGCCTGAAATGCTGCTCAAGGAGATTCACCGGGTCCTCGATCTGTCGGCGGCGCTGCGCGAGCGCGCGAGGGTGACACGCGAGAAGCTGCATACACAACTCGCCCGGTCCGAAACGCTCCTTCAGCGGACGCGCGAGAACATCCGGCGGACGATGTTGATCCGCGCACACGATCGCCGCGATACGACGGCGCCTCCGCTCGCGCCGCCCGCGCTGGTGTGTCCAGCCTGCGATCAGGCGCTGCGCTATCAGCGCAGTCATATCGGCGGCGTCAGCGAACGCCACTCCGAACAGTGGGACTATTACGAGTGTTCCACCGCTTGCGGCACGTACCAGTACCGCCAGCGGACGAGGAAGCTCCGAAAGGTCTAATGTTTCGGCCGTGGCGTGCGGGGATCGGTCTCGCTCACGACGCTGACGAAGGCATCCACGAGCGCGCGGTCGCGCCACCCTTTCGACGCCTCAGTTGACAGCACATCGAACGCTTCTTGGCGCGGGCGCGCCTCGCGGTAGGGCCGCTCCATCGTCAGCGCGTCGAAGACGTCGACGATGCTGACGATCTGCGCGAGCAGCGGGACTTCGGCGTTCTTCAGACCATCGGGATACCCGGAGCCGTCGAGCCGCTCGTGATGCGAGCGGACGATCGGCCGCACCGCCTGCAGCGATCGCAGTCCCGCGCACAGCGCGTCGCCGACGATCGGATGCTCGCGCATCACGCGCGATTCCTGCGGATCCAACTTGCCGTCTTTCAACAGCACCGAGTCCGGCACCGCAATTTTCCCGATGTCGTGCAGATACCCACCGCGCTCGAGCGCGGCGAGATCGGTGTCATCGAGACCCAGCTCTCGACCGAGTGACGTGGCGAACTTCGCCAGCCGCTGACAGTGCCCCTGCGTGTTTGGATCGCGCGCCTCGATCGTCGCGCCGAGTCCCAGGATGACGGCTTCAGCCGATTCCAGCTCGTCGGTGTAGCGTTTGAGCCGCACCAGCGATCGGATGCGCGCGTGCAGCTCGGTGGCGTCGAACGGCTTGGTGACGAAATCGTCGGCGCCGGCGTTGATGCCGTCGAGACGATCGCGGCGATCGCTCTGCGCGGTCACGATGACGACGGGGATGAAGCGCGTTAACTTCTGCTCTTTGAGTCTGCGGCAGAAATCGAACCCGTGTCCGGTCGGGGACACTAGATCAATCAGGACGAGGTCGGGTGGGTGGCTGGCGCAGGCGCGTAAAGCTTCCTCACCACTGTTCACGACCGATACATGGTGACCCTCGCGCGTCAGCAGCCGCTTCAAGAATCTGGCGCTGATTTCGTCGTCGTCGGCGATCAGAATGGATGCGCTTGGCGTCACGGGTACTCAAGCATTGCAAAACGCATGACTTTCGACAGTTTGGTAATGTTCTTGCTGTGCTTCGCACCTGGACCTTTTTCAACTTCGGAGGAAAGAAACGATGCGCGCCACTATTGCAGCCCTGATTCTTGGAGTTTTTGCGTCATCCGCCTTAGCCGGCGACCTCTCCACGAAAGAAACCAAACGGATTCAGGAAGCGGCGACCGTCCTCAAGGAGATCCATGCGGTCCCCGATAAGGACATTCCGCAGGAACTGTGGGAAAAAGCCGAGTGTGTCATCGTCGTCCCAGGCCTGAAGAAAGCCGCGTTCGTCATCGGCGGCGAGTACGGCAACGGGCTGATGAGCTGCAAGCACAACGGCGAGTGGGGCGCTCCGGTCTTCATGCAGGTGGGTAAAGGCAGTTGGGGTCTCCAGATCGGCGCCCAGTCGATTGACCTCGTCCTTCTGGTCATGAACAAGAGCGGCATGGAGAAGATGCTGAAGAATAAGGTGTCGCTTGGCGCGGAGATCTCGCTGGCCGCCGGGCCGGTGGGGCGCGACGCTCGCGCCGCGACCGATGCGCAGATGAAAGCGGAGATCCTCTCCTACTCGCGCACGCAAGGGCTGTTTGCCGGGATCAATCTTTCTGGCGGCGTCGTCCGGCCCGACGAGGACGACAACGCGGATCTCTACGGGAAGAGCGTGTCGGCGCGAGATGTGGTAATGGGCGGGACGGCAAAGGCGCCCGCGGTCACGGAGCCGTTCATGGCCGCGCTGAGGCGCGGCAAATAGTCGTTGGTCCTTGGTCCTGGGTCGCGCGTGCGACCAACGACCAGGGACCAACGACTCAAGACTCACGACTACGCGAGCTGACGACTACGCGAGCGGCCGCGATCAGCTGCGCCTTGGCGTCCGCGCGATGCGGCGCGAACCTGACGCGGCCGTTCCTCTTCCTCTTCTTCGCCTTCCCCGCTTTCGGCCGCCTGCTGATTGACGCAGCTCTCGGCGATTTGCGTCAGCTTCTGGTCAGCCTCTTTCTCTTCCTCGAGCGTGTCCTCGAAGAGCGTCGCAACCTCGGTCTTGCCGAGCAGGTTCGCCCACACGCGAATGGTGCCGTAGCTGGCGATCTCGTAGTGCTCGCACTTCTGCGCCGCCGCGATCATCAGCGCGTCGCGGGTCGCATCGTCCTCCGCCTCGCCGATCATGTCGTTGCCTTCGGCGATGAGGTGCTGCATCGCCTCGCACTTTTTGCCGCGCACCGGCATGCCCATTTGGTCGAATACCTGCTCGAGGCGCGCGATGTGCTCCTCGGTCTGCTGCAGATGTTCTTCGAACGCTTCCCTCAGTTCCGGAGCGGTCGCCTTCTTCGCGAGCTTCGGCAGCGCCTTGGTCAGTTGCTTTTCAGCATCGTAGATGTCTTTGATTTCGTCTTGCAAAAGATCGCTGAGGGAATCAAGTGTCGCCATAGGTGTGCCTCCATGAATTGTGGTGGGAGCGTTGGTCGGAACGACAACGCCGAAGCAAGACTTGTGCACGCAGCCGCGCTTCGGATTCATTCGTGTTCACGAACGCCGATACGGATCAGCACGTCGGAACCACTGCGCGCGTGTTGAGAACTGTCGTGCCTCCCGACAGTCGACCGTTACAGCCGCGCTGGTGCGGCACTGAACGTGCACCTTCCCTCCGTGAACAGAGACAGAAGAAGGAGGCAGACTCATGCGTTTTGTGAAGGCTGTTTGTTGCGCGGCTGCATTGACGGCGTGTCTGGCGCCCGGCGTCCGCGCCGATGAATGGAACAAGAAAACGATTCTGACGTTCAGCGGTCCGGTGCAAATCCCTGGTACGACGCTCGCCCCAGGCACCTACGTGTTCAAGCTGGCCGACCTCGCGAGCAATCGCCACGTCGTCCAGGTGTTCGACAAGGACGAGAAGAAAATCTACGGAACAATCCTCGCGATTCCCGATCAGAAGCTCGATCCGAGTGACAAGCCGGTGGTGATGTTCGCCGAACGGCCAGCAGGCGTGCCACAGGCCGTGAAGGCGTGGTTCTACCCCGGGGAAACGATTGGCAACGAGTTCGTTTATCCGAAGGACCAGGCGATGAAAATCGCGCGCGATACGCATCAGTCGGTCCTCTCGATGGACGACACTACGACCGCAACGACGACCGACGACGAGCGCAAGAACGCGATGAAGTCGGCGAAGGTGTCGCGTGTGGACGACACCGGCACGACGTCGGCGTATCCGAACGAGCAGAGTCCGGAAACGCAGCCGGTCACAACCACGGCGCCGTCATCGTCGGTGACGACGACTGCAGCAAGGTCGGCGACTTCGACCACCACGGCCACGACGACGACCAGTGAGCCGGCGCCGGCGCCGACCACGGCAGCGCCGACGACCGCGGAGGTCGTCGCGCCGCCGCCGGCGACCAGCACCGCGAGCGCAGACTCGCAGCTCAAGAACAGCAGCGGCAACGTGCCGGTCGTGACGGCTGAGGAGCCCGTCGGCACCAGCGGTCAGGCCGCAGCACCGGCGCGGAGGCGGTTGCCTCGGACCGCCAGCAACATGACGCTCTTCGAGTTGTTCAGCGTCATCACGATCGCGGCTGGCTTGGGCGTTCGTCATCTCCGCGCGCGGCTCGCGACGAAGTAACATTCGGCGGGATGGGCTGGATCGGCAGGATAGGCAGGACGGGTGGTGGAATAGGCAGAACGGGCCTCATGCGAAAGCCCGAAGTACCCGCACTGCTTCGAGCGAGCTCGTCGTCCTCCCCGTCGTCGTCACCGACAAGCATGGACAGTTGATTTCCGATCTCGATCGCGACCGCTTCACGGTGTTCGACAACGGCCGGCGTGTGCCCGTCGAGCTTTTCACCAACGAAGACACGCCGGTCACCGTCGGGCTCATCGTCGACACGAGCAGCAGCATGCGCGCGAAGCTCGGCGAGGTGATCGCGGCCACGTTGCGGTTCGCGAGCTCGAGCCATCCGCAGGACGAGCTCTTCGTCATCCGGTTCAACGACGACGCGCAACACGCCGTGCGGGACCGCCGGTTCCTGCTCGCCAGCGATCGCGGCGCGCTCGAATCCGCGATGACGTCGCTCGTGCCCGAAGGCCGCACTGCACTCTACGATGCGTTGATCGCCGGCCTCGATTATCTCGACGGGGGGACGCGCGCCCGGAAGATTCTGATTGCGATCAGCGACGGCGGCGACAACGCGAGCCGGGCGAACCTGGATCGCGTGCTGGCGCGGGCCCGCGCGTCGAACGCGACGATCTACACGATTGGCATTTTCAGCAACGACGATCCCGACAAGAACCCCGGCGTCCTGAAGTCGCTCGCGCAGACGACGGGCGGCGAGCGGTTTCTGCCGCGGTCGGCCGGTCCGCTGATATCGGCCTGCGAGCGGATCGCGCGCGAGATTCGCAGCGGCTACACGATTGGCTACACGCCGCCCGATCGCGACGGCGCGTATCATCGCGTCCGCGTGCTGGTCGAAGCGCCCGATCGTAAGTTGAACATCCGCACCCGACCGGGCTATTTCGCGGCCGCGTCAAGTCCGTCGGGCGGCCCTCGAGAACCGTGAACCTCGAAGCCCGAACCCGTCACCCCGAACCCCGACAGTGGCTCGTCTGGATCGAGCGAATGCTCCTCTGTGTGGGCGCAGCGACGGCGGCGTGGTGCGCAGCGGCGTGGCTCGAGACGCAATACACACAGCGCCTGGCAGTTCCCTCTTCGTTGGCCGCGCGGAGGCTGCCGGGTGACGCGGGCGCGCGGTCGCCGCGCGGCACGTCGGGACGAATGGGGATTGAACTCGGCACCGTCATCGCGCGCCTCGACGCGCCGGCGGTGCAGCTGTCCACCGCGGTCCTCGAAGGCAGCGACGATGCGATTTTGAATCGGGGCGCCGGGCACATCGAGGACACAGCATTACCGGGCGAGCGCGGCAACATCGCCATCGCCGGTCACCGCGACACGATCTTCCGGCCCGTCCGCCGCATGCGCGCCGGCGACGTGCTGAATCTCTCGACCAGCGACCGCGTCTATCACTACCGCATCAGCAACACGCTCGTCGTCGGTCCGGACGACGTGTACGTGTTGAATCCGACGCGTCAGCCGACGCTGACGCTCGTCACCTGTTATCCGTTTGATTTCATCGGGCACGCGCCGAAACGCTTCATCGTTCAGGCGCAGTTGATCGGGCAGGACAGGCTGGATGGGCAGGACGGGCGGGATAGGCAGGACAGGCTGGATGGGCGGGCGGGACGGTAGGCGGGACGGAGCGTACCATCCTGCCTCCCGTCCTGCCGATCCTGCCCATCCTGCCCATCCCGCCCAAAGTTATTTCCGATTCTGCCCCGTCCTGGTCACGATGACGGAGAAGAACCCGCTGTTGTCGTTCATCTCGTTGTCATTGACGCCGAGCATCAGGCGTCCGCTGGCCGGCATGCGAATCGGCTGCTGATTCGATCCGATCGGGAACGGCGCGCTGTTCGCCACTTTGCCGATCAAACCGCCGACTGGCATCGCCGAGACCGGATAGTTCGGCGACCGCACGTCGCTTTTGCCGTCGAGTCCCGCTGTCTGGCCGCTACTCTGGCCAAAGGCGATCTGACCGTTGCCCTGGAACGAGACGAGATCGCCAACCTTGACGTCGACGCCCGTGTCGGTCCACGGCTGATTCGCGTCGACGCGGACCGCCCCCGGCGCGAGCACCGTCTGCCCCGCCGTGCCGACCGCGTTCGCACCTGTGCCTCTATAGCGGAACGCCGTGCGCGCGCTGTCCGGATTGAGGTAGATGCGGCGGACATCTCGCAGCGGATAGCGCTGCTCGTCGCCGTTCTGATTGCGCCACACCAGCGTGTCGCCGCCGATCATGTTCACGAACGTCCCGGGCTGGCCATTACCGTCGCGCGTCACGAGGTAGTGACCTGACGCCGGCACATTCGAGATCTCGTCAGGGGCTGGACGCCCGCCAACAAAATCAATCACCGCCACCTGGGCCATGTGGAACGTGAGATCTCTCGCGTTGTCCTGGCCAAGGTTGAGGTCGCCGTTGATGAGGTTTTCGTTCTGGCCGCCATGGTAGACGACCGTCCCGCTTTTCCGCTCGCCGGTCGTGAGGATGAACGTGGCGCGTTCAGTGGCGGCGAGGGCGTATATGCCGGCGCAGGCGACGAGTACGACGGTTGAGATAACTCGACGAACCATCGATGCCTCCTTGTTCTTGTGTTCGCAATTCGACGCGAACATGGAGAGCAAGAGACGCACCAACGTTTGGTCGTTCGTCGTTGGTCCCTGTCGTTCGTCGGCAGCTGAGCTAGAAGCGGATGCCGACGCCGATTTGCACGCGTTGCGTGCTCAGGCCTTTGATCAAAACCTCGTCGCCGCTCTTCGTTTCGGAGATGTGGCCGTAGCGATAACTCACGTCCGCGAAGTACCGTGTAGCAAAGTCGATGGTCGTCCCGCCCCCCACCATCACGAGCGCCCTGTTCTGCGACTCGCTCAAATCGGTGCCGAGCTGGACTCCGCGGCTCTCGAGCTCGCCCGTCACGTCGGTGCCGCCCACGCCGAAGGTCACTTCGGGTTTCACCTTCGCGAGCCCGACGCCGACGGCGACGTAGGGATGCCACATGCCCGTCATCGGCACGCGGTACTTGAGGCCGATGTCGAAAAAGTTCACCTTGTAGGCGCTGCTGCCGACCGTGCCGCCGAGGAAGGCCGCAATTTTTTGCGCGCGCGCTTCCAGATCGTCGTTCCCCACGTTGCCCATATGCCCGGCCTCGATGAAGACGTCGAGCGTCTCGCTGAGCCGGCCGCCGATCTCTCCTCCAAACGCCTTGTCGGACTTATGGCCCAGCGTGGCCGCGACCGCGATCTCGCCGTACCAACGCGGCTCACTGGTGGTCTGCGCCTGCGAACGGCTGACGCCGGCCAACACGATGATCACAAAACACATCACAAGACGAGCGAAGCGCATCATCAACACGTCCTCCGTCGACGCACGAAATTGTCACCCTTGGAAACCAGTCGCGGAAAGGGCTGGGGCCTACCGCTCAGCGAGGAGAGGGGGTGAGTATAGCACCTCCGTGGTATTCTGGGACACTCGCATGGCATACGAATTCCAGTCGATCGATCCCGTTGTCGAGGCGCACGCCCTCGCGTGCTTCATTCCGCCGCCGGCGATCGATCCGGTCGTCCCACTCGTCCCGGTAATCGAAGCCCCCGCGGTTGCCACGGAGGACACGACCGCGACGGCGTGGGCGCGGATGTGGCATGAGGTCTGGTCGGCCGTCCAGACGCTCGTCTCGGCCGCTGTTTACGCGACGCTCATCGTGACGTTCGGCGTCCAAGTCGCCCGCGTCGACGGCCTGAGCATGGCGCCGACGCTCGAGGATCACGATCGCCTCATCGTCAACAAGCTGGTGTACGAGCTCGGCGAGCCGCGGCCCGGCGACATCGTGATGCTGTACTACCCGATCAATCCCGAGAAGATGTTCGTCAAGCGCGTGATTGCGAAGGAAGGCGACACGGTCCGCATCGTCGACGGCCGTGTCTACGTGAACGACATTCCGCTTCACGACGACTACGTGCCCGCGGAGTTCCGGAGCCACGACGATTACGGCCCGCAGGTCGTTCAGCAGGGCTACTACTTCGTCATGGGCGACCACCGCAACAACAGCTCCGACAGCCGCCACTGGGGCCCCGTGCCGAAGAAGTACATCGTCGGCAAGGTGAAGGTCCGCTGGTGGCCCCTTCAGGACGCCAAGATATTCTGATGCTCCTCGCGGAGCTTGTACTTCTGAATCTTCCCTGACGCGGTCATCGGAAATTCCGACACGAACCTTACGTACTTCGGCACCTTGAACTTCGCGAGGGTGTCGCCACACCAGGAGATCATGTCCTCCTGAGTTCTGGTGGTGTCCGGCTTCAGCCGGACCGCTGCCGCGACCACTTCACCGAAAAACGCGTCGGGCACACCGTAGACGTACGCGTCCGCCACGGCGGCGTGCTCGCGCAGGCGATCCTCGATCTCCTTCGGCGCGATGTTCTCGCCGCCGCGAATAATCAGATCCTTGATGCGGCCCGTGATTCGCACGTAGCCATCGGGATCCATGCTCGCTTCGTCGCCGGTATGCAGCCATTCGTCCGCATCAATCGCGGCGCGCGTGGCGTCGGGATTGTTGTAGTACCCCTTCATCACGTTGTAGCCGCGGCAGCACAGCTCGCCGCGCTCGCCGGTCGCGCGCTCGGCGCCGGTGGCCGGATCCACGATCCTCACTTCGAGCTCCGGCAGGACGATGCCGACGGTCTGCGACCGCTGCGTGATGGACGAATCGCGCGGCGTCATCGTGATGCCCGGCGACGACTCGGTCATGCCGTACGCGATCGTGATTTCCGGCAGATGCATGTCGGTCATCACGCGCCGCATGAGCGGCTCGGGGCAGAGCGCGCCGGCCATCACGCCCGTGCGCAGCGACGTGAGATCGTACTTCGCGAAGTCCGGACACTCGAGCTCGGCGATGAACATCGTCGGCACGCCGTAGAGCGCGGTGCAGCGCTCGCGATGAATCATCTCCAGGACGCGCCGCGGCTCGAACGCTTCGACGACGCAGAGGCACGACCCGTAGGTGAACGCGCCGAGCACGCCGATCACGCAGCCGAAGCAATGAAACAGCGGCACGCACACGCACAGTCGATCCGCTGGCGTGAAGCCGAGCATCCCGCCGAGCGCGTGACCGTTGTTGACGATGTTGCGGCTCGTCAGCATCACGCCTTTGGGAAATCCCGTCGTGCCCGACGTGTACTGCATGTTGATCACGTCATCGACGCCGACGCTGCGGCTGCGGGCGTCGAGGTCCGCTTCTGAGACCTGAGCGGCGTTCGCGCGGAGCGCGTCATAGGGGATGTAGCCGGCCGGCGGATCCGCACCTATATAAATGATGCGTTTGAGGGTCGGGATGGTGCCGGTCACGGCGCCGACCTCGGCCAGCGCGCTCACGTAATCCACGTCACGGAAGCCACGGATGGTCACGAGCGTCGCGGCTTCGCTCTGACGCAGGAGATAGTCGATGTCCTTCGATCGCAGCGAGGTGTTCGCGGTCACCAGAATCGCGCCGATCTTCGCGAGGGCGAACTGCAGGACGATCCACTCGGGTACGTTGGTCGCCCACAGCACCACGCGCTCGCCCGGCTCGATACCGAGCGCCATCAGCCCGCGCGCGATCGTGCGCGCCTCGCGGTCCAGCGCCTCGAACGTGTACCGAGGGCCGTCAGCGTACACGAGCGCCGCGTGGGACGGCACCGCCTGCGCGAGTCGGGTCAGCAGGTCGCCAACAGTGACGTCTCGATACGGTGGCTGCTCCATCAAGGATCGTCTATGGGCGCAGAGCGCCTGCGGCCACGCCGAGCCGCGGACTGAGAATCCGCGGCGAGGTGTCAGCGAAAGCTCGCGGCGGGGGGGGGGCCCCGCCGCCAGTGAGAATTGTATACTGACCTGCTGTGCCCGAACCTTGCGCCGTTTTCATTGGACACGCCGATCGTCTGCCTGCGCTGAAGGAACGCGCCGGCGCCGTCAACGGCGAGATCCTCGAATTCTCCGACGCCGACGCGCTGCGCGCGCTCGAAGTCATCACCAAGCGCCGCCCGAAGGTAGTCACGCTCGAGCGCCTCTTCGCGATGACGCCGCGCGGCGCCGCCCTCATCAACCGCATCAAAGCGGATCCGAAGCTGGCGGACGCCGAAATCCGCGTGCTGTCACACGACAGCGACTACTCGCGCGTGGTGCCGCGCGCGCCGAAGACGCCCGCGCAGCCGCTCGATCAGCGCGGCACGCGCCGGGCGCCGCGGTTCAAGATGAAGGACAAGGCCGTGGCGGTGGTGGAAGGCGCCAACGCCGCGCTCATCGATCTGTCCACGATCGGCGCGCAGCTCGTGTCGCCGGCGAAGCTCAGTCCGAATCAGCGCGTGGCCGTCATGCTGAAAGACGAGGGCGCCAGCGTCCAGTTCAGCGCGACCGTCGCCTGGACGTCGTTCGAGATTCAGCCGAACAGCGGTCCGCGCTATCGCGCCGGCATCGAGTTCGTCGACGCCGACCCGGCGGCAGTGGAAGCGTATTGCACGCGTCAGAAAGTTTAAGTTCTGAGTTCTGACCGACTGGTTGAAGGAACTGCTCGCGATCACGAAGCTCGATCGGTTCATCGAGACGGTGGCATCGGAGGCTGAGGAGCTCGGAATGAGCCGACCGCGCGCGCCGCTGCGCGTCGGTGATTAGGAGCCATGCTGCTGTTTGAACGGCGTCGCGGCGAGACCATCGTCGTCGACGTTCACGGGCCTGTGGACCCCGAACAGGGCGACCTTCCGGCCCTGCTGGCACGCCTGCGCGCGCTCACCAATCACGGCTGCACCGATATTGTTCTGAACGTCGAAGAGCTCTCCCACATCGACAGCGTCATCGTGGGCACGATCGCGCACGCGTACATCTCGGCGAGCCGCGCGGGGGCGACGCTCCGGTTGCTGCACGTCCCACCCGAGTTGCGCAAGCTGCTCGCGACCACCAAGCTCGATCGCGTCATCGGTGTGGTCGACGACGACAATCTGAAATCTGCAATCTGAAATCTGCAATCTCAGCGCGAAGCGAGCGCGGCCTTCGCGCACTGTTCCGCGACCGTGAGGTAGCGCTTCACGCCCTCGGTCCCCAGTACATAAGGATGTGGAGCGCCGGGCTTGCGGTTCTTCAGCGCGTCGAGCTTCGCGAGGGTGCCGTCGAACGCGGTGTGGTTGGTGATGATGACGTCGGCGCCAGCTCTCGACGCGACGTCGCGGAAGCGCTGCGCGGAGCTGATGTAGGTGCGAAGCTGTTCGGCCGGCGTCGTCGCGCTGAACGCCGTCCCGCCCCACTCGGCCGCGACGTGCGGTCTTCCACCGTCGGTCACCGGAATCAGCGTCGAGACGGTCCCGGCCGTGTGACCGGGCGTCAAGTACAACGTCACCGTCTGACCGCCGAGCGTCACCTTCTGACCGTCGGTTGCGACGAGATCTTTCTGCGGAACCGGATCGCGTGAGTTGCGCGACGTCAGCTCCCAGTCGGGCTCGCCCATGATGATGCGCGCCTTGAACCGATCCTGCAGGTACTTCGCGCCGCCGTCGTGATCGCCGTGACCGTGGCTCATGATCGCGTATTTGATCTTGCGCGGATCGAGCCCGAGCTTCTGCAAGCCTTCTGCGACTTCGGAGTCGACCGCGTAGTCGAACAACGCGTCGAGAAGGATGATTCCATCGGTGGTCGCCACCGCCCACGAGCCGTGCTCTTTCGTCCCGAGGAAGTACAGGTTATCGAACACCTTCACCGGTTCGGTGTACCAACGATCACGCGGTGGAATCTGGCGCTCCGCCGGGGGCTGACCGCGCTGACCTCGCTGCGCAGTGGTCGTCGATGCGGGCGCGGCAGGTTCCAGACAGACCCTGCTGTAGAGGCCCGCGAACTCCCGGCCCGCAGCGGCCTTCGCCGCGGCGCGATGTGCGTCCGGTGTGTCCTGTGGCGCAGCTGTCACGGCAGGCCTGAAGGCCCCGCCTCCGCTTTCGCTACGGCGAGGCTCGCCGAAGGCCCGAAGGACCGAAGGCGGCTGCGCTACCGTGAAGAACGCAAAGGCCGCGAAGACCGCAAAGCAAAAGACCACTTTGCGGCCTTTGCGCGCTTTGCGTTCTTCGTCGCCAATCTGAAATCTGCAATCTGAAATCTGAAATCTCATCGTTCTCATCGCTCTCATCGTTCATCTCCAGACCTCGTCACGAATGATCGTGTCGTCGCGTTCAGAACCGGTCGAGATGATCGAGGCGCGGACGCCGGAGACCTCTTCCAGCTTCTTGATGTAGTTGCGCGCCGCGGCCGGCAGCTGATCGAACTGGCGGAGGCCTTTGGTGGGCGCGCTCCAACCGGGCATCGACTCGTAGACCGGCTCGCACTGCGCGAGCTGGCCGACGTCGGACGGAAAATCGGTCAGCGTGCGGCCGCCGGACCGATACGACGTGCAGATGTCGATCGACTCCAGTCCGTCGAGCACGTCGAGCTTGGTGAGCGCGAGGCCGTCGAGCCCGTTGATGCGCGCGGCATAACGCACCGCGACCCCGTCATACCAGCCGCAGCGCCGCGGGCGTCCGGTGACGGCGCCGTACTCGCTGCCGGTTTCGCGGAGCCGGTTGCCCATCTCGCCGAACAGCTCCGTGGGAAACGGCCCTTCACCCACGCGCGTCGTGTACGCCTTGACGACGCCGATCACGCGGCCGATCGCTTTCGGCGGGATGCCGAGACCGGTGCACACGCCGCCGATCGACGCGTTCGACGAGGTGACGTACGGATAGGTGCCGTGATCGATGTCGAGCAGCGTGCCCTGCGCGCCCTCGAACAGGATCGACTTGCCCGCGCGCATGGCGTCGTTCACCAGGACCGACACGTCGCGAATCATCGGTCGCATCCGCTCGGCGTGCGTCAGCAGCTGGTCGAGCACCGGCTTCCAGTCCATCGTGCTGTCCTGCACCAGCCGGTTCCGCGCGGTCACGTTGTCGCGCACGTTCTGCTCGAGGCCCTTCGAGTCGGCGAGATCGCACACGCGGATGCCGCGACGCCCAATCTTGTCCTCGTACGCCGGACCGATGCCGCGCGAGGTCGTGCCGATCTTCCGCTCGCCGCGCCGCGCCTCGGACAGCAGGTCCAGATCGCGGTGATACGGCAGAATCAGGTGCGCCTTGTCGCTGATGAGAATCCGGCCATCGACGTCGATACCGTTCTTCTTCAGCTCGTCGACTTCGGCAAACAGCGCCTGCGGATCGACGACGACGCCGTTGCCGATGACGCAGGTGACGCCGGCATGCAGAATGCCCGACGGGATCAGACGCAGGATGAACTTCGCGCCGTTGACGTAGACCGTGTGCCCCGCGTTGTGGCCACCTTGATAGCGCGAGACGATCGAGAAGTGCGATGTGAGCAGGTCGACGATCTTTCCTTTGCCCTCATCACCCCACTGTGCACCCAACACGGCGAGATTCATATAGTCGTTGGTCTTTGGTCGTTGGTCTTTGGTCGTTTGTCGCGACGGGCTAAGATTCTACTGCTACAGCCGCTCAACGACTAACGAGCGACGACCAACGACCAATGACCAATGACCATGATTGAGCTCGACGGCGCGTCGCTCACGATCGAACAGCTCCTCGAGATTGCGGACCGCGGCGAACACGTCGCGCTGAGCGATGTCGCGCGTGCGCGCGTCCGCGCGTCTCGCGCCGTCGTCGATCGCGTAGCGCGCAGCGACCAGCCGGCCTACGGCATCAACACCGGATTCGGATCGTTCGCCGACGTGAGGATCGCGCCCGATGCCCTCGAAGCGCTGCAGGTCAATCTGCTGCGCAGTCATGCGGCCGGCGTCGGCGATCCGCTGCCGGTCCGCGCCGTCCGCGCGACGATGGCGCTGCGCGCCAACGTCCTGGCGAAGGGATTCTCGGGCATCAGCGTCGAGACCCTGGAAGCCCTGATCGCGCTCATTAATAAAGGTGTACATCCGGCCGTCCCCTCGCGTGGATCGGTCGGCGCCAGCGGCGACCTCGCCCCGCTCGCGCACCTCTCGCTCGTGTTGATCGGCGAAGGCGAAGCGTCCATCGACGACGATAACCGCGGAGAACGCAACGAACGCAGAGAAAACAAAGGGTCTCTGCGGGCTCAGCGAGCTCTGCGGTTGACGTCGTGGGTTCCCGGGGCGGAGGCGCTCGAGCGCGCTGGGCTCAAACCCGTCAAACTCGGGCCGAAGGAGGGGCTTGCGCTGATCAATGGGACGCAGCCCTCTACGGCCGTGCTGGCGCTTGCGCTCGCGGGAGCCGAACAGCTCGCTCGCGCGGCGGATATCGCGGCGGCGCTGTCGATCGACGCCCTCCGCGGGTCGATCCATCCCTTCGAAGCGCGCATCCACGAGGCGCGGCCGTTCCGCGGACAGCAGACCTCAGCCGCGAACATCGAGATGCTGATGCGCGGCAGCGGGATCAACAAGTCGCACGAGTTCTGCGGGAAGGTCCAGGACGCCTACTCGCTGCGCTGCGCCCCTCAGGTGCACGGCGCGACCCGCGACGGGCTGTGGTTCGTGCGCAACACGGTGGACGTCGAGGCCAACAGTGCCACCGACAACCCCATGGTCTTCGCCGACAGCGGCGACATCGTGTCGTGCGGCAACTTTCACGGCGCCCCGATCGCCCTGGCCGCCGATCTGCTGGCCGCGGCCGTCGTCCCGCTCGCCACGATCAGCGAACGGCGGACCGATCGGCTCGTCGATCCGACCGTCAGCGGGCTGCCGGCGTTCCTCACCACCGAAGGCGGCGTGCGATCCGGCTACATGCTGGCGCAGGTGACGGCCGCCGCCGTGGCCTCCGAGCTCAAGACGCTCGCGCATCCGGCCGGCGTCGACACGATCCCGACCTCCGCGAACAAGGAAGACCACGTCAGCATGAGCATGACCGCGGCGCTGAAGGCCGAGCAGGCCGTGTCGCGCGCGCGCGAGGTGATCGCGATCGAAATATTGTGTGCTTGTCAGGCGATCGACCTGCTCGCGCCGCTCGAGACATCGTCTTCACTGAAAAAAATTCACGCGCTCGTGCGATCGCGCGTGCCGACGCTCGACGCCGACCGCGCGCCGGCGCCCGACATTGCCGCGATCACGGAATTGATCGCGTCGAGCGAGCTGGAAGACTCGTGCGGCTCGCGAGTCAAGTAAAAAATTTTTCATTTTCAATTTGACAACGCTCGCGCCGCTTCTTAAGGTCTATCTTTCTCCCCACGTACCTTCATGGCCACCGCAACACGCATCATCCGAGCACCACGCGGCACGTCGCTGACGTGCAAAGGCTGGCCGCAAGAGGCCGCGCTGCGGATGTTGATGAACAATCTCGATCCCGATGTCGCCGAGCGGCCCGACGATCTCATCGTGTACGGCGGATCGGGAAAGGCGGCGCGGAATTGGCCAGCGTTCGATGCCATCGTGCGCTCGCTGACCTCGCTCGAGCACGACGAAACGCTGCTGGTGCAGTCGGGCAAGCCGGTCGGCGTGTTCCAGACGCACCCCGGCGCCCCGCGCGTCCTCATCGTGAACGCGCTCCTCGTGCCCGCCTGGGCCACGTGGGAAAATTTTCGCGACCTCGAGGACCGCGGGCTCACGATGTACGGGCAGATGACCGCTGGCAGCTGGATCTACATCGGCAGCCAAGGCATCGTGCAAGGCACGTACGAGACGCTCGCGGCCGTTGCACGGAGACATTTCGGCGGTTCGCTGACGAATCGGCTGTTTCTGAGCGCTGGCATGGGCGGCATGGGCGGCGCTCAGCCGCTCGCCGCTGTGATGAACGGCGCGGCCGCGCTCGTCATCGAGGTCGATCCGCAACGGATCGCTCGCCGACTGGCTACTAAGTATCTAGATGAGGCAACTGACAGCCTCGACGAGGCGCTGGATACGGTGATGCGCTGGACGCACGCCGGAACGGCGCGGTCGATCGGGTTGCGCGGCAACGCAGCGGATGTGCTACCCGCTCTCGTCGCCCGCGGCATCACACCCGATGTGCTCACGGATCAGACGTCGGCGCACGATGCGCTCGAGGGATACGTACCAAATGGCATGAGCCTCGACGAAGCGGTTCGGCTGCGAGAGCGGAACCCGGATGACTACGTCGCGCGATCGATGGCTGCGATGGCCGAGCACGTCCGCGCCATGCTCGCGCTGCAGGCTCGCGGCGCCGTCACGTTCGACTACGGCAACAACATCCGCGCGCAGGCGAAGCTGGCTGGCGTCGCCAATGCATTCGACATCCCCGGCTTCGTGCCCGAGTACATCCGCCCGCTCTTCTGTGAGGGCAAAGGCCCCTTCCGCTGGGCGGCACTCTCGGGCGACCCCGCCGACATCCGCGTCACGGATGAGGCCGCGCTCGAGATGTTCGGACACAATCCCGCGCTCGTCCGCTGGATCAAGCTGGCGCAGGAACGCGTGGCGTTCCAGGGTCTGCCGGCACGCATCTTGTGGCTCGGCTACGGCGAGCGCGCGCGCTTCGGGCTGCGCATCAACGAGCTCGTGCGCGACGGCAAGATCAAGGCGCCGATCGTCATCGGCCGCGATCATCTCGATACGGGATCGGTGGCGTCGCCCAATCGCGAGACCGAAGCGATGCGCGATGGCAGCGATGCGATTGCGGACTGGCCGATTCTGAACGCGCTGCTGAACGCTTCGGCCGGCGCGACATGGGTGTCGGTGCATCATGGCGGTGGCGTCGGCATCGGCTACTCCTTACATGCCGGCATGGTCATCGTGGCCGACGGCACGGCCGACGCCGATGAAAAACTCGAACGCGTGCTCACGTGCGATCCGGGCATCGGCGTCGTGCGACATGCCGACGCCGGCTATCCCGACGCGATTGCGACGGCCGAGCGCGAAGGACTCCGAATTCCGATGCGTGAGGACGACGCATGTTAACCCCTCGTACGATTCTGGCGCGCCGCGTGACCGCGGCGCTGGACGCGTTTCCGTCGCGCATTCCGGTCCTCGTCGGCGGATGCGGCAGCGGGCGCACGACACTGCTCCATCAGCTGCGCGAGCGGATCGGCCGCACCTCCGCGCAGTACATCGACGTCGAGCGCACGGCGACCACCCCCGAGCGTTTCTTGCGCGCGGTGTCGGCAGTGTCGCCGTTCCCGATCACCGATTCGTCGGCGCCGGGTGTGTTGGGCGCGCGTCCGGCCTTCGACGCGACGCTCGCCTTCTTCGGCCATGCACGCACATCGGCGAGCGAGCCGGCGACGTTTCTGCTCGACGAGTTCCTCGAGTTGCGGACGTTCGAGAGCTTCCCGGGCCTGCGACGCGTGCAGCACGACTTCGTCGACGGCATCGCGGCGAGCGGCAACCGGTTCGTGCTGACGAGCCGTTACGTCGCGCGCGCGCTACGCCTGCTGCGCGACAGGTCGGCGCGGTTCGAAGTGATCAACATGCCGGCGCTCA
>MNEX01000117.1:0-9649 GCA_001917905.1 Acidobacteria bacterium 13_1_40CM_65_14
CGAGCGTGGCGCCTTCCTTCTGGCCAATCTCCACGTACTTCATCACGGTCTTCAGCTGACCTTCGCTGACCAGCGGGCCCATCTGCGAGTCGGGGGCGAGGCCGTCGCCGACGCGCAGCGCGCGCGCGCGCGCCACGAAGCGATCGAGAAACGTCTTATACACCCTGTCGTGCACGACCACGCGGCTCGCCGCCGTGCAACGCTGCCCCGTCGTCCCAAAACCGCCCCACACGCATCCCTCGATGGCGAGATCGAGATTGGCATCGTCCATCACCATGATGACGTTCTTGCCGCCCATCTCGAGATGGACTTTCTTGAATGACGGCGCCGTCTTCTCCGACACGGTGCGACCGACGTCTGTCGATCCGGTGAACGAGACGACCCGCACCTCGTCGCTGACCAGCATCGCGTTGCCGACTTCACTGCCGCCACCGGTCACCAGATTGACGACGCCGGCGGGGATGCCGGCTTCGTCCAGGATCTTGACGAGGTTGAGCGCGGACAGCGGCGTCAGCGTCGCCGGCTTGAAGACGACGGTGTTGCCGCACACGAGCGCTGGGATGATCTTCCACGACGGGATCGCCATCGGGAAATTCCAGGGCGTGATGACCGCGCAGACGCCGAGCGGCTGGCGCATCGACATCGCGAACTTGTCGCGCAGCTGGGAGGGCACGGTCTGCCCGTACTGCCGGCGCCCCTCGCCCGCCATGAAGAAGGTCATGTCGATCGCTTCCTGAACGTCGCCGCGCGTTTCGTCGAGGACCTTGCCCATCTCGCGCGTCATGTCGCGCGCGAGGGCGTCCTTGCGATCGGCAATCATCTGCGCGGCGCGAAACAACAGCTCGGCGCGGCGCGGCGCCGGCACGAGTCGCCACTGAACGTACGCGCGGCGCGCCGCCTCGATCGCTCGCTCGACGTCGTCTCGCGTCGACTTCTGGAAGACGCCGATGAGATCGTCGGTATTCGCCGGGTTTCGGTTTTCGAACACATCGCCCGAAACCGATGGCACCCACGAACCGTCAATAAAGTTGCGATAGGTCGTCATCTGCGCGGTAAAAGTCGCCATGAGCGTGAGAGTGCCGTACTGTGGACCTCGGCTGCAACAAGCACGGCAAATACCCGAGGTAACAGAGGTTTACGCCTCCATGGCCAGTGGAATCTTTCGGGGTCAGCATCAGAAACGGGCTTTGGACGAGCCGGAGACGGCCGGAAATGACGCCAATTCGTTGTGCTGGGCGTGGCACGAATCCTGAATCGAGGATGAGCGTCCGGGGAGACGGACCAGGATGCTGACCAACTCCGCGACCACCACCGACACCTTCCACAGCCGCAGCGGGGCAATCCTCGCCCAGAAGGTCGTCATCGTCAACGGCAACGCGGAGATCCTCGAGCTTCTCGAAACGGTCCTGGACGCCGGCCACTACGACGTCGTCTTCGTGGAATCGAACGCCCACGCGTATTCGCAGATCAAGCGCGTGCAACCGAACCTGGTCATCCTGTGCGTGTGCATCGACGATCTGGATGGGTTCCAGGTGCTGTCGATGTTGAAGTTGGACGAGGCGACGCGCGACATTCCGGTGCTCACCTACACGACCGAGTACGAAGGACAGGAATCGGAAGCCGAATTGCCGGAGCCGTCGGACTCGGAGATGTTCGCACCGCAGCCCACCATGTGGATGAATTGATGTTATAGTCGCGCCGGGTGGGCGCAGAGAAAAGAGATACTGAGCGCATTCAAATCCTCGGCGACTTAAAGGGCGAGGTGATGGTCTTCCAACCGATGGCCATCAAGGACATCAGCCGCGGCGGCGCCCAAGTCGAAACCACCTTTCCCCTTCACCTCGATTCTCTTCACGATTTCCGCCTCACGCTCGGCGACCGCTCCATCGTCGTCAAGGGACGCGTCAGCTACTGCAGCATCAGCGACGTCGAGCAAGAAGGCGTGCTGTATCGGTCCGGCATCGAATTCATCGAGCCATCAGAGCGCGTCACGGCGGTGGTTGGCGATTTCATCGACGCCGTCGTCAACGGACGGCGCGCCCTCTAGCGGACCGTCTGAGCTGATCGAGTGCCACTTACAACAAGCCGACAACCGCGAGTTTCGGGCCGCGACAATGCGGGGGCCCGCCGCGCACGCCTGCGCGGTTGCGTGCGAGCGGAGCGGCCCGGTCGTGAGCTCGAGAAGACAATCCACTAGCAGGTTGCTGAAAAAGCCAGCAACCTGAAGTCTGAAGTTAGAAGTCTGAAGTCTGAAGTCTGAAGTCTGACCTTCGGAATTCGGCCCGAGTCCTTAGACTTCGGACTTTCGACTTCAGACTTTTCATTTCAGGCTGGGTTTTTCAACAGCCTGCTAGTACTGCCCTGACCGGATCGCGGTGTTGGCCCGGGGCGGCGTGACGTACGCGGTGACGAAGCTCTCGTGGCCCTGTGCGTCGATGGCCGCGACACCGAAGACGTAATCGTCGATCTGCATGTTCGGCAGCACGACGTTGGTCGCGTTACCGACGAGGAGGTCATGCTGCCAGTCGGGTCCCCACGCGTCGCGCCAGAAGATCCGATACGCTGCGGCGCCGGGCGACGCATTCCATCGGAGATTCGCATCGTATCCGGACGGCGCACGCGTCATCAGCGGCTGACCGCGTTCGCTCATCACCGTCGGCGGCGGAGGCGCGAGCGCGAGCGTCGCGGCTGATGCGGCGTTCACGCGGGAGTTCTGCGCGAGATACGGCAGCGAGATGCCTTCGAAGGTGTCGCGCACGTCGTGCTGGCGTGTGAAGTTCTCACGCGACTCGCGAAACCCCACCGCGGTGAAGCCGAGCTGGTTGTACGCGGAGTGATCGCCTCCGCGGCCGAACCGATCGGGCCGCGCCATCGGACGCACCCGGTGCGAGGGCACATAGCGTCCGCCCCAGCGCTGAACGAATCGGGCCAGCTCGCGCGAGGGTGAATCCTCGGGGCCTTCCGAGTACACGCGAATCGTCGCGCCATCGATGATGCCGTTCCCGCCTTTGTCGTTGCCGACGATGTCGTTATTGAAGATCGCTTCGATGGGGATGTGTTCCGCGACGGCTTTCTGCGCGTGCAGACGCGCACCTACAAGCCCCTGCTCCTCACCGGCGTGGCACATGAAGACCAGCGTCGCTTCGAAGTCGATGCCGCTCTGACTGAAGACGCGCGCGAGCTCGATGGTCAGCGCCGTGCCGCTCCCATCGTCGTTGACGCCGGGTGCGCGGTTGTCGAGCGGTGCATTCGGATCGATCGGCGGAGGCGTCGCGGCGTCGGGATCGCGCGCGGGACCGCCCGAGTTGGTCACTCCCTGACCGCCGGGGCGCGCCACCGTGTCGTAGTGCCCGCTGACGTAGATGCGGCGGGCACTCTTGCCGGGCAGAATCGCCATCACGTTGCGGAGCTCGATGTCGCGCGTGATGCGTCCCTGTTTCGGCACGTGGTGGACGTCGAAGCTCACCTGGAGCTTCGGGCTGTAGCTCCGCATTTCTTGAAGGATCCACTCCCGCGCGGCGCCGATGCCGCGCGTCGACGATGTCGTCGAGGAGAGCGTGCTGCGCGTCTCGAAGGTCTCGAGTTTCTTCAGGATCGTTTCGAGACGCTCCTCAGAAATCGCGGCCACCAGCTTCACGATCCGCGGATCGAGATCAGCGTCCTGGGCGGACGCGGTCCCGCTAAAGCCGGACGCGACAAAAACAAGGACGGTCATTACGCGCATCGCGCAAACGTACGTCGTGTCCGGCTTCAGCCGGACATTCGTATTCATCGTCATCGTGTGACCTTGTGTGCAGTGAGGTGTGGTGGCGAGTGTAGGGGCGGGTGCGCGGCGCGTCAAGCCGCCCTGTGCCGCCGAAGGGGCGTCGGCGGCCAAGGCGCTCCGGAGACAAACTGTGACTAGTGTCCGGGTTGCTTTTCGATCTGCGGCTTTTCGGGCAGGTGCTTCGGAATCATGGTCGTGACCGCGTCGAACACTTCGGCCGGCACGACGAACGACAACGCCACGGTCTTGTCTTTCCCGCCAAGCTCCAGCGACTGGAGCATCAACTGCACTTGAGGATTCGAGCCCGCCTGCAGCTTGCCCAGGGCCATGAAGCCTCGAACGACATCGCGCAGGTTATTGGCCGCTTCCTCGTCGCGCGCTTCGGCCCGGATGACGCCGCGGAGGCCACCGTTGACGTGCCCGCTCACCGAGAACCACGTGATGGCCGGCAGCCGCTCCGCGAAGCCCTGCGGGAGCTTCGCGCGTGACGCGAGCGCGTCAAACCGTCCGACCGCCCACACATTGCCGGTTTCCAGAGACTTCACGATGGTCATCAACTCTTCGTTGCGGGTCACGCTGGCGAGACCGGACTGCGGGTTGTCGCCGCCCTGATGCAGGTCGACGGCGGTGCGAACCAGATTCGTGTTGCCCACGGCAACCAGTCCGGGCTCCATGAACGACAGCGCAAAGCTGGTCGGATGGTCGCCGACGTCCGAGACAACGAGCCGCTTGCCTTTGTAGTCCTCGACATGTGCGCCGTGCTCGCGCATCAGCGCTTCAATCTTCACTTCATCGAAGCGGCCGCGGGCAATGACCATCCCCACACCCGGTTTGTTGTTCGTCGAGGGATCGGGATTGAGGCACGCAACCAGATGGTCGATGTCGGTTTCGATGTTGATGCCGGTCTGATTCTGGAATTCGCGCTGACCGTTTTCCTGGAAGGGGATCGCCTTGTGGAGCTTCTGCCGAACCTCAGATGCCATCACGTCGGCGACGTCGGCGTAGGCCACGACCATCGCGTCGCGCGGGATGTATCTCAGCTCGTCCGGGCCGTCGCCGCGCGTAAACGCGCCCGCCGGGAACCCGACGTAATACGCCACCAGGCCGGTGCCGACCCCCACGCCGAGCACCAGGAGCGATGCCACCACGAAATACCGGGTCCGCGTCATCATAGAAAGGCGCCTCAACATCTTATACGAACTCGAGTTGCGGGCTGTTCCGCATTTTATTGCTCGAGCACGTACTCCTTGTGCTCGACCGCTCGGCCGGCCAGCCAGAGCGTCACGCCGGTGATGACCGCGAGGGCGAGGAGACTCGTCGCAACAGAGGGCACCTCGCGAAAGACCTGCATCAGGAGGCTGACGGCCGAGTCCTGGGGCATCTCATGCGTCACCAGCGCCTGCATGTAATACGCGACGGTCAGCCGTTTCAAATAACCCGGAAACAGCAGGACGGCGGGCTCCCAGCCGAACGCGAAGACGAGCCCGACAATAAGAGGCCGCTTGATGCGGGTCCCGACGAGCGCGAACACGGCGCCGTAGGCCGCCAGCCCGATGGCCAGCATCGCGAAATCCCTCAGCAGCGACGGAAACGCGGCAGCGACGCTGCCGCCGCCCGTCGACACGACCAGAAAAAACACAAGCATCACCGAGGGCAGCACGAGCAGCGTTGTGCACACCACGTACGCCAGGTATTTGCCGAGCAGCACGGCGCTGCGCGGAATCGGACGGGTGAAGAGGTAGGTGATGGTCTTGTCGTCGACTTCGTCGGCGATCAGGGATGTCCCATAGAAGACGCCGAGGACCGGCACGATGAAGCGGATGTAGAGCAGCCAGATCATCATGCCGAAGATCGCGGCCCCGCCGGCGCGGGCGCCGTTGATTTGAAATCCCGAGCGGTACAGCGTGTCGACGACCCGCAGCGCAATCGCCAGCAGTACTGGCCCTCCGAGCAGCAGCCCGAGAAAGATGGATCGTCGCGACCACAGCATCTGCCCGAGCGACAAATCGAGGATGCGCGCCGCAGACCCGAGGAGAGTCGGAGCGGTGCGGGGAGCGCTCATGCCTTCACCAGATACTGGAAGACCGCCTGGAGGTTGTCATCGGGCGAGGTGACTTCATGGATGGCGCCAAGCTCTCCTGACGCGGCAAGGTCGGTGAGACGCGCGTAGAACGCATCAGGGCGTCCGGTCTGCACGACGACTGCCTCGTCCTCGAATTTCAGGCTGAGCACATCGTCGTGCGCGAGGAACTCTCGCGCGAGCGCCCGCGTTTGATCCGCTTTGATGTACACGGTGTGCGGGTGCTCGTCGATCAGATCGCGGATCTGGTGCACGTTGCCTTCGGCGAGAATCCGTCCCTGGTTGATGAGGAGGATGTTCGCGGTCATCGACTCGATCTCGTGCAGGATGTGGCTCGAGACGATGACGCTCTTGCCTGCGCGTCCCCAGTCCTTGATCATCCGGATCGTTTTTCGCCGCGCGATCGGATCCATGCCCGACAGCGGCTCGTCGAGAATCAGCAGCTCGGGCTCGTGCGCGAGCGCCTGCGCCATCTTCACACGCTGGCGCATGCCCTTGCTGTAGGCGCCGATTTTCTTGTCGGCGGCGTCGACGAGCTCCACCATCTCGAGCGCCCGGCGCGCCGTGGCGGCCGCGTCCGCGTCGCTCAATCCATTCAAGCGCACCAGCGCGGTCACCCATTCGAGGCCGGTCATCCGCTCGTAAAACGCGTCCTGCTCGGGGCAGAAGCCGATGCGGAAGTACAGCGCCGGGTTCCCCCAGATCGGCTCGCCGAGCACCGTGATGCGACCCTTGCTCGGCTTCAGCTGACCGGTGATCAACTTCATGAATGTCGACTTGCCCGCGCCGTTCGGACCGAGCAGACCGGTGATGCCCGCCGGCACCGTGAGCGTGACGTCGTTCAGGCCGATCACCTGGCCGTACCACTTCGACAGATGATCGGCGGCCACGATCGCGACGTTGTTCACTCCGGGGGCCCCTATCCCCCGGTTCACGCGACCACCTCGACGCCGCGGACGCGGCGCTCGAGAATGACGCCCGACAGGGCGATCCCGAGCACGATCATGAACAGCGACACCGGCCAGGGCGTCTCGTACCGCAATGGCTGGCGAAAGATCACGTTGCCGATCTGCTCGAGATTCGCCGGAAACGAAATCCAGGAAAACTGCGTGCTCCGCGTGACGGCGTAGAGCACGCCGTAGATCGCGGAGCTGAAGAAGATGACGCCCGCGTAGAGAATGCCGACGTAGCGGCTGCTGTTCGACAGCGACGACAACGCGAGCATCGTCATCGCCACCAGCAGGACTTCGACGAAGGTGAACACCGTGATGGCCGGGAACAGGAACAGGTTGTTCCTGAGAAACGTGAAGTTGCCGGCGAACGACATCTGCACGACGAGCAGCACGATCGCCGGGACCCACGTGACGAGCAGCAGAAACGTCGCGAGGATCGCGAGCTTGCCGAACACGTACTCCACGCGCGTCAGCGGCTTCGACAAATAAATCTGAAGCGCGTTCGCGCGACGGTCGTTCGCGATCAGACCGGCGCCGACGTAGACCGTGACGAAAAACACGAAGGTCGCCTGCTGATCGAGGAACTGCCGGAACGTGTCCGCCGAAGGCGCGAGCATCGCCGCCTGCGGCAAATTGGCGGCGGCGTAGAACTGGACCGCGCGCACGAAGAACGGAAACCACGCCAGCAGCAGCAGGCCGAGAAACGCGCGCTTCGCGAACATCGAGCGGATGCCGGCGCGCGCGATGACGGTCCATCCCTGGCCGAGTGGTGCTTTGGACCCGCCGTACCGGCGGTAGCCTTGATCGTGGATGGGCATCTAGTGGACCGTCCGAACTGATTGAGTATTCGTCAACAACGAGCCTTCGACCGCGATGTTCGGGCCGCGACAACCCGGGGCCCCCGACGCGCACGCCTGCGCGGTGGGGTGGGAGCGGAGCGGCCCGGTAGTAATTCGGAAGAGACACGCCACTAGTCTTCACCCACCGCGTGCGCGAAGACGTCTTCGAGCGTCGGCACGCTCGGACGCAGATGCCGCACCTGGACGCGCTCGGATGACGCGAGCTCGAAGAGGCGGCGCGCGCCGCCCTCGCCGGGCACGAACACGCGCATGACGTCCTCGTCGGTCGCGTGGCAATCGAGTCCGGCGGTTCGCAGGTACTCCAGGAACGGCTCGAGGTCGCCGCTCGGTGTCTTGACGCGCAGCTCGTAGACGCGGCCGCGCGGCTGCTTCAGCGCGTCGATCGGGCCGGCGGCCGCGATCGTGCCCTTGTCCATGACGACGACGTGGTCGCAGGTGTACTCGACGTCGGGGAGCAAATGCGACGAGAGAATGAGATTCACACCCTTGTTGTGCGCGAGATCGCGCACGAGCTCCAGCATCTCGTCGCGGCCTTTGGGGTCCATGCCGTTGGTTGGCTCGTCGAGAAACAACAGATCGGGATCGTGGACCAGCGCCTGCGCGAGCTTGATGCGCTGCTTCATGCCGGTGGAGTACGTCTCCACGTTGCGATAGCGCGCTTCGCCCAGGCCGACGTAGAACAGAACTTCGTGTGCGCGCTGCATCGCGTCGACGCGCGGCAGGCCGGCGAGCTCGCCGCAATAGGCGACGAACGAGACCGCGTTCATGCCGGGAATGTGCGCGTCGGTCTCCGGCATGTAGCCGATCCGCGCGCGGATCGCGAGCGGCGCGTCGGCGACGTCGAGACCCAGCACGTGCATGCGGCCGCGCGTCGGCACGATGAAGCCGAGCAGCGCCTTGATCATCGTGCTCTTCCCGGCGCCGTTCGGTCCGAGCAGACCGACCGCGCCCGCCGCAAACGTCGTCGTCACGTCGCGCAGCGCTTCGCTTCGCCCGTAGGTGACGGTCACGCTTTCGAGTGTCGCGACGGAATCCGTCTCAGCCATGCCAGTTCTGATATACGGTTGCGCGATTTACAGCGTTCCGCGCAGGCCGAGCGCGTCGGCGCGCTCGCGCATGGAGCCGATCACGTTCGTGATGTGCTCCTCGAGCGGCAGCCCGAGCAGCTCGGCGCCTGCGGTGAGATCTTCGCGCTTGACGCCGCGCGCGAATGCCTTGTCCTTCATCCGCTTCTTCACCGAGCTCGCCTCGAGATCGAGAACGCTCTTACTCGGCCGTACGAGCGACGCCGCCGTGATGAACCCCGACAGCTCGTCGCAGGCAAAGAGCGTCTTCTCGAGGAGGCTGTCGCGGCTGACGCCGGTGATTTCCTGCGCGTGCGACAGAATCGCGCGAATCGCCCATTCGGGGTACCCCTTCTCTCGAAGAATCTCACTGCCCTTGTTCGGATGATCGCCGAGCGTCGGCCAGCGCTCGTAGTCGAAATCGTGCAGTAGCGCGACGGCGCCCCAGTCGTCCTCGTCCTCGCCGAACCTGCGCGCGTAGCCGCGCACCGCGGCTTCGACCGCCATCGCGTGCTTCAGGAGGCTGTCGCTCTTCGTGTACTCGGTCAGCAGATGCCAGGCGTCTTCGCGATTCAGGCCCATATGTTCAAACAGACGGTGATGATGACCGCGTTGACGAAGTCGATGAAGAATGCGCCGACCATCGGCACGACGAGAAACGCGCGAGGAGCGGGTCCGTATCGCTCGACCAGCGCCTCCATGTTCGCCATCGCGTTGGCGGTCGTGCCGAGCATGAAGCCGCACAGGCCGCCGCCCATCACGGCGGCATCGTAGTCGCGGCCCATCACACGAAAGACCGGCCAGAAACAGACGCCGGCGATGAGGGCCACCTGCACGACGAGGATCGCGACCATCGGGAGCGCAAGGCCGGCCAGCTCCCACAGGCGCAGCGTCATCAACGCGAGCACGAGGAACAGCGACAGCGC
>MNEX01000117.1:9801-12491 GCA_001917905.1 Acidobacteria bacterium 13_1_40CM_65_14
CGCAGCTTGTCTTCCACGATGTGCGTGGCAAGCGGCGGATCCTCGTGCTTCGTTTTGGTCCGGCGCCGTCGGAGGTGATGCCGCTCGATGAGGATCGTCCCGACGGGACCGCCAATCATCCCACCCGACACGATGCCGACCATCGCCGCCGCGATCGCGACGGTCGCGGCGCCCGGCACGCCTGCCTGCTCGAACGCGGGTGCGAAGGCGAGCCCCGTCGCGGGTCCGCCCGTCAACGTGACCGATCCGTTCAACACGCCGAACAGCGGATGCATCCCCATCGGGATCGCCATGAGAATGCCAACCACGTTCTGCAGCACTGCGAGCACGGTCGACACCAGAAAGAACACGACGACCTGCGGACCGCCGACCTTCAACAGCGACAGGCTTGCGCCGAAGCCGATGGTCGTGAAGAAGGCGATCATAAACGGGACTTGCAGCCGCGTGTCGAACGTCAGCATTTCCACGCCGCGCGACCGTGCAGCGAGAATGGCCCCCGCGACGAGCAGCCCGCCGATGACCGGCGCCGGCACGTTGTAGCGCGCGAGCGCCGGTATCAGCCGGCGGACACCGTGGCCGAGGAACAGCACCGCGCCGCCAAATGCGACCGTGTTGATCAAATCGAGCGTGAACATGTAACGTTCCGACGCTCGGCATCTTAATTCAGGAGTGGCTGATGGCCAATTCGACTGCACGCGCCACCGAACGAACCGTGTCCGGCGGGTCCGGCGCCACCGCGCTTGACACCGAGTTCTATCGCGGCCTTGGCCTGTACGACTCGACGATGGTGGTCGTCGGTTCGATGATCGGTTCGGGCATCTTCATCGTGTCGGCCGACATGGCGCGCACCGTCGGCAGTCCCGGATGGCTGCTCGGCGCATGGCTTCTGACGGGCGTGCTGACCGTCGTCGGCGCGCTGTCGTACGGCGAGCTCGCCGCGATGATGCCGCGCGCGGGCGGCCAGTACGTCTATCTGCGCGAAGCGTTCTCGCCGCTGTGGGGATTCCTCTACGGCTGGACGCTCTTCCTCGTGATTCAGACGGGCACGATTGCGGCCGTCTCGGTCGGCTTCGCACGCTACTTCGGCGCGCTCGTGCCGTGGATCGCCGATGACAACTATCTCGTCGCGCCAATCCATCTCTCGACGGGCTATGCGCTGTCGCTCTCGACGACGCAGCTCGTCGCCATGCTGATAATCGCGCTGCTGACGTGGACGAACACGCGCGGACTCCAGTGGGGAAAGGTGATCCAGAACGTGTTCACGACGGCGAAGACCGGCGCGCTGCTGGGTCTCATCGTGGTCGGTCTGCTGCTCGGGTGGAATCACACCGCAGTCGCGGACAACTTCGGCAACCTCTGGACGCCGCGCGGCGTCGTCGACATCGTGCCGGGATTGTCGGCGATGACGGCGTTCGGTCTGTTCGTCGCGCTCTGCGTGTCCCAGACGGGATCGCTGTTTTCCGCCGACGCGTGGAACAACATCACGTTCACCGCCGGCGAGGTGAGGGATCCGCGGCGGAACGTTCCGCTGTCGCTCGCGCTCGGCACGTTCATCGTGATCGGTCTGTATCTGCTCGCGAACGTCGCGTATCTCGTGACGCTGCCATTCGACCAGCTTCAGCACGCGCCCGGCGATCGCGTCGCGACCGCCACGGTCAACGCGATCTTTCCCGGCCTGGGCGTCACCGTCATGGCGATCGGCATCATGATTTCGACGTTCGGCTGCGCGAACGGTCTCATTCTCGCGGGCGCGCGTGCGTCGTACGCGATGGCGCGCGACCGACTGTTCTTCAGGGCCGCCGGGCGACTCAATACCGCGAAGGTGCCGGCGTGGGCTCTCGTGCTGGAAGGATTGTGGGCGGCGTTTCTCGTGCTGCCGCGGACCTACGATCCGGCGACGCGCGCGTACGGAAATCTCTACAACAACCTGCTCGATTACATCATCTCGGCGGCGCTCATTTTCTACATCCTGACGATCGCCGGCCTCTTCCGTCTGCGCAAGACGCGCCCCGACGCCGATCGTCCGTATCGCGCCGTTGGCTATCCAATCGTCCCGGCGCTGTACATCGCCGGCGCGGCGACGATCTTGATCGTGCTCTTCATCTATCGCACGGCGACGACGTGGCCGGGGCTCATCATCGTGCTACTCGGAGTGCCAGTGTACTTCGCGTGGCGTCCACGATCCTGAGCGGACGACGTCGAAGCCTTTCTGAATCACGCTGATCGTCGCGTCGGCCACGGCGTAGTCGTTCAGCTCGACGAGCGGCACCCACATGACGTCGTCCGCGTCGGACGCGCACGCCAGCGTGCCGCCGCTCGGCCGGCAGATGAAATCGACGAGCACGTAGTGATAGCGCGCCCGGCCGTCGGGGTCGAACCGAATGCGATCGAGCACGTCGACGATCGGTCCCACGTCGACCTGGAGACCGGTCTCTTCCTGCACCTCGCGCGCGACGGCGACCTCGAGCGTCTCGCCGATTTCAACGGCGCCGCCCGGCAGACTCCACTCGCCTTTGAGCGGCTCGTTCCCGCGGCGCACGAGCAGCACGCGACTACCGTCGACGACCACGGCGCCGACACCAACCACCGGCCGCTCCGGGAATTCTCTAGACATTTTTTTTCACTGGCCGCAGGCGCTGCTCTGGAGCTACTGTCCCATAACCTTCACAACAACTCGTTTCTTTCGTCGG
>MNEX01000325.1 GCA_001917905.1 Acidobacteria bacterium 13_1_40CM_65_14
TACGCATAGGGACGTCGGGCTGGAACTACCCGTCCGGCAAAGGGACGTGGAACGGCGTCTTCTATCCCAAGCCGCGGCCGAAAGGCTTCGACGAGCTCGCCTTCTACGCGGAGCACTTCGACACGGTCGAAGTGAACTCGACGTTCTACGGTCAGCCGCGTGTCGATGTGTCCCGCGCCTGGGCCAAGCGGACGCCGCCCGGCTTCGAGTTCTCGGTGAAGCTCTATCAGAAGTTCACGCACCCGAGGATGGCCGAAGAACGTCTGCGACGTTCTGTTCCAGAGGCGCGCGAGCGCAGCGCCCGCGGCTCGAGCGAGCGCGAAGGCGCGAGCGAGGCGAGCGGGGGTGGGGCCCCGCGCGAGAACAAGAATGATGACCTGGTACCTATACTGGTTCGTCCCAACCAGACGGACCTCGACGAGTTCCGCCGCGGCATCGAGCCGCTCGCGTCGAGCGGGAAGCTCGGCGCGCTGCTCGCGCAGTTTCCCGCCAGCTTCAAGGACACGCCGGCCTCACGCGAGTCGCTCGCCGAACTGCTGCGCGCGTTGGGCGACTACCCGGTCGCCGTCGAGCTGCGCCACAAGTCGTGGAGCGATCAGATCGGCGAGACGCTGACGCTGCTGAACGGCTTCGGCGCCGCATGGGTGCAGATTGACGAGCCGAAGTTCCGCTTCTCGATTCGGCAGAACTACCTGCCCAACGTCCAGGGCTTTTACTACATGCGCCTGCACGGCCGGAACGTCGAGAAGTGGTGGCGGCACGACAAGGCCGAGGACCGCTACGACTATCTCTACTCGAGCGAGGAGCTGAAGGAGTTCTCGGAAACCGCCGGCGCCGCGAAGCGACTGGTCAAAAAGCTCTATCTCTACACGAACAATCACTTCTCGGCGAAGTCGGTCGCCAATGCCGCGATGATCAAACAGCAGCTCGGCGAGCCGATCGACGGCGAGTACCCGCCCGAGTTCCTCGAGCGCTATCCGGAGCTGAAGGGCGCGGTGAAGGTGCGGTCGTCGCTCCTTCGCGCGTGACGCCGACGCGCGCGCACTCGTCGTAGATCACGCAGTCGCCGCAAAGTGGATACACCGGGCGGCACACGTTCTGTCCCCACGTCACGAGATACAGATTGATGTACGGCCACCAGCGCGGGTGCGTCGCTTTGTAGAGCGCCTGCTCTGTTTCGTCCGGTGTCCGCGTCGTCACCCAGCCGAGCCGGTTGGAGATGCGGTGCACGTGCGTGTCGACGCAGATGTTCTTCAGGCTCTTGAAGGACAGGATCAGCACGAGGTTCGCCGTCTTCCGCCCGACGCCCGGGAGCGCGAGCAGTTCCTCCATCGTGCCCGGCACGCGTCCGCCGTACCGGTCGACGAGGATGCGGCACGTCTCCCTCACGTGCTTCGCTTTGTGCCGATAGAAGCTGACCGGGTAAATGAGGCGCTGGATCTGCCTGGCCGTCAGCTTCGCCAGCGTCTGCGGCGTCCGCGCGACGCGGAACAGCCGCGCCGACGCGGCGGCCGTCACCGGATCGCGCGTCTGGGCCGACAGCATCGTCGAGATCAGCACTTCGAACGGATCTTCGTGGCTTTCTTCCGCAATTTTTTCGACCGCGGGCAGATCGAGGTTGTCGATGGCGCGCGCGAGCGCGCGCATGACGGCGTGTACCGTTCGAGTCGAAGGTTTCGGCATTATTTCGGCTAGTATAGTCGCGGCCTTTTACCGGACATGAAGGAGGGCAGATGAAACGCTTGTTAATTGTTGCTCTTGCGGTCGCTGCGTTGTGCGTGGGCCAGGCCGTCGGTCTGGACGCGCAGGGCAAGACCAAAACGTCGACCGCCAGCGGCACGGTCAAGGCCGTGACCGGCAACTCGCTGACGGTCACCGCCGCCGGCGGGAAGGACATGACCTTCACCATCGACAACACCACGAAGTTCGTCGGCAAGGGTCTCGGGACGAAAGCCAAGGCGGGCCCGATCACGCCGACCGACGCTGTCGCGATGGGCGACAAAGTCCGCGTGACGTATCACGATATGGGCGGGACGCTGCACGCCGCGAACGTCAGCGTCACGGCCAAGGCCGGCGCGAAGAAGTAGCTAACTGCCCGGACGTTTCGGCATGGGCACCGGGTCGCGGCGATCGACGTAAATCGCGGTCGCCTCGTCCCGGTGGATGTCGAGCGCCGACGCGCGGCCGCCCTGCACGTAGGCCGGCTGCATGCCGGTGTCGATTTGAATCACACGGCCGTCGAATCGCGTCGTGATGCGGCCGGTCGTCGCCACGGTGTGAGCGACGACGATCGCGCGCGCGCCGAGCGCTGAGAGAATCTCACCCACTTGCGGCGCGAACGACTCAGGCTCCTGCGCCAGCCCTCGATACCACAGCGGACCGTCGACGCGCGCGGTGAGGCTCGCGAGCGGCTTCGCCCGCGTCTTGTCCAAATCGCTCGTGAGCTCCCGGCGCACCTGATCGTTGATGGCCGCGCAGCTCATCGGCGCGACGGCGGGACTGATGCCACCGTGCGCGAACATGATGCCGTCGATCTTGATCGTGACGGGCAGCTGCCGCAGCCAGCGACCATACTCGCCGTCGCGGCCGAACGCCTGCCGCAACTCGACGAACCCGGGTGGCATCTGCTGAAGCGCCTGCTCGCGCTCGGACGCGGTCGCGAATCTCAGTGTCTTCAGATATTGGTCGCGCAGCCTTTCGGAGTCGGCCGTCGTGAAGGCGGCGTATTCGCCGGCCACCGTCAAACGCAGATCGCCGAGCATCCGCGCCGCTTCGTGATTGCCGAGGAGGATATGGACGCGCCCGCCGGCGGCTTGCGCCTCGCGCTCGAGACGCCGGAGGAAATCCAGCGCTTTGCGCGAGTCGCTGCCGCGATCGACGACGTCGCCGAGCTGCACGAAATGCGTCGCGCCGCCACTCCAGTGACCACCCGCGTCGACGAGGCCCGCGGTTCTCAGAATCTCGACGTAGCGATCGTACGCGCCGTGCACGTCGCCGACGGCGACGATGCGCTCGATGCCGTCCCACTCGCACGGGCTCGCGGCGCGCACGGACGTGAGCGCGACGGAGGCGACGAGCGCGGCGGTGAGAATGCCAATCCAGAGGCGAACGACGCGGGGTTTGGTCATGGGGCGACTCTATCAAACATGAGGGGCGGACACATGGGTCCGCCCCGACGGTTCCGCGGGGGAAGCTCGATCGGTTACTCGGCGGGCACGGGCGTCAACGGCGGCCGGCCGGCCAGCACGGCGAGCACGTTGTCCACAGCCAGATCGGCCATCGCCGTTCGCGTCTCGGTCGTCGCGCTCGCCAGGTGCGGCACCAGCAGCACGTTGTCGAGCGCCAGCAGGTCGGGATGCACCGCCGGCTCGTTCTCGTACACGTCGAGCGCCGCGCCGGCGAGCAGATGTTGCTGCAGCGCCCACGCGAGCGCCGCTTCATCGACCACCGGTCCGCGCGCCGTGTTGATCAAGTACGCCGAGCGTTTCATCCGCGCCAGCGCCTTCTTGTCGATCAGGTGACGCGTCTCAGGCATGAGCGGCACGTGCAGCGACACGATGTCGGACGTGTTCAACACGCGATCGAGCGAGATGTTTTCCGCGTTCGGCAGATCGACGTCGCGCGGTTCCGTGTAGACGACGCGCATCCCGAACGCCGGCGCCCGCGCGGCCACCGCTGCGCCGATGCGGCCGACACCGACGAGTCCGAGCTGCTTCCCTCTCAACTCCATGCCGAGCATGAAATCGAGCGCCCACCCCTTCCACTCGCCGCGACGCACCACGCGCTCGCCTTCGGAGAGCCGGCGCGTGATCGCCAGAATCATCGCCCACGTGAAATCGGCAACCGACTCGGTCAGCACGTTCGGCGTATGGGTCACAACGATGCCGCGCGACCGCGCGTACGCGACGTCAATGTTGTTGTAGCCGACGGCGACGTTCGCGATGACTTTCAGCTTGGGTCCGGCGTCGATGAGTGAGCGATCGATCGCATCGGTGAGCAGGCTGACGAGCGCGTCCTTGTCCGCCACCCGCGCGCGCAGCTCGGCGGGCGCGATTGCGGCATCACCCGCATAGAGGTCGACGGTCGCCGACGCTTCGAGCTTCGAGATGACGGAAGATGGCAGTCTGCGAGTGACGAGAACGGAGCTCATTTTTGCCCTGGCGGCCGCGGACACACCCAGCCTGAGCTAAAACGCAACCACGAAAGCACGAAGGCACGAAGAAGAACCTCTTGTCGGCAAAGGCCTCGTGTCTTCGTGTCTTCGTGGTTGCATTTTTCACACAGGAAGTCGCCCAGCCTAATGTCCATACGACAAACAGTATCCACAGTGAGTGCAGCGGACCGCCGGTTCGATGAGGCACGCGCCGTCGCCGTCGCTGCCGCGCGCGAGCGGCAGCAGTCCGTGGCTCGCGTGCTCGCCCCAGGCCGCGCCCGCCTCGGCGGCAGCGGCCGAGCGTGGTACCGAAGGTCCGAGATGTTTGGCAATCGATTCGCGGATGAGCGCGCGTAGTTCCTGCTCAGTCATGGATCGTCACCGTGTCGATGATCCCGACGATCGCCGCGTCCACCGGCGCCGCTTTCTTTCCGAGCGCTTCACCGGCCGCCCGGCCCTCGAGGACCACCAGGACTTTCTCGTTCACGCCCGCGCCGACGCCGTCCACCGCGAGCAGCGCCGCGCCTCGCGGCGTGTCGTCGATGTTCAGCGGCTGCACGAGCAGGAGCTTCGCGCCCTCGAATGTGCGATGTTTTTGCGTCGACACGACGGTGCCGACGACGCGACCAATCTGCATTGGGTAATTGGGTAATCTGGTAATCGGGTAATTGAATTGGTGCATTAAGGCAATCGGGCAATCGATTACCCGATTACCAAATTATCCGATTACCAGATTCACGTTTCCTCCATGTCCCAGTGATCGATGATGCCGACGATGCCGGCGTCGACCGGCGGTTCGGCGGGATAGAACGGAAAGCTTGCTTCCTTGCCGCGCACGAAGAACACATGCTCGCCGACGCCCGCACCGACCGCATCCACGGCGACCAGCGGCCGCCCCACCGGCTGGCCATCGGGCGTGAGCGGCTGCACGATGAGCAGCGCGATCCCCGTCAGGTTGCGGTCCTTTCGCGTCGCGACGACGTCGCCGATTACCTTAGCAATCTGCATCGGGTAATTGGGTAATCGGGTAATCGAGTAATCGCGAAATTGGGCAATCAGGTTACCCAATTACCCAATTACCAGATCCTCCTACTCATTGATGTCGATCTCGTCGATGATGCCGACGACGGCGGCGTCGACGGGACAATCCTTCATACCCGACGCCATGCGCGCAGAGCTGCCGCTGACGATGAGCACCGTTTCACCGACGCCGGCGTCGACGGTGTCGACGGCGACGAGGTAGTTGCCTTCAGCTTTGCCGCGAGGATCGATCGGCCGCGCGACCAGCAGCTTGGTGCTCACCAGCCGCGGATCTTTGCGTGTGGCCACGACTGTTCCCACGATCTTTGCGAGGAGCATGCCTTCTTTTTTACTGTGCGCTGGGGCCCCACCCCCAGCGCCCGTCGCGCCTCGCTCGTTTGCTCGGCGCGGTTCTTGTCGCGATTTTCCGCTTCGTGTCGCGTTCAGCCTGGGCTCTGCCACCCCCAGCGCCCGTCGCGCCTCGCTCGTCCGCTCGGCGCGGTCGTTGTCACGATGCTCTGCTCAGTGTTGCGTCCAGCCTCGGCCCTGCCTTCAGCGCGAACTGACGCTGATGCCTCGCGATACATCGCTCGGCATGGCCGCAGGCGCCGCTGTCCGAATCTAGACTTTGGCGGTGGTGGCTTTGCCGATCGGCAGCGCGTCTTCGAGGTTCGCGTGCGGACGCGGAATGACGTGCACCGACACGAGCTCGCCCACGCGGCGCGCGGCGGCGGCGCCGGCGTCGGTGGCGGCCTTGACGGCCGCGACGTCGCCCCGCACGATCGCCGTCACGTACCCGGCGCCGATTTTCTCCCAGCCGACGAGCGTGACCTTTGCCGCCTTCACCATCGCATCGGCGGCCTCGATCATCGCGACCAGGCCCTTGGTTTCAACCATCCCTAACGCCTCGCCCATCACAGTCTCCTATCTTTGATTCTCGCGGGGCCCCACCCCCGCTCGCCTCGCTCGCGCATTCGCGCTCGCTCGAGCCGCGGGCGCTGTGCTCACGCGTATCCAGAACAGGACGTCGCAGCAGGGCCTTCTGCGTCTCGCTTTATCGCAAGCTCCGTATCGCGTCTTCGATTAACGCGGAGAGTTCGCGGTATGTTAACCGAATTTCTCCGTCGTCGGCCTTCGCCGAAGGCTTCGGCGAGACCTCGCCGAAGCTCGCCCACGTTCCGCGAGCGAGCGCCGGCGGGTCACTTGGCTGACCGAGCACGTCGGGCACGAGTCGCGACGCCGGGCTCGACGGCGCTTGCACGACCTGACACGCGGCCTGATCCTGCGGCAGATCCTCGTCGGCGCAGATGGGCGCCGGCGCTTTGATGCCGTAGGTATCGCGCAGCCCCTGCAGTCGGATGACTTCTTCGCGGGAGATCAGGTTCTCGCGGCCGAGCAGCCGCGCGACGAGGCTGATCTTCGCGAAGTGCTCGATCGTTTCCATCTTGTAGTACGCGCTGTAGAGATCCGTGCCGACCGTGAGAGCCCCGTGGTTCGCGAGCAGCATCCCATCGTGCGCCTTGATGTACTTGCGCACGGCCTCCGGCAGCTCCCTGGTCGACGGCGTCGCGTACTCCGCAATCGGGATGCTGCCGAGCGTCGTCAACACTTCGGCCAGCACCGCGCGGTCGAGCGGGATGCCGGCGACGGCAAAGCCGGTCGCGATCGGCGGATGCGCGTGCACGACCGCCTGCACGTCGGGCCGCTGCCGGTAGACCTCGAGGTGCATCAGTATCTCGGACGAAGGATCGCGATCGCCCTGAATCTTCCGGCCCTCGAGATCGGTGATGCACATCATGTCCGGCGTCATGAACCCCTTGCACACGCTCTTCGGGGTCATGAGCAGCCGATCGGGCCCGAGCCTGACGCTGATGTTACCGTCGTTGGACGCCGTGTAGGCGCGCGCGTACATCCGCCGTCCGACCTCGACGATGTCGGCGCGAAGCTGTGATTCGGTGCTCATGCCGTTCGCGCGCGGTACTTGTCGCGACAGACTTCGGAGCAGAAGAACAAACGCGTGCGGCCGTCGACGAGCGTCACCGCACGTTCCGGCAGCACGAAGGTCCCGCACACGGGATCGCGCGCCATCGGCACGCCGCGCTCCGGCACGCGCGGATGCCGGCGCTGACCTGTGACGCCCTCGATGAAGCTGTCGATGATGCGCCAGAAGAGGCGCGAGACGATGATGAAGAGGATCAGGAAAAGAACGAAGCGCGCCATCACGTACCCGGCTTTTGCGATGCGGTACCGGGATGCGCTGACTGCAGGCTGTCGAGGGCGCGCTTGGCTGCCTGGGCTTCAGGACTCTCCGGCGCGAGCTTGATCACTTGCTGCCATGCGTCCGCCGCGCCCTGCAGATCCTGCTTGCCGAAGGCTTTCACGATGCCGAGATTCAGCAGCGTCTTCGCGTGCTTCGGATCGAGCTTCAGCGAGCGATTGAACTGCTCGAGCGCTGTATCCGGCTGGTTCACGTAGTAGTAGGAGACGCCGAGATCGGTGCTCAGGTTGACGTCGTTCGGCGACAGCTTCACCGCTTCCTCGTACCACTTGATCGCATCGTCGTAGCGCTCGGCGTCGAAGTACAGGTTACCGAGCTGGACCCGCGGCGTCGCGTTGGACGTCTCGCGCGCGGCCACCGACTTCAGCGCGTTGACCTGCGCCTCGTCGAGGATGGCGGCGCGCGTCGCGCCGGATCCGCTCGCCGGTGCGCCGGCGGGCGCCTGCTGCGCGACCGGGGGCGCGGCCGCGGGACGTGTGACCGCCTGCTGCGAGCCGATGATCCAGCCGGCGATGAGGCCGAAGACGACCCCGGCGATTCCGTACGCGATCGCGTCAGACTTCATGCCGAAAAACGCTCCACCACAAAGGACACGGAGCACAGGAGGTTCAAACTGGAAAAAAAGTACATTGCCTCTGTGTCCTCCGTGTCCACCGTGGTGGAGAGGTCTTGCGATCATATCGCAGAGAGCACATCGAGGTACTCGCCGACGACGGTGGAGAGACCGACGAACACGGCGCGCGAGATGATCGCGTGTCCGATGGAGACCTCGTCGAGAAACGGCAGCGTGCGGAAGAGGACGAGGTTGGCGAGGTCGAGATCGTGCCCGGCGTTGACGCCGAGCCCGACCGCGTGCGCGAGGCGCGCGCACTCGACGTATTGCGCGAACGATCGCGAGGCGATGTCTGGCCCGCGCTCGAACGCGCGCGCGAACGGCTCGGTGTACAGCTCGACCCGATCGGCGCCGACCGACGCGGCCCAGCGGATCGGATCCGGCATCGCGTCGACGAAGAGGCTGATGCGCACGCCACGCGACCGCAGCCGCTCGATCACGTGGGGCAGCTGTTCGGTCGCGGGGCCCGGCCGCCATCCGGCCTGACTGGTGATCTCCCCCGGCGACACCGGTACGAGCGTGCACTGATCCGGCCGCACCTCGCCGACGAGATCGAGCAGCTCGGGTCTCGGGTCGCCCTCGATGTTGAGCTCGACGCCGGGATGCTTCTCCCGTAACAGTTTCGCGATTGCGCGCACATCCTCGGGTGTGATGTGCCGCCGGTCGGCGCGCGGATGGACGGTGATGCCCGGCGACCCCGCCGCGATACAGACGTCAACCGCCTCGAGAACGCTCGGCACGCTCCCGCCGCGCGAGTTCCGCAGCGTCGCGACTTTGTTCACGTTCACTGATAGCTTGACCATCGCTCGTCGCGCAGAAGACGTTCAATCAACTCTCCACCACGGGGGACACGGAGGACAGGAGGGCAAGACCTGTTCAAACGGCATTTTCGCTCCGCGTCCCCTGTGTCCTCCGTGGTGGAGAGCTGAATTCTGCAATGCGTTTTCAAGGGCAGCCAGGCGCCGCGTTCAGCCAAGGTGTTCTTTGACTACATCCACGATCTCCTGCGCCCATGCGCGGATTTCGTCCTGCTCGCGTCCTTCGAGCATCACGCGCAGCAGCGGCTCGGTCCCGGAGTAGCGAACGAGCAGCCGGCCCTGGCCCGCGACGCGCGATTCGACGACGTCAATGGTCGCCGCGACCGCGGGCACGGTCTTCAAGTCGACTTTCTCGCGCACGCGCACGTTGAGCAGCACCTGTGGATAGGTCGTGAGATCCGACGCGAGGTCCGCGAGCGTCCGCCCCGTCAGCGCGACGGTCCGCAGCACGTTGAGCGCCGTGCACAGTCCATCGCCGGTGAACAGGTAATCCGAGAAGATGATGTGGCCCGACTGTTCGCCGCCGAGCGACAACCCGCGGTTGAGCATTTCTTCCATCACGTACTTATCACCGACCGGGCAGCGCACCAGATCGATCCCGAGCGGCTTGAGGGCGAGCTCGAGACCGATGTTGCTCATCACGGTCGCGACGATCGCGTGGCCCTTCAGCCGCCCCTCGTGCTGCAGCTGCCGTCCGCACATCAGCAGCACGGCATCGCCGTCGACGATCTGACCGCGATGGTCGACGAAAATCGCGCGGTCGCCGTCGCCGTCGAACGCGACGCCCATCTGACAGCCGCGCTCGGCGACGATTCGCGCGAGCAGCTCCGGACGGGTCGACCCGCAGCCGAGATTGATGTTGCGGCCGTCGGGCTGATTGCCAATCACGATCGTTTGCAGACCGAGGCTCGCGAACAACCGCGGCGCCGCCGTCGTCGTCGCGCCGTTCGCGCAGTCGATGGCGAGAAGGAATCCCTTCAACCTCTCCGATTCGGGAAACACGGCCCGCAGATGATCGAGGTACGCGCCGACGAGATCGACCGGCTTCACGTCGCCAGGCTCGCCGCTCCTCGCCTGCCACGAGTCGTCGGCGACCATCGTCTCGACCTCACGCTCGTCGCGCTCGGTGAACTTCTCGCCTCTGCCCGAGAACACCTTGATGCCGTTGTCCTCGAACGGATTGTGCGACGCCGAGATGACGACGCCCGCGTCGTACCCCTGCGTCCGCGTCAGGTACGCGATCGCCGGCGTCGGGACGACGCCCGCGCTGGTGACGGTCGCGCCTTCGCCCGACGCGCCGTGCGCGAGCTCGGCCTCGATCCACCCGCCGGATTCCCGCGTATCGCGGCCGACGAGGATGCGCGGGCCATTGCCGCCGGCGCTCGCGGCGCTGTGACGCGCGCGCCACGCGCGGACGAGCGCCGCACCCAGCCGGCGCACGGTGGCCGGATCGAGCGGATATTTGCCGGCGGTGCCGCGGACGCCGTCGGTCCCGAACAGACGAGGCATCGATTCAACGTTTGGCACTGGTGATTCGCACTTTCACAGACGAGGGTTCGATGCGCACGACGCCCGCGTCCTGCGAGGCGTCGGCATGCGTGGGCAGCATGTATTCGCCGGCGCCGAGCCCGGCGAGATCGATGTACGCCACGACATCGTCGGACTCCAACCGTGTGAGCGCCTCGCGGCTGCCGCGAATGGTGACGTCGACGATGGTCGGTGTCGCCTCGGCGACGAGATTGTTCGCGAGCGCGCGCAGGTGCACGGGGCGATTGCGCAGCGTGCGCTCCAGCGGCGCCGGCACAATCTGGACGGTCACCGTGGCTGGACGTGGATTTTTCAGCCGGAGCGCGGGATCGAGCACGCCGACGGTCACGCTCTCTCTGACTTTGTCGCGCGCGCCCGTGACTGAGACAGGCTCGGTCATCGCTTCGCTCGCACGCTTGACTGCGCTTTCGGGCCCGACCACTTCCACCGTCGACGGGTCCGCCGTCATCTCGCCCACCACGTAACCTGGGGCCGGCCGGCCGTCCACCGCGGGAACGACGGGCACTTGACGCGAGGCCGACGCTTCGAACGCCATCGCAATCGCCGAGGGCATCACCTGGACGACCTCAACGCCGAACGGCACACGCACTTGCTCCGGCGTCAGCGGAAAGAGCCGCCGTCCCGATCGCGCCGAGCGCAGATCCAGCACCGCGACCACTTCGCCGGCCGACACGCGGCTGAGCGTGCCCGATGCGCCTCGCACACGCACGTCCACGGTTGTCGGCACTTCTCCGGCGAGCTCCAAACCCGCGGGGAACTGCAGCTCGAGCGGCACACGAAGGCCGCGCTCGACGGTCTCTTCGCCCGATACCGTCATCCACAGCAGGACGGCGAGGCCGACCGAGAGCAGCTTCAAGCCGAGATGTCTGAACGGCCAGGGGCGGGACATCTGTTTACTTTGCGGTGGGGCCCCAGCCCCACCGCCGGTCGCGGCGCGCTGATCGCTCGCCGCGTTGATTCGCGGCAACCGGCTGCTTGGCGAGCATCACGTGAGCTGGACCTCTCGCGTAGGAGTGGCAGACTGTCGCTGCAGGACGAGGGAGCGCAGGCGCGCGCGCAGCTCGTCGACCGTGAGGCCGCGCTCGATCTGACCGTCGGCAACGATGGACAGTGCGCCGGTTTCTTCGGAGACGACGATCGCCACCGAATCGTTTTCTTCCGTCAGCCCGATCGCCGCGCGATGCCGCGAGCCGAGCTCCTTGCCCAACTTCGGATTCACGGTCAGCGGCAGGAAGCACGCCGCGGCGGCGACGCGATCCTCCTGGACGATCACGGCACCGTCGTGCAGCGGCGACTTGGGCTGGAAGATACTCAAGATCAAATCGTACGTCAGGCGCGCGTCGAGCGGAATGCCGCCCTCGATGTAATTGCGCAGGCCGATCTGCCGCTCGACCGCGATGATCGCGCCGATGCGCTGCGACGAGAGCATGCCCGCGGCGACGATGAGCTCTTCAATGGATTCCTCGGCCGACTCCGGCTTCGCGAAGTATCGAAAGAACGGCGCGCGGCCCAGGTGCGCGAGCGCGCGCCGGATGTCGGACTGGAACAGGACAATCACCGCGAAGACGACGTAGCCGAACAGGTTTCGAATGAGCCAGTTGACCGTTTCGAGACGGCCCCATCGCGATCCGTAGAACAGCGCGACGAGGAACAATCCGCCGACCGCCATCTGCACGGCGCGCGTGCCCCGAATGAGCTTGAGGACCTCATAAATAAGGATGGACACCACGAGGATGTCGGCAAGGTCCAACCAGCCGATCGGGGGGCGGCGCAGAAGGGCTGTGATCCACGTCATGGCTGATGGCGGCGAATCTCCTCTGCAACGCGGACAACCTGCACCATTTCGGCGACCGCGTGCACGCGTACGATGTGGGCGCCGGCGAGGACGACGGCGGTGACGGCGGCCGCTGTGCCCCAGTCGCGTTCGGGCGCGGAGCGCTCGCCAACCGCGTCGCGCATGAAGGACTTGCGCGACGGTCCGACCAGCAGCGGCCGGTCGAGCGCGGCCGCCAACTCCGGCAGGCGCGCCAGCACACCATAACTGTGGGACGGCCGTTTGGCAAACCCGATCCCGGGGTCGAGGATGATCTGCTCGAGCGGGACGCCGGCCTCAGTCGCCGCCAGCACGCGCTCCCCGAGCTCGCACGCCACATCCGCGACGACATCCTCGTACACCGCTTCGGCATACATCGTCTTCGAGCGGCCGCGGGTGTGCATCAGCACCAACGCGCCCCCACGCTCCGCCACGGCGCGGGCGAGCGCCGGCTCGAACCGCAGACCGCTGACGTCGTTGACGATGGCGGCGCCCGCGTCGAGCGCCGCGGCCGCCACGCCGGCTTTGTACGTGTCGACCGAGATCGGTACGCGGAGCCGCCCGGCAAGACCGTTGAGGACTGGAAGAATCCGCGCGAGCTCTTCGCCGGCTGACACGGGATTCGCGCCCGGCCGCGTCGACTCACCGCCGACGTCGATCACATCGGCGCCCTCGGCCTCCATCCGCAGCGCCGCCTCAATCGCGATCGCGGGATCGAGCGTCGTCGTGGATTCGGCGAATGAGTCTGGTGTGACGTTGAGGATGCCCATCACGAGACACCGCTCGCCAAGCGACATGACACCGGACGGAAGCGTGATTGTGTAGGAGCGGCGAGCGGACACGTGATCATTAGTCGTTAGTCATTGATCGTTCGTCAAGCAAGACCAACGACTCATGACCAACGACCAACGACCAATTATTCCTGCGGCAACGGCTTGTTCAGCGCCGGCACGATTGGCGCGCGCTCTTTCGTGCGCGGGCGCGGTTCGTCTTCCTCGACCACCGGCCGCGCGGCGACCGGGTGCGACTCCTCGAGCGCCTGGCCGGCCGCGAGACGCTTCACCTGCTCGGCGTCGAGCACCTCGCGCGCGAGCAGCGCGTCGGCGATTTTCACCAGCGTCTCCTTGCTGACCGAGAGGAGCTGGTGCGCACGCTGATAGTTGTCGGTGACGAAGCGCTTCACTTCCTGATCGATCTTCAGCGCCGTGTCTTCGCTGTAGTCCTGATGCTGCGCGATCTCGCGGCCGAGGAAGATCTGCTCTTCCTTCTTGCCGAAGGTGAGCGGACCCATCGCGTCGCTCATGCCCCACTCACAGACCATCTTGCGCGCGAGCTCGGTCGAGCGCTCGAGATCGTTGCCCGCGCCGGTCGTGAGGCTGTTCATCGTGATCTCTTCGGCGATGCGGCCGCCGAGCAGGATCGCGATCTGATCGTTCAGGTAGTCGCGCGAGTAGTTGTGCTTCTCGTCGGCGGGCAGTTGCTGCGTGAGGCCGAGCGCCATGCCGCGCGGGATGATCGTCACCTTGTGGATCGGATCGGCGAACGGCAGGAGCACGGTGAGGAGCGCGTGACCCGCTTCGTGGATCGCCGTGACGCGCTTCTCCGCATCGCTGATGATCATCGAGCGGCGCTCGGATCCCATCAGCACTTTGTCTTTCGCGAACTCGAAGTCGTGCATCCGCACGACCTTCTGGTTGTAGCGCGCGGCGTTCAGCGCCGCTTCATTCACGAGATTCGCGAGATCCGCGCCCGAGAAGCCGGCCGTGCCGCGCGCGAGCACCGGCACTTCCACGTCGTCCGACATCGGAATCTTGCGCGTGTGGACGGCGAGAATGCCTTCGCGTCCCTTCACATCGGGACGGTTCACGACGATGCGGCGATCGAAGCGGCCCGGCCGCAGCAGCGCCGGATCGAGCACGTCAGGACGATTGGTCGCCGCGACGAGGATGACGCCCTCGTTCGACTCGAAGCCGTCCATCTCGACGAGCAGCTGATTGAGCGTCTGCTCGCGCTCGTCGTGGCCGCCGCCGAGTCCGGCGCCGCGATGGCGGCCGACCGCGTCGATTTCGTCGATGAACACGATGCACGGCGCGTTCTTCTTGCCCTGCTCGAACAGATCGCGCACGCGTGATGCGCCGACGCCGACGAACATCTCGACGAAGTCAGAGCCGCTGATCGAGAAGAAGGGAACGTTCGCTTCGCCGGCCACCGCTCGCGCCATCAGCGTCTTGCCCGTTCCCGGAGGGCCCATCAACAGGACGCCCTTCGGAATGCGTCCGCCGAGCTTCTGGAACTTCTGTGGCTCCTTGAGGAACTCGATGATCTCCTGGAGCTCTTCCTTCGCTTCGTCGACACCCGCGACGTCCTTGAACGTCACTTTCTTCTGCGAGCTCGATGAGAGCTTCGCCTTGCTCTTGCCGAACGACAGCGCCTTGTTGCCGCCGCTCTGCATCTGGCGCATGAAGAAAATCCAGAAGCCGATCATCAGCAG
>MNEX01000137.1:0-4342 GCA_001917905.1 Acidobacteria bacterium 13_1_40CM_65_14
CACGGTTTTTCCTTTGTGTCCTTTGTGTCCTTTGTGTTGATTCAGAGCTGGTATGAGCAAAGAGCTCTCGTACCTCGAAGCCATCCGCGAGGCGCTCCTCGAAGAGATGCGCCGCGACCCGAAGGTGTTCGTGCTCGGCGAGGACGTCGGCGCCTACGGCGGCGCGTTCGGTGTCACGCAGGGCCTCTACGACGAGTTCGGCGAGATGCGCGTCATCGACACACCGATCTCGGAATCGGCGATTGTGGGCGTGAGCATCGGCGCGGCGCTGCGCGGCTATCGCCCTGTCGCCGAGATGCAGTTTGCCGATTTCATTTCCTGCGCGTTCGATCAGATCGTGAACCAGGCGGCGACGCTCCGGTATCGCTACGGCGGGCGCGCGTCGGTGCCGATTGTCGTGCGCGCGCCGAGTGGCGGGAACGTTGGCGGCGGCTTGTATCACTCACAAAATCCCGAGGCGTGGTTCATCCACCGGCCGGGGCTCAAAGTCGTCGCGCCGTCGACCGCTTACGACGCGAAGGGCTTGCTGAAAGCGGCGATTCGCGACGACAACCCCGTCATCTACTTCGAGCACAAGTATCTGTATCGCCGCGCGAAGGGTCCGGTGCCGGAAGGCGACGAGATCGTCCCGATCGGCGTTGCCGCGACGCGTCGGGAAGGCAACGACGCGACGCTGTTGACGTACGGCGCGATGGTGGCTCCCTCGCTCGAAGCCGCGGATCGGCTGTCGAAGGAAGGCGTCGAGGTCGACGTGATCGATCTGAGGACGCTCCTGCCGTACGACAAGGCTGCGATCTTCGCGTCGCTCGAGAAAACCAATCGCGTGCTCGTCGTGCACGAGGACGTCAAGACGCTCGGGATCGGGTCGGAGATCTCCGCGGTGATCATGGAAGAGCGCTTCGACACGCTTGACGCGCCCGTGATGCGTGTCACCTATCCCGACACGCACCCGCCCTTCTCGCACGTCCTCGAAGGCGCGAACCTGCCGAACGCCGACAAGATCACCGGCGCGCTGCGGCGTCTCGCCGCGTACTGATCACGGCAGCCCTTACAGCTGTTGGACAGAAGCGCCTGCGGCCACACCGAGCCGAGGACATGCGAATCCGAGGCGAGGTGTCAGCGTCAGCTCGCGGCGGGGGTGGGGCCCCGCCGCCAGTGAAAAAAGTAGCGCACGCCTTCAGACTTGCCTTGAAAAGATCGCGTGTAGCGCGTCGTCGAGGCGCGAGTATTTGAATGTGAAGCCCGATTGCGTCGCTTTGGCTGGTACCGCGCGCTGACCTGAGAGCAGCAGAGCATCCGCCATTTCGCCGAGCAGCAGCCGCAGCGCGAACGCGGGCGCCGGCATGAACGCCGGCCGATGCAGCGCGCGGCCGAGCGCTCGCGCGAATTCCGCGTTGGTGACCGGATTGGGCGCCGTGACGTTGACCGGACCCGTCACCGACGGTGTCGTGATCGCCCAGCGCACCAGTCCCAGCCAGTCCTCGCGGTGAATCCACGGCCAGTACTGACGGCCCGATCCGACCGGTCCACCGGCGCCGAACTTGAACGGCGGCAGCATCTGCGGCAGCGCGCCGCCGTCTTTCTCGAGCACGAGGCCCGTGCGCACGTAGACGACGCGCGTGCGGTCGCTGGCGCGGGCGGCTTCGCGCTCCCACTCCACGCAGACACGCGCCAGAAAATCGGATCCGGCCGGCGCATCCTCGGTCACCGTCTGATCGCCGAGCGGTCCGTAGTAACCGACGAATCGCGGTCGCGAGACTGCGCGTCGCGCGCACACGGCTGTCGAGGACGCGCTGCTTGTGCGCGGCCGACCACCGTTTGCCGGCGATCGATTCTCCCGCGAGATTCACGACGGCGCCGGCGCCGTCGACGACCGACGCCCACGATCCCGTCTCACCATTCGGCGTCCACGTCACAGACGACTCGTGCGAAGCCTGCAAACCTCGCGAACCCTGCGAACCGCGCGTGAGGACGAGGACCTCGTGACCGTCGCGCGCCAGCAGGGACGCGAGTGGAGCGCCGAGGAATCCGGTGCCGCCGGCGATGACGATTCTCATGCAGACCTCCAGCTTCCCAACCCCGGAGGCGTCGACATTATTCCTTCGCGGCTTTGAGTGCGACGCGGCAGGCAGCTCTCCACCACGGAGGACGCGGACGAAAGGAGGTTCAAACCTGGTGGCGAGTGTAATTCTGTACCGCGCTGTTGACTCAAAAGATCGAGTAGGCAAGCCCGACTTTGACGCCGACCATGTCGGCGTGCACACGCCGCTTGTCTTCTCCGAGCGTGCTGCTGACGGTCACGTGCGGTCGAGCGATCATGTAGCCCGTGCTGATGTGCAAGCCGATTTTCTCGTTGATGTCGTACCACGTGCTGACTTCGGGCCGCAGAACGAGCGCCGAGCCGGCATCGGCGCGGACCGAACGCGCGCCAAGGCCGTCGTGGTAGACGTCGATGGCCGCGGGCGTGAGACTCATCGAGGTAAACGCAAATCCACCGAGGAGCGCGCCGGTGACGGAGAACCGGCCGACGTTGCGGGTATAGCCATAACCGGCCATGACCGGTTTCAACCGCAGCTCGCCGAGCTCGACGTCGCGGCCTGCCACCGAACGCTCGATGTCAGTCGCGTACCAGTTGAGTCCCCAATGAAACCCAAAACCCTCTTTGCCGTGACCGAACCGCCACAGCAGGCCGATGCCTTCGCTACCGTGCGCTTCAGAACTCCCGGGAATCTTGACGCCCAGCTCGGCGCCGAGCGCGAACTTGCCCCCGGTTTGGGCGTGCGCGTCACGGCGATTGAAACGAGGAACAACAGACAAACCACTGTACGAAGAGACTTCACCCTTGGAACGGGAGCAATTGGCACGCCACTGCGGAAACGAAACGCTCGGCTCAGATGAGAAGCGGCGCGACTGAGGTCAGTGGCAGATGCCGTTGTCGTGGTCGAGAATGCGGCCGCTCGGGGCTTCGATGAAATCCCAGTCGTAATCGCGATTCCTCAGCGTGAGCCTCAACACGCCGTACGTCGACAACCGCGCCATGCTGTTGGAGCGCGCCCCAAACGCGTACAACGACGCGCCGCCGGTGCCGACGACGAACTCACGGATGCCTGTCGGACTCGCGATGCCGTCTGGCGTCATCGGCGCGAAGCGCTCGTATCCGTGGTCGTGACCGTTGACGACGACGTCGACGCCGAGCGAAAACATCAGCTGCCAGACGTCGCGAAAGAAGCCGCCGTTGCTCGGACCCGACGTGAAGCGCGGGTGATGAAAGTAGACGAGCGTGCACGCCGGTCTGTTGAACGTGAGATCGTCCTGCAGCCACACGTACTGTTCGGACCCCGCCGACATTGGCACGTTGCTGTTCAGCGAGACGACGTGCCATCGGCCGAGTGAGTAGCTGTAGAACCCGACGCCGAAGTCGCCGGCGTTCCCGCCGAAGTACCGAAAGTACGGAGCGGCGCCGGCTGATTCGTATTCGTGATTGCCGGGGCTGGGACGAGTGCGGCGTTTATGCCGTCCCCACGACTTGTCGTAGCACGTGGCGAAGTCGTCGGCGGTGCCGTGGTAGTACGCGTTGTCGCCGGTTGTGAAGACAGTCGCGTCCGGCATGCCGTCCAGGAGTCTGGCCGTGGCCTCAGCCGGACGGCCGCCGTCGTTGTCGCACTGCGCGATGTCGCCGGCGCCGACCAGGACCGCGGTCACGAGCGGATCGGGAATCGGGTCCGGACCTGCGCCCGGTCCCGGGCCCGGGTTTCCATTCCCGCTGGACTGCCCGCAGCCGCACGTGACGGCGAGAACCGGGATCGCAAGCCACAACCGTACGGAATTAGGACGGCCCATCGATGCTCAAATTATCGTCGAACCCGGCGGCCGCTGAGACCTTAACTGGACTTTGAACCCGTTTCTCGTCGATTCCCGCGTTGGTGTATAGTCGCCGCCACCGGCTCAGTTCTCTCACAGACCATAATCAACGCCCCATGTCCAACAGGGCTATCGGCGAACGGCTCGTTTTGTCTCCGCTCGAACCGCTGATCGCCGGGGGGCCTGCGGAAGCGTTCGAGCGCCATTTACGCCAGTTGTATCAAAGCGGCTACCGCAATCTGATCGTCGATTTGTCGAACGTTCCGGCCATCGACAGCGCCGGGATCCGCGCGCTCGTGCGCGCTCACACGACGGCCGGCCGCATCGACGGGACGCTGCGGATCGCCGGCGCCCGCCCCGACGTCGTGCGCGTCATGGAGCTGACGCACCTGGCGGGCGTGTTCGACATGTTCGACTCGGTGGATGCCGCGCGGATCGCGGCGCTCCCGTGGCGCACGATCCGAATCGCTGTGGCTGGCGC
>MNEX01000137.1:4422-21299 GCA_001917905.1 Acidobacteria bacterium 13_1_40CM_65_14
CCGTTCCAGCCGTTCATCGAACTGTTGAAGCTCGTGGTCGCGTCGCAGATCGGCCTGCTCGTGACCGCCATTCATCAGCCCGCCGGACGCGAGCGCGGCCGCGCGATGGAGCAGGCGCAGACGCTGCTCTGTGTGTCGGGCGCGATGATGATGATCATCATCGGCAATTCGCTGGCGCGCGCGTTCGGCATCGCCGGCGCCGCGAGCATCATCAGGTTCCGGACGCCGGTCGACGATCCGAAGGACGTCACCATCCTGTTCCTGCTCATGGGGCTCGGCATGTCTGCCGGTCTCGGTGCCTTCGCGGTCGCGGGACTCGGGACGGCGTTCCTGTGCATCGCGCTCATCGCGCTCGAGCGCATGTCGTCGCAGAAAGCGCGCGTGATGTCGGTCGAAATCATGGCGAGCGGCCGGCAGTTCCCGTCGACGCACGTCGAGGGCGTGTTCGTGCGCAACCACATCGTGTTCGAGCCGCGAGAGATTTCCCAATCCGATGACGTCATGGTCAAGTACCACACGTGGCTGGATCCGCGCACGTCGCTGGAAGATCTGAGTCTGCAGCTGATGACCGACGGCGCCGGCGTCAAGTCGGTCGCCTGGGAACATCCGAAGCGCGAGCGTCCATGACCCAGACTGACACACCGTCCACGCCCGATCGTCTCATCGTCGACGTCGAAGAGCGCCGATCCGCCCTGGTGGACGTGATTCGCGGCGCGCGCCGCACGATCACGCTCTCGCTCTTCCGCTGCAACGACGAGGCAATTTTCGCCGAGCTCGCCGCCGCCACCGCGCGCGGCGTCACCGTCGACGTGCTCGTCACGTCGCGGTCGAAGGGCGGCAAGAAACGCCGCGAAAAACTGTGGAACGCCCTCGAGCAAACCGGCGCGTCCATGCACGCGTACACCGATCCTGTCGTGAAGTACCACGCCAAATATCTCGTCGCCGACGAAGGACCAGCGGTCGTCGCCTCGCTGAACTTCACCAAGAAGTGCTTCAAGAAAACCTGGGACGCCCTCGTCGTCACGCACGATCCCGCGGTCGTCTCGGGACTGAAACAGTTGATGGCGGCCGATTGCGAAGACTCGGCGCTGCCGTCCGATCTGTCGCCGCGGCTGATTGTCGGACCGGAACGGGCGCGCGTTCAATTGACGACGCTCATCACGCAGGCGAAGACGAGCATCAGGCTCATCGACGCGAAGCTCTCCGACCCGGACCTGATCGAGCTGCTCAAGATGCGCCGCGCCGAGGGCATCGCCGTCGACATTTACGGCGCGAAACGGATCGGCGACTTGAAATCGCATGGCAAGATCCTGCTGGTCGACGAGTCGACGCTCGTGGTCGGCAGCCTCGCGCTCGCGGCGCTGAGCCTGGACTTCCGCCGCGAAGTCGCCATCGCCGTCACCGATCCGGAGGCGATCGCGGAGGCGGTGCAGTTGTTCGCGACGGTCGACGCCGCTCGTCGTGCCGCGGAAGCGGCGGCGTCCGATGCCGCGGGTGAAGCGCTGTGTTGAAGATGCTGCCGCTCCTGACGTGTCTGGTCGCCGCGCTGACGCTTGGATCGCAGCCTGCCAGCGCCGCGGATCCTCAGGCGGGCGCGCAACCCGAGGCGAAGACGGAGAAGGCCAAAAAGAACGAGAAGAAGCCGAAGAAAGAAAAGAAAGCCAAGAAGAAGTCCGACAAGCCGGCGCCAGACGAAGGTCCGACCGCGACCGATACGGATGCAGCGCCCGCGCCGGCACCAGCCGATCAGCTCGAGCCCGACGGCAAAGGCACGCGCGTCACGTGGAAACAGCATCCCAGCTTCCGCATCGGCTCGGTCTTCCGGATCGACCTGGAGGCGAAGTTTCAGGAAGACGTCCGCGACACCTACGTCGGCGAGCCCGATCTTCCGCGGACGCAGCTGCACCGCAATCGCATCGGCGTGCAGGGTCATCTGTTCAAGCAGATCGAGTACGAAGTCGAGCGCGAGCTGACCGAAAAGGAGCTCGACGCGGGGAAGACGCCGAAATCGCCGTGGAAAGACGTCAACGTGAACCTCACGTTCGTCAAGAACGCGCAGGTGAAGATCGGGAAGTTCAAGATCCCCTTCGGCCTCGATCAGCTCACCGGCGTCACACACAACGATTTCGTCTACCGGTCGCTCGGCGCGAACTACCTCGCGCCCGCGCGCGACATCGGGCTGATGGTCCACGGCAGCTTCCTGAAGCACGGGTTTCAGTACTGGAGCGGCGTCTTCAGGCACGACGGCGACAACGCGCGATCGAGCAAGATTGCCGGAGGCGACGAGACCTTCGCGTCGCGCGCGACCGGCACACCGTTTCGCGCACTTGCACAGGGTCTTGGAGAGATCGGGCTGGGCACGGCCTTCACCGTGAGCAAGTTGTCGGATGATTCCTTCCGGCCGAACGGTCTGCGGGGCCGGACGATCATGACGCAGCACGTCTTCTACGAGCCGGTCTACGTCAAAGGCGCGCGGCGCCGCTGGGAAGCCGACGTGGATTGGACCGTGGGCCCGGCGTCGGCTCGAGCCGAATATACGTTGGTCAGTGACGACCGGCGGCAGCAGGGGATCGGCGACAACGATCTGCCGAACGCGCGCGCGAGGTCCTGGTACGTCTCAGGAACCTGGCTCCTGACCGGCGAGGCCAAGGCACGCCCGGTGAAGGCGGACGGCGAGTTTCTGCAGGGCGGGTGGGGCGCGCTCGAAGTGGCGGCCCGCTACGAGCGGCTCTGGTTCGACAGCACCGGCGGCACCGACGTGCCGTTCCGCAACCCGCGCGCGGAAACGATTCTGCCGGCCGGCGATCGTGCGCTAACCTTGGGTGTGAGCTGGACCCTGAACCGCTTCGTGAAGGTGCAGGTCAACGGCATCCGGGAACAGGTCGAAGACAGTGAACGTAATCCCGTACCGAATGGCGCCGCGTTCTGGAGTCGAGTCATTCGCCTCCAGTTCGTGCTCTAGTGGAGTGTCTTCTCGAATTCACTACCGGGCCGCTCCGCTCGCACCCCACCGCGCAGGCGTGCGCGGTGGGGACCCCGCGTTGTCGCGGCCCGAAAATCGCGGTCGAAGGCTTGTTGCGAGTAGTATCAATCAGCTCAGACGGTCCACTAGAACGGTGAGGCCTTGATGTTCCGGACCCGGTTCTACGCCTTCGTCGGTGCCGCCGCGCTCGTTGTCCTCGGCGGTCTTCTCAGCCCGTCGCGGGCGCAGGGCCAAAGCGCGTCCAGCGATGCCGCCGCCGCGCTCTTCGACGACACGGTCGTACACGACATCCGCCTGACGATCAGCACGCGCGACTGGGAGTCGCTGAAAGAACACTTCAAGGAGAACACGCGGTACCCGGCGGATCTGCGGTGGCGCGATGAAACCGTCCGGAGCATCGCCGTCCGCTCGCGCGGGACCGGCAGCCGCAGCGGCAGCAAGCCCGGCCTCAAGTTCGACATCAACTACTACACGGCCGATCAGCGGTTCCTGGGTCTGAAGAATCTCATCCTGCGCAACAACACGCAGGACGCGTCGAACATGCGCGAGCTCGTCAGCATGAAGTTCTTCCGGCACATGAACGTCAAGGCTTCGCGCGAGTCCTTCGCGCGGCTGTTCGTGAACACGGCCTACGTCGGGCTCTACACGATTGTCGAGGACATCGACAAGGACTTCCTCAAGAAGAACCTGGACGAGAACGACGGCTACCTCTACGAGTACGACTTCGACGAAGACAGCCGCATCCCGTATGCGTTCGAGTACCTCGGCACCGATCCGGCGAAGTACGTGCCGATGCCGTTCAAGGCGCAGACGCACGAAAGCGATCCGCGTGGCGACGTCATCGAGCGGTTCATCTGGACGATCAACGAAGCCGGCGCCGCCGCCTGGCGTCAGATGATGAGCGAGTTCCTCGACTTGACGGCATTCATGCGGCACCTCGGCGTCGAGAACTTTCTCGCCGAAGAAGACGGGATCACCGGCGATTACGGGCCGAACAACTTCTACCTCTATCGCTTCGAAAAGAAGAATCTGTTCACGTTCCTGCCGTGGGACAAGAGCAACACGTTCTGGGAAAGCCCCGAGTACTGGATCTTCAGGAACATCAAAGACGGCCCGGAGGACCACCGCAATCGACTGGTGGTTCGGGCGCTGCAGTACGACGACCTGCGCGACGCGTACCTGAACACGCTCCTCGAATGCGCGGCCTCCGCGGAGGAAGGCGCGAACGCGGCGGCCGCAGATGGCGCGGCGGCCCCTGGATGGCTGGAGCGCGAGGTGGGTACTCTGTACGAGCTGATCAAGGCCGCGGCGAGAAGCGACACGATCAAGCCGTTCTCGAACGACCAGTTCGAGGCTGCGATCACCGATCTGAAGACCTTCGCAAAGGAGCGGAGCGCCGCCGTCAGGCGGATGGTGGCCGACGAGCGGCAGCGCTAGACCAAGCTAACGGTCTAAGATCAGACCTTCATCGCCGGCACACCGTGCCGGCGCGCGTTCGCGCGTAGATGCGTGGCCATGCGATCGACGAGCTGGGCGCGCGTCGCGCCGAGCGCGACCTTCGTGACCTGCGCGAACCCGAATTCCACGAACCCGTTGCCGCGGCCCGCGCGCGCCGCCGTGCGGTCGACGAATCGCCGCTCGGTCGGCCTCGGCGCGAACTGAAAGAGGTTCGCGAGCCACTCGCTGCCGATGCCGGCGGCGCGTCCGAACGCGACCGCCGTATCGACGTACGGCGCCGCGACGACGCTTCGGCCTTCGGCGAGCGCCGGCCGGATCTCCCACCGTAACCGGAACGCGAGATCGGCGGCGTAGAGCAGCAGCAGCGTCCGGACCGACGGTTGTCCCGCGGCGGCGTCCGCCACCGCGAGCTCCTCGAAGACGCCCGAGGCATCCCAACGGCTGATGCCGCTTCGATTCGCACGGTCGATCGACGTCAGCGCGCGGCGAGCGGCCGCCGTGATGGCGGAGCCGGCCACGCCGTCGACGGCGATGAGCGCCGGCTTGCGCGCGGTCACGCGCCGCCTCCGCCCATCGCGAGCCATTCGGCCACTGCGTCGGCGTTCCAGTCGGACCACGGCCGCTTCTCGCCCTCGCGGAACAGCTCGCGGATCTGGTGATGCTGCTCGCCGATCGACTGCTCGGCGTCGACGGTGATGAAGTTGAAGATCAGCGCGAGCGACTCGTACTCGCGGATGACGCGCGTGATGAACCGCTGATAGCTCTCGACCGGATCGTCGACCTCGGTGACGTCCTGGCCCGCTTCGTAGAACCGCGGCGTGCGCGTCGCGAGAATCCGCTTGCCGGATGTCTTCGGCGACACGGCGAAGTAGAAGACGAGGTCGGGCCAGACGAGCGGCTGATAGAGCTTCAAGACCCAATCGAGATCGAGGCCGCGGGCGACGTCGCGCGCCAGGCCGGTGAACAGAAACCGGTCGGCGATGACGACCTTGCCCGCCCAGAGCGCCGGCAGAATGACCTGCTCGACGCGGTGCCGGAAATCAGCGCCGTGCAGCAGTGAAAACTCCTCGGGACTGAGCGCGCGGACCGCTTTGCGGCTCTTGATGATCGGTTTGATCAGGTCCGAGGAGTTCCACTTCGTGGTGACCACGTCGTAGCCCTCGGCCTTCAGCCACGTCTTGAACAGTTTTCGCTGCGTCGTCTTGCCGGAGCCGTCGGGCCCTTCGAAGGCGACGAGGAGTCCGCGGCGGCGCGAGCCGTGAGTGAAGTGCTCCCGGGCGCGCCGGCGCAGCCCACGCAGGGACGGTGTCGCTTGGGGCATCAAGAAGATGAAAAGCGGCGCACATCATACCCCAGCCGGCCGCGCCTCGCAGGTCGGTGGGAAACGCCAGCGACCTGAAGTCAGAAGTCAGAAGTCAGAAGCACGAATTTCGCCCGATTTCATCGAACTTCTTACTTCTTACTTCTAACTTTTCATTCAGCGGTTTGCTAGAACGTTTGCCGGGCCACCCACTCGCGCAGCAGCGAATCGACCACGGCGTAGCGGTCGCCGTCGCGTGTGACCACGTCGTCGCGGACCAGAGCGGCCAGCGCCCGCTGCACCGTCGACGGTCCGCCGAGCCGATGGCGAACCCGGACGTCGGCGGAGAGCAGCCCGCGACCGCCCTCGAGCACGACGGCCCGCAGCGCCGCGCGCTGGGTGAGGGTCAGGTGCTGCCACACGGCCTCGAAAATCATCTGGTGCTCGGCGAGCAGGCGCTTGAGCGCCTGATGCAGATCGTCGAGCGTCGCGCGCCTCCGCTTGCGGCCGCGGACCTCGTCCCACGTTTCGTGCGCGAGCCGCTGGACGTCGTACGGCAGATTCTCGGCGAGCTCGACGATCGCGGCGCCGAGCCCGGCTTCCGGCTTCATGCCGGAGCGCGTGAACCGGCCGTCGATGAACGCGGCGAATTCCTCCGCGGCGATTTTCTCGAGCCGCATCACCGGTCCCGCTTTGTAGAACGGTCGTCGCGGCGACAGCATCCGCTCCATCAGGCTCGGTTCCGATCCCGCGAAGACGTAGCCGACGTCACGCTGATGCTGCACGGCGGCGCGCAGGGCGTGCTCGACCGAGCCGCCGTTGTAGCCCGCGACGGCCTGGAACTCGTCGAGCGCGACGATCACTTTGCGGCGGCGCGTTTGGGCGAGCCGCGCGGGCAGAGTGAACACTTCCTCTGCGAGGCGCGACACGTCGCGCTCCGTTCGTGCGTTGGGAAACGCGACGGCACGCGAGTCGGCTCCGACGTCGATCCGCGTCGACGAGATCGCCTCGCGCAGCCACGAGCGCGCGCGATCCCACGTGGTTTCGGCGGCCGCGAGTGCGCGCGCGTAGCCTTCGAGGAATGCGACGTAGGAGCTGAAGCTGCTGACCGTGACCTCGACCGTGATGGCGCCGCGCCGCGTCATCGTCGCCAGCGCGCGCCGGATGAGCGACGACTTGCCGTAGCGCCTGGGCGAGATGAGGAAGATCTTCTGAGCCGCGTCGAGATCCTGGATCAGGCGCTGGAGCTCCTCGACCCGGTCGACGAACGCGGCGGCCGGCACGACCTCGCCGTACACGAACGGGTTCTGCGTTACGTCAAACAGCGTAATGGTTACGCAGTATAGCGTAACGGGCAACATTTGAGGAACGCGCACCGGTCGTGTCCGGCTTCTCGACCGCCGTCGCTTCAGCGGAGGCGGTCAGCCGGCCAGGAGGCCGATCGCGATCGCGTACCGCGTGCCGACGCCGCAGCCCTTTAGAGCGTGTGAAGAAATAGGCCGTTGAACGCAGAACTCGCAGAACACGCAGAAACCTTAACAGCCCGTGGTGAAAGTCTGGCTGCATTCGACGGGCGATGCATCCCCGCTGGCTACGTTGCTCCTCCCTCAAATACTCCCGGTATTCTCAGTCGTCGCGCCTTGCCATCGGGGCGCCTCGCCCGTCTCGGTGCGACGCCAGACTTTCACCACGGGCTGTTAAGCATTTTTCTCTGCGGGTTCGGCGGTTTCTGCGTTGTACGTGATTTCTTCACGCTCTTAGGAGGGCTGCCAAGGCGGCGGCGTCGGCCGCGAGGGAGACAGCCGCCTCGTTTCTTAAAGTCCCCAGATCTTTCTATGGGTCTAGCGTTGACAATCCAGCGGGCTGGAGTTAGCGTCCGCCCCGCATGCTCATCTACGGGACAATCGCCGCCGTCGGCTTCCTGTTCCTCCTCCTGATGCTCCTCGTCGGGGAGATCTTTGGTGGAGACCACGAGCTCGGCGGCCATGACGTGTCGGTGGAACACGGGGACGCCGATCACGGCGGCCCGGGCATCTTCAGCACGCGCATCATGGCCGCCTTCCTGACGGCGTTCGGTGTGGGAGGCGTGGTTGCCCGCTATAACAACCTCTCGCACCCCGCCGCTTCGGGCGTGGGTGTCGCCGCGGGCATTGTGTTGTCGACCATCGTCTACCAGTTCGCGAAGTTTCTCTATTCGCAGCAGGCGTCCAGCGACGTGCGGATGACGGGCCTCATCGGCAGATCCGCGGAAGTGTCTGTGGCCATCCCTGACGGGGGCGTCGGACAGATCGCCCTCACCTTCGGCGGCGAGCGGAGCGAGCACATCGCGCGCTCGGCCGACGGCGGCGCCGTGTTCAGGGGCGCGGAGGTGGTGATCACGGGTCTGCGAGGCGATGCGGTCGTCGTGGCGCCGGCGAGCAAGGCCCCGAAGGGAGGTGCCCAATGAGTGTGTTCGGCGTCGAATTTGCCGCGGCTGCCGTCGCGCTCGCGATCCTGCTCGGTGTGCTGGGCGTCTTCGCGGCCATGGCGCTGTTCGCGCGAAACTACATCAAAGTCCCGCCGTCGATGGTCGCGATCTTCTACGGCCGCAAGCACACCTTCTCCGACGAAAAGGGCAACCGCGCGACCGTGGGCTTCCGCGTGGTGCGGGGCGGCGCCGCCCTGCGGGTCCCTGTCCTCGAGCAGGTGGCGTACCTCTCGCTCAACATCATCTCGATCCCGCTGCGGATCCAGCGCGCGTATACAAAGGAGGGCGTGGCGGTCACCGTGGAGGCGGTCGCCAACGTCAAGATCGCAAGCGACGACGTGTCGCTGCGCGGCGCGGCGGAGCGCTTCCTCGGCATGCCTGGCGAGCAGATCAAGGGCGTCATCTTCCAGACGCTGGAGGGCCATCTGCGCGCGATTCTCGGGACGCTCACGGTCGAGGAAATCAATGCGGATCGGCAGGCGTTCGCGCAGAAGATGACCGACGAAGCGGCGGTCGATTTGAAGAAGATGGGCGTCAACATCGACATCCTGACGATTCAGCAGATCAGCGACGAGATGGGCTACCTCGACGCGCTGGGCAAGAAGCGCACGGCGGAGGTCAAGCGCGACGCGGTCGTCGGCGAGGCGCTCGCCCAGCGCGACGCCATGATCAAGTCGGCGATGGCGGACCAGGAAGGCAAGACCAAACGCTATGAGGCCGACGTCGCCATCGCGCAGTCGCTGCGCGACAAAGAGTCGAGGCAGGCGGAGTTCGACGCCGCGGTGAAGGGCAAGCAGGCGGAAGCCGAGCAGGCCGGGCCGCTGGCCACCGCCATCGCCAGGCAGCGGGTCACCGAGCAGGAAACGCGGATCGATCAGGTGCGCAAGCAGCAGGAAGTGCTCGTCCAGCAGCAGGAGGCGGCCCGCAGGGAGCAGGAGCTGCAGGCGACCGTCGTGAAGCCGGCCGAGGCCGAGCGGCAGGCGGCGATCCTGCGCGCGGAGGGGCAAAAGCAAGCCACGGTCATCCGCGCCGAGGCGACGCAGAAAGAGCTGGAGTACGAGGGGGCCGGCGAGGCCGCGAAAATCGAAAAGATCGGCAGGGCCGAGGCGGCCAAGGTCCTCGCGATCGGCGAGGCCGAGGCTGAAGTCATCAAGAAGAAGCTGCTCTCGGAAGCCGAAGGGCTCCAGAAGAAAGCCGAGGCGTGGAAGAACTTCAACGAGGCGGCCGTCATCAACCTTGTGGTGGACAAGATGCCGGAGCTCGCGCAGGCCTTTGCGACGCAGCTTGCCGGGATCGACAAGATCAACATCATCGAGATGGGCAACGGATCGACCGGTTCCGGCGGCGTCGGAAAGGTGATGAGCACCGTGGGCAGCGGGATGACGGCGATGCTCGCGATGCTGAACGACCAGTTCGGCATCGACATCGCGCGGATGATGCAGGCCAAGACCGAGGCGGCCACGGCCGAGGCTGAGAAGAAGGCCGGGAAGCCGTGAAGAGTGCCTCGGATATTTCGACTCAGTAATACCTTTTCGGCAGATCCAGGATCACCCGCCGCCGGGCAAGATCTACGAGCGCGTCGGGCAGGGCAGTGGCGGGCAGCGCCGCCAGCGCATCGCGGTCGACGAAGACTTCCTCTGGCAGGTACTCGCGGCATGCGCCGTACTCCTCCGCGTAGTCGCCGTTGGGAAACTGCAGCCGCAGGCGGACGCTGTTGCCGTTCGCCGTGGCAGCATAGAGCGGGTTGAGACGGAATTCGCCGGTCGCGGCCGGTGGCGGCAGCGCGTCGAGTCGATGCGTCGCGAACACACGCGGATGCCGCGACGCGATGATCGTCAGCGCCGGATCGCGATCGAGCACCTCGTCTGGATCACGCCGCGACAGATCGATCGGCCCGCCCTTGACCACGTCCGCGAAGAGGCCGGCCTCGCCGAACACGCGGGGCTCGAACGTTTCGAACAGATTACGATAGCCCTCCGCCGACAGCGGCTGCCCGTGCGACGGGCTCCACGTCCGCTCGTTGTGCGTGTGACCGATCAGGATGGCGCCCGGCTCCCCCGCGGCGCCGTTCAACGCAGAACGCGCAGAGCGCGCAGAGCCGTTTTTCTCTGCAGGTTCTGCGGCCTCTGCGTTGATCGTCGTGTTATCGATCAGTCTCTCCATCTCTCCGACGAACTGACGCTTCGTCCAGATGTACATGAACGCATCGGTGCACATGGCGAAGCCGAACGCGCCTCGCGCGAACGGAAACGGCGCGTTACCGTCGCAGCACACGGGCTCGCAGCCCGGCGCCGTGAAGCGCCGCGCGAGCCAGACCTTCGCGTAATACAGATCGGCCAGGACCGGCGGCAGCGACGAGACGTCCATCAGCGATCGGGTCAGGTGGCCGGAGCCGCCGCAGATGTCGATGGCGCGCCGCGTGCCGTGCCCTTCGACTCCGCTCAGGGCAGGCCCTTCGACTCCGCTCAGAGCAGGCCCTTCGACTCCGCTCAGGGCAGGCCCTTCGACTCCGCTCAGGGCAGGCCCTTCGACTCCGCTCAGGGCAGGCCCTTCGACTCCGCTCAGGGCAGGCAGCACGGTCTTCGCGACGGAGCGTACGACTGCCTGGGCGACGATGTAGGTCGGATCGGAGAAGCGGTAGAGAAAGTAACCGCCCTCGAAGTTGGGACCGAGTGCGTCGACGGTCTCGCGGTATGTCGCGGTGCCAGACGAGGCGATCGCGTCGAACGCCTCGGCTTCTGCCGCGTCCTCGAGACCGACCATCGCCCGCCGCGCGAGGCCCGGCTCGCCGGCTTGGATGTGATCGCGCGCGGCGGTCGCGTGGGGCTGCAGGTGAAGGACCGGAATGCCGTCGACGAGCGGAAAGATGCAGCAGTAACAGCCGAGAATGCCGTCGTGGATCTCGTCGTTCGTGCGCCGGTGAAACAGCGAGCCGACGAGCTCCAACCTCCCGCCGCAGTACGGGCAGCGGAGAATCTCAAGCGTTTCGAGTTGCATACCGATCGCCCAATTGTTCGAGGACGTCCGCCGCGCTGCCGTCTTCTGCGCCCTCGCGGCGGAAGTACTCGGTGCCGAGGAGCCGGCGCGCTTCGTCCTCGTCGATCCACGCGATCGGGTTGTCGCGTCCCATCTGCGTCTTGTGACAGCGCAGCGCGGCCAGCTTGCGCGCCACCCAGTCGCGCACGTCGATGCTGAAGCTTGGCGGCTTGGCGGCTTCGCCGAATGCGTCGGCGGCGATGCCCCAGAACCTCGAGTCTGGCGGCACGCCGCCTTTCGCGTGCGCGGCCTCGACGATGTCGTGCATCACGCCTTGCACCATCGTGACGTAGTAGAGCGGCGGCGCCTCGGACCCGAGCGAACCTAGCGCGGTGTACGTGCGCTCGTGCACGCCGATGTGATCGAGGTGCCAATACAAGCCGTCCTCGGCGAACGTAATCACCGCGTCAGGCCGGTACTGCTCCACGGCCGCGACGATTTCCGCGTGCAGCTGCGGCACGTGAGCCCAGCGGAGCTCGCCATCAGGATGATCGAGGACGATGACGTCGGCGACGCCCAGCACGGCGGCGGCGTCCTGCAACTCGCGCGTGCGGACGCCCGCCAGGTCGCCGTCGGGGACGAGCGCCGGATCGCTGACCGATCCGCGCTCGCCGCGCGAGGCGCACATCAACACGACGCGCGCGCCGGCGTCCGACAGGCGCGCGAGCGTGCCGCCGCACGCCAGCGATTCGTCATCCGGGTGCGCGAAGACGGCGAGGACAGTGCGGCCCTCGAGCGGACGCGAATCATCGGGCACGATGCGCCTCCATGAGTTTCCGGTACACGTCGACGTACTCGTCCACCATCCGGGCGACGCCGAAGCGCGCCACAGCGCGCTGATGGACCCGCTTCCGGTCGAGATCGAACACGCGGTTCAGATCGTTCACCATCTGCTCGAGGTCGTCGAACACCAGGCCCGTGACGCCGTCGTCCACGACTTCGCGGACGGCGCCGCGATCGAGCGCGGCGACCGGCGTGCCGCACGCCATCGCTTCGGCCAAGACCAGCCCGAACGGTTCGCGCGCCTGAATCGGATACAGCAACGCGCGCGCCCCGCCGTACAGCTTCACTTTCGCGGCAAAGTCCGCTTCGCCGTAGTACTCGATGTAGCGGCCGTCGACGTGCGGGGCCACCTTCTCACGATAGTAGTCGTCTTCCGCCGCCGCGAGAATCAAACGCATGCCGACGCGCTTGGCGATCTCAATCGCCTGCAGCACGCCCTTGCCATCGGTGAAGCGGCCGAGAAACAGCAGATAATCGTCGGGCTTCTCGCGGAAGGTGAACGCGTCGGTCACGATCCCGTGCAGGACCGTGCCGACGATATTGAGGCCGCTCAAGAGGCGCGCCTGCTCGTTGGAGATGGCGACGAAGGGCGCTTCGGGGTAGCGCAACCACAGCTTCACTTCGGCGGCGCTCGGCGAATGATGCAGCGTCTGCACGATCGGCGTCGGCGACAGCCGCGCGAACGCGAGCGACATCGGATAGTACGCGGCTTCGTAGTGGATGATGTCGAAGTCCGCGCCGCGCTCGACGGCGGCGGCGAGGTTCAACATCTCGTAGAGCTCCCAGGGCCACATGTTCTCGTCGTGCCAATAGCCGTGCGGATAGGTCGCGTGCAGCTTCGCCTTCGTCGTCGAATCGCCCGTCGCAAACAGCGTGACGTCGTGGCCGCGCGCGACGAGCCCGTCGGTCAGCAGCGACGTCATCGTCTCCACGGATCCCGACTTCGGCGGAGGAATCGTCGTTGCCACAGGGGCGATGTGCGCGATTTTCATCGACATCGCGCCTCGGCGGCGAAGCGCCTGCGGCCCGAGCGAGCGCGAACGCGCGAGCCGTGATGAATGGCCGCGATTCTCATGAGCACGCCGTGTCCAGCAGCTTCGGCAGCACGCGCCGCGCGTCGAAGTGCTCGCGCGCGACTTCGGCCGCGCACCGAGCGTGGCGATCGTAATCCGTATTGATGCGCTCCACGCCTGCAATCGCCTCATCCAGCGTCGAGAACGCCAGCAGCCCTTCACCTGACGGCACATGAGCGGTCCAGCCCGTGTCCTGCACCAGCGCCGGACGGCCGGCGGCGAGGTAGCACTCCGTGCGGTCGCTGAACCAGCCGGAGCGGTTCGCGACGTACGTGTGCTTGGCGACGCCGAACTCGGCCTTTGAGCGCTGGATGAACTCGCGATACTGCCGCGGCGTGCGAGACACGGCCATCGCGTCGACCGTGTCCCAGCCGTACTGCTGCAGGAGCTTTTGTGGACCGTTGATCGCGAGCTCGAATCGCTGCGGCGTCCGCGACGGCAGCTCGATGAACTTGACGAACTCCTGATCCTTGTTGCCACCCACGTCGGTGAAGCTCTCGATCTGCCACGTCATGACGCTCGTGAAGAGATCGCGTGGGTTCACGTCGGTGCGCCAGTCGCCGATCGTGATCGGTTGCCACGTCTTGTGCCACGTGAACTCGCCAGTCGGAATCGGCGAGGCCGGCGTGCCGATGTTCGCCCCGAACGTGAACAGACCATCGAACCGCTTGAAGAACTCCACGTACCACGGCTCCGCCTTGGCGATGGCGAGCTGCGTGAACGCCGGATCGGAGTCGATGAAGACCTTGTGCGGAATGCGCGCGTACTCGTCGCGCCAGAACCAGGATCCGCCCGAGAGATTGATGAAGAGATCCGCGTCCGCCGCGTACTGCCTGACCTCGTCGGCGGTGCGGCCATGATAGCTGCCGTCGTAGTTCACGAACGACCAGCGGTCGCCGAGCCCGAACGGCTCGAGCGCGTCATGAATATAGGTCGTTCCGTAGATGGGATCCGTCGCACGCGTGTTCTGCACCGGGTCGTAGACGCACTCGCCGGTGTCCTCGATGTAGAAGACCTCATGGCCGAGGGCGCGCAGGCCGAGCAGGTACATCAGCGAGCACCAGGTGACGCCGCCAAATGGATAGCGGGCGATGATGCCGGCGAAGAGGATCCGCATTTCAGATTTCAGAATTCAGATTGATTTCAGATTGATTTCAGATTATCGATTTGAAGAGCGACAGAATCTGAAATCTCCAAATCAATCTGAAATCTGAAATCTGAACTCTGAAATCTCATCGACAGGGATCTCATCGTCGAGCAGCCTGAATCAGTTCATCGACGCTCTCGGGTTCGTCGAGCGACTTGCCGACCGACAGCCGCGCGCACATGCGGCGGTACAACTGACTGGTCTTCAGCAGCTCGTCGTGTCTGCCCTGCGCGGCGATCTTGCCGCCGTCGAGCACGAGGATCCGGTCCGCGTCGCGGACCGTCGACAGCCGGTGCGCGATCACGATCGTCGTCCGGCCGGCGCGCAGGCGGCGCAGCGCGGCGAACACGATCTCCTCGGAGATCGAGTCGAGCGACGAGGTCGGCTCGTCGAGGATGAGAATCGGCGCGTTCTTCAGAATGGCCCGCGCGACGCTCAACCGCTGGCGCTCGCCGCCGGAGAGTCCGCCGCCCGCTTCGGCGATCTCGGTGTCGTAGCCCTTCGCGAGATGCGAGATGAACTCGTGCGCGTGCGCCGCGCGCGCCGCGTCCTCGATCTCCCGCGGCGACGCATCGAGGCGGCCGTAGCGGAGGTTGTCGGCGATGGTGCCCGAGAACAGCACCGGATCCTGGAGCACGATCGCGATCTTGTCGCGCAGCGATCGCACGCGGTAGCTCTGCACATCCACGCCGTCGATGAGCACGCGCCCCGTGCTCGCGTTGTAGAAGCGCGGGATGAGGCTGACGAGCGTCGTCTTGCCGGCGCCGGTGAGTCCGACCACGGCGATCATCTCGCCCGGTTTCGCGCGGAAGTTGATGTCGTGCAGCACGTTCGTGCCGTCGGGATAGCTGAACCCGACGTCCTCGAACGTGACGTCGCCTTTCACGGACGTCGCCTCGATGGCCTCGGGCGCCGCATCGTCTCCAGCAGTTTCCGGGATCAGCGCGAACATCGCCCGCACGCGCTTGGCGCCAGCGAGCGCGCCCTGAAGGTGACCGGTCGTGTGCGCGATGGCCGACAGTGGACCGTAGACCGCGCCGAGATAGTAGATGACGACGTACAGCTCCCCGACCGACAGCCGCCCGTTGAGCACGTAATTGCCGCCGACGATGACGACGAGCGCGGTACCCAGAATCGTGATCGTGCTGACGACCACCGAGAAGAGCGACGACTGCCACGTGATGGCGATCCGCGCGTTCATCGTTGTTGCGCCGGCGCCGGCGTATCGCTGCAGCTCGTGCGGCTCGCGCGCGAAGCTCTTCACGAGACGAATGGCCGCGAACGTTTCGTAGAGGCGCTCGAGCAGCTTCGTCTCGAGCTCTTTGACCCGTTCCTCGCGGTTCACGAGCGTCGACGTGTAGTAGCGCAGGCAGAAGTACATGAACGGCACGACCGTGAGCGACAGCAGCGCGATCGTGACGTCGAGGCGCAGCAGGATCACGAACATCACCGTCAGCGAGATGATCGACGTGGCGAGCGGAAAAATCCCGCTCATCACGAGGTTCTCGATCGCGTACGCGTCCACGTCCACCCGATAGACCGCGTCGGCGGTGCTCGTGGTGATGTGGTGATGCAGGCCAAGAGCCGTGAGGTGCTGGAACAGTTTCCGGCGCAGGTCGTACACCATCCGCTGGCCCGCATCGACCTGCACCTGCGTGCCGTAGGCCGAGACGAACTGATTCACCACCTGGAGCACGACACCGGCGATGACGACGGCGACGAGCAGGCCGACGCGATGGTTCTCGGTCACCGCGGCAATCCAGGGCGCCAGCCCCGCTGGAAACGGCTTCCGCCCGAGCACGTAGTCGATGACGATGGCGAGCGGCCAGGGCTGCAGCACGCCAAGTCCGATCTCGGCGAGCAGCAGCACGACGAGCAGCGCCACGCGCTTCCGGTACGGCCGCAGAAACGACAGCGTCCAGAGCAGCAGACCTTTGTCCTTCATCCGCCGACCTTCTTCGGTGCCACCGCGCGCGGTGGGACGAGGTTCGGCGCGATCCTGGGAATGATCAGCGGAACGATTTTGTCGTCGGTCTGATCCGCCACATACAGCCAGCCGCGGTGCGGCCCCGAGGTGGCGTACGCCACGCGCGACGGTGCGCCGAACGCGTCGCGCCCTTCTTCGCTGAGATCGCGAATGATGCCATCAGGCCCGACGGCGCGCACGTGGCCGTTGTAGAAGTCGGCGATGAAGACCGTCACCTTGCCGCCTGGCTCGGGCATGAGCGCGATGCCGGCGGGTCCCGACAGCATGGCGTTGGTCGCCGGTCCATCGTCGCCGCCGGTGCCCCACCTGCCGTTGCCCGCGACCGTCGTGATGATTTTCGTCTTCGCGTCGACTTTCCTGACGCGGTTGTGATGCATGTCGGCGATGTAGAGATCGCCGTTCGGCGCAATCGCGACGTCGCTCGGCATGTTGAGGTGCGCGCTGGTGGCGGGACCGCCGTCGCCGACATCCTGCGCGTCACCGGGCTCGCCGTCGCCGGCGACGGTGTGAATGATCCCCGTCTTCGCCTCGACCATCCGGACGCGATAGTTCAGCGTGTCGGCAATGTAGACGTCGCCGTTGGGCGCGGCCGCCACGGCGCTGGGCGTATTGAGCGCCGCCTCGGTGGCCGGCTTCTCGTCGC
>MNEX01000068.1 GCA_001917905.1 Acidobacteria bacterium 13_1_40CM_65_14
AGCTGCATGTTCCGTCCATCGTCCGCCGTCGTGATGGTGCCGACGGTCGCGTTGGAGATGTTCGTGTCGGGGTTGCCGAAGTTGTTGTGGTTGAGCAGATTGTAGACCTCGGCGCGGAACTCGATCCGTGCGTGGCCGACCGGGAACCGCTTGCTGACCGAGAAATTCACCTGCTCCGTGCCGGGCGCGCGGATCGTGTTGCGGCCGGCCGTCCCTTGCGTGCCGAGCGCCGTTACCGTGTACGCGGTCTTGTCGAACCAGACCGTCGGCGTCGGGTTGTCGAGGATGCCGAAGCTGCCCGCTGCGACGAGATTGACACGCTGCGGCACGAACGATCCGCACTGGCAGACGTTGGTCGACGTCACGGTCAGCGGGAACCCGCTCGCGAGCCGGACGATGCCCTGCACCTGCCAGCCGCCGAGCGCGTACGCCGCCGCGCCGCCGTTCGAGAGCCAGCGCTTGCCCGGCCCGAACGGCAGCTCGTAGCCGAAGCTGAATGCCGATCGGTGCCGCTGGTCGTAGCGCGCGTACCCCTCGTCCGCGTTGAGATCCCGCGCGAACGCCGTGTCGTTCGCCTCGATCTCGCCCGATCCGTTGTCGATGCTCTTCGACAACTGGTAGTTGCCGAGGAAGAAGAACCCGTCCGAGTACCGTTTCTCGAAGCGGAACGACACGCCGTTGAAGCGCGCCCACCCGGCATCCGACGAGTACAGGATCGCGGACTGGAACGCGGGATACGGCACTCGCGTCGCGATCGGCGTCGTCCCCGGCGTCGCCTGGTTAATGTTGTAGCGCTTGTGCTCGTTGTAGCTGCGACTGCCGGTGTAGGCGACCTCAACCAGGTAGTTGTTGCTGAAGCTGTGCTGGACGTTGCCGTTCCACTGGAACGTGTAGGCGTTGCGATTGCTCGGATCCATCGAGAACGGCGCCGGGAACTGCGGGATGCCGTTCAGATCCGGAAACAACCGGTCGGCGTTGAAGCTGAGATCGGTCGCTGTCGGCTGCAGCGAGTACTGACCGTAGAACGGCGGCACGAGCCGCGAGAACTGCAGCTCGTTGAGGTTCAGGTTGTCGTAGTAGATCCCGAAGCCCGATCTGACAACCGTCTTCTCGTTCGCGTTGTAGGCGACGCCGACGCGCGGTCCGAAGTTGTTGAGATCCTTCTGCAGGATGCCTGCGGGGAAGAACCCGTCCTGATTGATGACGAGCGGCACCAGTTGCGCCGGTAGGTTCGATGGCACCTTGTTGAAGCCGATCTTCCCGGAGGCCGCGTCGAACGAGCCTTCAATGCCGTTCACTTCGTGCCACGGCGCGAGGTATTCCCAGCGCAGCCCCATCTGCACCGTCATCTTCGACGAGAGCTGCCAGTTGTCGTCGATGAAGGGGGCGAACGTCGGCGATCGGTACGTGGACCGCGAGCTGCCGAACGCGCCGGTGCACGTCGAGCAGTAGCCGAGCAGGAAATCGGCGACTGGGTTCCCCGTGAACTGACCGTTGAACGTGAACCCGCCGCGCGGCGGCACCTCCGTGAGGTGCTCGAAATTCCGGAACTGCGCCTGCACGCCGAAGCGGATGTTGTGAGCGCCCTTCACCCAGCTGGTGGCATTCGACACGCTGACGATGTTTTCGGTGGCGCCCTGCGTGATGCCGCCCTCGCCGTTGCCGCTGAAGCCGGTCATGGTGAAGCCGGGACGGCCGTAGTCGAGCGGATCGACGCTGCCGGCGAGATTGCGGAGACCGATGTCGCCGACCCAGTTGCGGTTATCGAGGCTGATCGGCGCGTTGAGATGATACGCGTAGTTGTAGCCCACGCGAATCTCGTTGACGACCGCCGACGAGATCACCCACGTGTCGCCGACGGCGAGATTGCGACCTTTTTGCGGGAAGTTCGTGTACGTGAAGGCGCCGGGATTGAGCTGCCGGCCGTCGTAATAGAGGAAGCGCTCGAACAGGTTGTGCTTCGCCGACAACACCTGGTCGCTGCGCACCGTCGCCGAATCGGCGTCATCGGTCAAGTCGCGAACCGTGAGGAAGTTGTTGGAGCCCGCGTTGTTCGGCGCGGGAACTGTCGGCGCCAGCACGCGCGCGAAATTCGAGAACCGGCTCGACGGAATGACGTTGCCGGGGAACGGCTGGCCGGTCAGCGGGTCGCGCACCGGCGTGGCGAGGCTCGAGAAGTCGCCGGCGACCAGCGCCGGGTTCGGCACACTCGCCAGCAGCGTCCGGCCCTGCGTCGACCGGAGCCCTTCATATCCGCCGAAAAAGAACACCTTGTTCTTCATGGCGGGGCCGCCGAACGTCGCGCCGCTCTGATTGCGATTCCCCACTTTCTGTCCGAAGTAATTGGTCGTCGCCAGCTTGCTGTCGCGGAGGTACTCGTAGGCCGAGCCGTTGATCTTGTTCGTGCCCGACTTGGTCACGATCGACACGACCGCCTGGCCCTGCCCGTATTCGGTCGTGAACGCGTTGCGCAGGACGTTGACCTCCTGCACGGCGTCGAGCGGCGGATTCAGCGAGAGGTTGTTGAAGCGCAGCGACCGCACGTAGACGCCGTCGATCGCGTAGTTGGTCGAGCTGTCGCGGCCGCCTTCGACCGTGACGTACTGGCTGCGGCTGCTGCCGGCCGCGCCGAACTGCGTGCCGCGGTTGAACGCCTGGGGCGTGACGCCGGCCGACAGCGCGGCGAACGACAGCAGCGTGCGCCCAGCCACCGGGAGATCCTCGATTTGCTTCTGCGTGATCGTCTGCGTGACCGAGGCATTGGTCGTCTGCAGCAGCGGCGACAACCCGGTGACCGTGATGTTCTCGGCGACACTGGCGAGTCCGAGCACGACGTTCGGACGCGCGATTTCGCCATTGCGCAGCGTGACGTCGTTGAGCTCCGCCGTCTGGAACCCGGAGAGCTCCACACGAATCTGGTAGGTCGCCGGCGGCAGATTGGGAATCGTGAACCGTCCTTCGATGTCGGTCACGGCTGTGCGTTGCGCGTTGGTGCCCGTGTTCGTCACGGTCACACTGGCGCCGGGCAGGGCGCCGCGAGTCGAGTCCGTCACCTGACCGACGATGCCTGAAGAAGCCGATTCCTGCGCCCAACCCGCCGGACACGGGATGACGAGGGCGACGAGAATCAACATCCCCAACCTGCTACCGAACATAGCGCGCCTCCTCTACGCGCACCTTGTACGATGCAACTGCGGGGCGGTCAAACCAATTCCCGCTCGGCGTCTACGTTCTTCTCTGCGAAACGCACGCGTAGGGGGACTACGCCAGAAAAATCGTCTTGTGTGAATTCGCGCGCGGGTTACAATCGCAGACCGTTTCGCTCTCCAAAACAAGCGCCTGCGGCCAGCGCGAAGGCGACGGGGTCCCCGACGCGGCAGCCGCGACGGGGTGGCCCGCCAGCGGGTAGCGCGGCGAAGCCGCGCCGCCGAGCGCGAGCGAGCGACAGCCCTGAGCCGTTGCGAGGCGCGAACGCCGAGCAACAGCACCTCGTCAAAGCGGTCGTCCACTCCTCGCGGGTCCTGTCCGCGTTTCGATCGTCGGGAGAAGCGTTGCCCCTGCGCGACGTGTCGGCGCGCAGCGGGCTGCCCAAGAGCATGACGTTCCGGCTGCTCTACACGCTCGAGCGCTGCGGGATGATCGACAAGGTCGGCGAGAACCTGTATCGATCGTCGCTGCGGCCGTTCAAGCAGAAGCTCTATCGCCTCGGGTACGCCGCTCAGGGTCACGACTACCAGTTCTCGAAAGAAGTGTCGGCCGGCCTGGAGCGCGCGGCCGCACTCGAAGGCATCGAGCTCATCTCGGTCGACAACCGCTACAACCCGAAGATTGCGCAGCGCAACGCCGACGTTCTGGTGCGCGAGAAGGTCGATCTCGTCATCGAGTTTCAGACCGACGAGCAGGTGGCGCCCATCGTCGCGACCAAGTACCGCGAAGCGAACATCCCGATGATCGCGATCGAGATTCCGCATCCGGGCGCGATCTACTACGGCGCGAACAACTACGAAGCGGGCTTGATTGGCGGCCGCTACCTTGGACGCTGGGCGAAGCAGCAGTGGCACGCGGAGGTCGACGAGATCGTCCTGATTGAATTGAAGCGCGCCGGCAGTCTGCCCCAGATGCGGCTGACGGGGATGCTGGTCGGCATGAAGGACGTGTGTCCGCCGCTCGAGAACTGCCGCGTCACCTACCTCGATGGCGACGGGAAGCTAGGCAACAGCTTCGAGGCGATGCGCAAACATCTCCGCATGAGCCGCGCGCGGCGTTTCCTCGTCGGCGCGATCAACGATCCGAGCGCGCTCGGCGCGCTGCGCGCCTTTCAGGAAGCCGGCCGCACCGAATCGTGCGCCATCATGGGACAGAACGCGTCGCCCGAAGGCCGCGCCGAACTGCGCCAGCCGGGCACACGGCTGATTGGGTCGGTCGCGTACTTTCCAGAAAAGTATGGCACCGAGATCGTCAACGTCGCGCTCGACATCCTGCACCGAAGACCGGTGCCGCCGGCGGTCTTCGTGAAGCACCAGCTCGTCACGCCCGAGAACGTCAATCACATCTATCCGAACGACGAGCTGATGCACATCACGGGCGGCGCGCCCGCGTAGCCGTGTCAACGGAGATGGTCACGGGAACGGAGATGGTCACGGGAGATAACGGAGTTAACGGATTCACAAACGGAGTAACGGAGTAAACGGAGCACGAACGGAGAAGAACGGTTCGACGGCCGGCCTGCGCAGCAGGCCGGCTGACGCGGGCGGATCGGATCGGAAAACACGAACAGAACACGATTCCAATGTTCGTGTTTTCCGGTCCGATTCGTCCGCGTGCGTCGCTGCGCGACGCCGTCGAACCGCGTCCGATGCGGCGGCCAACGGCTGGTTTCCGGCTCGAATGCACCGTCTGCTCCGTTCGTTTCTCCGTTTCCTCCGTTTCTCCGTTTGTGAACTCTGTTGTCTCCGTCCACTCCGTTAACTGATATGCGCATCCACACGCTCCTCCGCCCGCACTGGAAAGCGCTGACGCTCGCGCTGCTGGCCGTGGTTGGTGAAACCTTCGCCGACGTCCTCCAGCCCTGGCCCATCAAGGTGGTCATCGACAACGTCGTCCAGTCGAAGAAATTGCCGGGATGGTTGGACGCGTTCGTGGCGGGGGTGTTCGCCGGGGACAAGTATGCGACGCTGAACTTCGCCGTCGCCGCCGTCGCGATCATCGCCGTTATCGGCGCCGTCAGCGGCTACATGCAGAAGTACCTGACCACGCGCGTGAGCCAATGGGTGGGGCACGACCTGCGGCGCATCGTGTACCAGCACATTCAGCGGCTCTCGCTGGCCGAGCATCACGAATCGCGGTCGGGCGATCTGATCATGCGGATGACCAGCGACATCTCGGCGATCCAGGACTTCATCAACTCGGCGCTCCTCGGCATCCTGGTCAACCTCCTGACGCTCGTCGGCATTCTCGGCGTGATGTTCTACATCAACTGGCGATTCACTCTGCTGGCGCTCTCGATCGTGCCGGTGCTCTTCTTCGTCGTGTATTTCTACACGCGCCGGATCAAGGCAGCCTCGCGCGCCGTGCGAAAACGAGAAGGCGAGTTGCTGTCAGGCGTCGCGGAAGTGCTGACCTCCATCCACGTCGTCCAGGCGTTTGCGAGGGAAGACTACGAAGATCGGCGGTTCGCCTCCGAAAGCCGCTCCAACGTCGAAGCCGGGCTCCAGGCTCGCAGCGTGAAAGCGAGGCTGTCACCGATCGTGGAAGTCACCGTCGCGGTAGGGATGTGCCTCGTGCTCGCGTATGGAGGACGACTGGCGTTGGCCGGCCAGCTCAGCGCCGGCGTGTTGGTCGTCTTCCTGTTGTATCTGGGCAAGCTGTACAAACCGATCCGCGATCTCTCGAAGATGACCGACACGGTCGCCAAAGCGTCGGTGGGCTACGAGCGCATCCAGGAAATCCTGGAGATCGAAAGCGGCATCCGGAATCTGCCTGACGCGCGCCCGGCACGCCCGTTCAGCGGTTGCATCGAGTTCGACCATGTCAGCTTCGGCTATCACGGCGAGGTGCCCGTCCTCGCTGACGTGAGCTTTCGGATCGAGCCGGGCCAGGTCGCCGCGATCGTCGGGCCCTCCGGCACCGGCAAGACGACGATCGCCGGCTTGATCACGCGCTTCTACGATCCATTGTCTGGAGCAGTACGGATTGACGGCACGGACGTCCGCGAGTACACGCTGAAGTCGCTGCGCGATCAAATCAGCATCGTGCTGCAGGATACGCTGCTCTTCCGCGCCACGATTTGGGACAACATCTCCTACGGCCGGCCGGACGCGTCGCCCGAAGACACGATCGAGGCCGCGAAGCTCGCGAACGCGCACGAGTTCATCGTGAAGTTGCCCGAGGGCTACGCCACCATGGTCGGCGAACGTGGCGTGACGCTCTCCGGCGGTCAGCGCCAGCGCATCGCGATCGCCCGCGCCATCGTGCGCAACGCGCCCATCCTCATCCTCGACGAGCCGACCGCGGGCCTCGATGCGGCGTCCGAGCAGGCGGTGATCGACGCGTTGGATCGCCTCATGAAGGGACGAACGTCAGTGGTGATCGCCCACCATCTCGGTACGATCCGGCACGCCGACGTCATCTTCGTGGTCAACGGTTCACAGGTCGTCGAACACGGCACGCACGACGCGCTGCTCGCGAGCGGCGGCCTCTACGCCGAGTTGCACCGCATCCAGACCACAGGCTAGTTAAGTTACGCTGGGCCCTCGTGCCTCCGGATGATGTCGGATAGCACCGACGAGGCAGACAAAGGTCGCCGGCAAGGCTGAATTCCAACGACTCTCCTCCAAATGCTTGTATTCCCCGTGAGATCCACGCGGGATTCGCCCGGTCGCCTGGCTAACAATTTGCTGACGAGGGATCGTCCCGGTACAGCCCTGCATTGCCGCGGAATGAAAACAGCCAGGATCCGTCGTTGAATATCCGTGTGGCCACGGTTTTGTCAGGCGATGATGCTGCACATCTCGAATCACCAATGGCCTTGACGCAGCAGAGCGAACCGCAGCCTCGACGTGCGGGAGACGGTGTGCGGCGAATCAGAGATCTTGGTGGCGCAGACGGTTCACCGCTGACGACGCGGGAACTCGCAGAGATTACCGGTATGAGCCAGACATTCATCCGCAGCGAGATTCGCTCCGGCGAGCTCAGAGCGGTCGCGCTCGGCCGCGGTAAGAAGCGCGTCTTTCGTATCCGCTTTCGGGAAGCGCAGCGCTACGTGCGACAACTCGGATTCATCTGAACAACGCGCGATACACGTCACGCACGCAACGGACACCACGCATATCATGCGCGGGACGAATGGCACCGTTAGCACTCCCCGAAACACCCTTCATCTGAACCTATACTGACGCCGCCAGCTGCGCTGGCGTCTCATCCGAAAACAGGACAAAGGACCAAGCCACGAGATCAACCGCCACCCGCTGACGCCGAATAATTCGGCGGCGTGGTCGTGGTGGTTTCGTTTCTTCGTGTGAATCCATCGCGGGGTTGATGTCGGTTTCTCGAGTCTCAGCCATTGCAGGAGGCGCTATCCGGTGGAAGCCTGCTAGCAGCACGTGGAGGAGAAAGCGGCGAATGAATTCCGCGGGCAGGTGTTCACTTGGGCCGCCAGGCACGGAAACAAACGAACCACTAGAACACGAGGGGGAAGTCATGCAAAGGGTATTTTGGGTGATTATCGTCACGTGCATCTTTGGCGGAATAGTGCGCGCTCAAGTTCAAGAACCCAACCCGCCCTTCGATCCGGCAAGGGTGACGATCGACAACGAGCCGCCGTGGTTCCTGAACGACAAGTCGATACTGAACCCCTACAGCGATCCGGGATACAACCCCAAGCAGGCCGGCGGCCTGCTCAGCCCTTTGATCTTCACGCATCAGACGATCGTGCACGGGGGATTGATCTGGAAGAAGGGAGCGACGAACCCGAAGATCCTGCTCTGGTTCAGGCATCCGGAGGTCCGAGGAAACGACGTTAGCGATCCGGCGATTCTGGATCTGTTGATGAACTGGAACGCGGGCTCAGACCCCTCGTCGCTGCCGCTCGGTGTGACTACGCCGCCGAAATTTACTGTTCCCTCCGGTCCCTCGGCCGGCACGACGGTATACGGAGCGCTCAACGATCCAAACCGCAACTTCCTAGGCGCAGTCAGGAAGTCGTACGCCTGGGGGATTTACGGCGGATTCAGCATTTCCGGCCATGGCCAGAACTCGGCGAGGAGGATCGAGCCTGATCGGGGGGTCGAGAACGCTCGGATCTGGGACATCAGCCATCCGGATGCGTTCAAGAACGCCGCGAAGTACGACATCACGAGGCTGATCGACCCGGACTCCCTCTTGAACGAGGCCGCGTTCAAAGACGCGGGTTACTCGGCGGGACTCCGCGCCAACATATATTGTTCGGGGCACACTACGCTCGCTGACGGAAGGCTCGTCGTCGCCGGCGGCAACGACATGAACAGCAGTAACGGTCTCTACAAGATCAACATCTTCGATCCGGAGACCGAAACGTGGGCCCCGCGGGCGGAGGGCTGCCACCGGAAAGCCTGGGCCGACGCGCCGGCGGACGACCCGTACTTCGAAGCTCGGTTTGCACCGCTCTACGAGGCCTTCTTCAACGATCCTTTGACGTCCGCGAACAAGGCTGCGCTCTACTTCCTACCCGGCGAGTGCAACCCGGTCACCGGTGGGGCCACGAGAACGGAGACCATGGAGAATGGCTTCCCCTTCGTGAGGTACGAGGGACCTACGGCGACTCAGCCCCACGATAAGTCGGACATGAGGTATGCGAGGTGGTATCCGACGGCCCTCCACCTGCCGAACGATACCGTACTGATCGTGGCAGGGCAGGACAAGAACGAATCCGTGGGGACGCAGCAATATGCCGATCCGATCACGGGAAAGCTCGCCGTCGATTCCCGGAGCGGCTTGCCGAAGAACGTTGGCACAAACAGAGTCGACGCCGCGTTCTCCGATAGCTTGATCTTCCAGACGGTCCCCGAGCTGTACGACCCGAAGACCGATCGAACGGTCGCCATGGAGAACAGCCGGCTGCTCATGCCGAACTACCCGCATTGGTTCCCCGTTCAGACCGGACCGGGAGCGGATGACTGGATGGTCGTCGGGCTCCCCGGTAGGCTGCTGTCGGAAGTGGGAGGGGACCAGTCTTTCAATGGGCCCTATGGCGGGCAGACTTGGTTGTTCGACGTGCAGGGGGCGCTCGCCGATCCGCGTCGGGCGATCCCTGGCGAGAAGCACTTGACTCTCGTGGCCTCGGCGTTCGCCGATCACCAGAACTACGGCATGACCGCTGAAATGGTCGAGCTTGGGACCCAGGGGGAGACGCTCTCCCACAAGGTCATCGCTTTCGGCGGCAAGTCCGCCACTGTTAGTGGGGCAGACACCAAAATCGTGGAGATGATCGACTTCGCGAAACCGCAGGCAGAATGGAAGTGGGAGCGTCAGGCCGACCTCTATCAGACGGTGTCAGCGACCAAGGTCGTCCCGCTTCCCGACTTCACGGTCCTCATCGCGGGCGGACAGTCGGGGGCGGGCCGCCTCGAGGACAGAGCCAGCCTGCACTTTCAGCTCTACAACCCGGCCGATGGGATTACGACGAAACTGAACGTCAAGACGACCGTCCCGAAAGGAAGCCACGGCAATCTCTACCTGCTCCCTGACGCGACCGCGATGTTCACGGGGGACGATCACATCAACTCGGTGCAGGCTGGAGACCGCGTCGCGCCCTTCGGCGATACTGACCTGGGGGTCGACACGGCCCAGATCTTCGAGCCGGCCTATCTGTTCAAGGATGACGGCACGAAAGCTGACCGGCCCCGCATCACGGATGCGCCCGAGGAAATCACTTACGGAAAAAATTTCCACATGCGCGTGAGGCTGGTCCCGAAGCAGGGAAACATCAAGTCCGTCACCTTGTATCGCTCCGGTAATCCGACGCACAGCATGGGTGC
>MNEX01000150.1:0-28189 GCA_001917905.1 Acidobacteria bacterium 13_1_40CM_65_14
CACGATCGCGACGCTTCAGGAAAACGGTGCAGGCACGACGATCGGCGGCGGCGTCTCGCTCTTCTTCACGGCACCCGTCAAATAGACTCCTGACAGAACGCTGTCAGGAGCACGCTGTCATCCTCTCCCGGCTGACGCGATCAGCAGAAGGAGAACAGCGATGGCTCATCCCGTGATGTGGTTCGAAGTGCTCGGTCAGGACGGCGACAGGCTGCGGCAGTTCTACGGTGGCCTGTTCGGATGGAAGATCGCCGCGGACAATCCAGTCAACTACGGCATGGTGGACACCGGCGAGAAGCGCGGCATTCCAGGCGGCGTCGGCCAGACCTTTCCCGGAACGCGGCCGTGGGTCACGTTCTACGTCGAAACACCCGACGTCGCTCTGTCGCTCGCAAAGGCGGAAGGTCTCGGCGGAAAGGTCGTGATGCCGAGGACGAAGATGCCCGACGTGACGCTCGGTGTCTTCGAAGATCCCGAGGGCCACGTGATCGGCCTCGTCGAAGCGAAGGGCGCCTGAGAGCAGGAACACGACGTTCAACGCAGAACACGCTGAACCCGCAGAAACTACTCTTTGCGAGTTCTGGAGCTCTGCGCTGATCGTTGTCTGCCATGACAGAATCGCGCTCATGCGCCGCGCCGATCGCCTCTTTCAAATCATCCAGCTGCTCCGGCGGCGGCGGACGGCGACGACTGCGACGCACATCGCCGAGCGGCTTGGCGTGTCGGCGCGCACGGTGTATCGCGACATCCGCGATCTCGTGCTGGCCGGCACGCCGATCGACGGCGAAGCCGGCGTCGGCTACCGCGTTCGACCAGGTTATGACCTGCCGCCGCTGATGTTCGATCGCGACGAAATCCAGGCGCTCGTGCTCGGCGCGCGGATCGTCCGTCAGTTCGGCGATCCGGCGCTCGCGCGCGCGAGCGACGCGATTCTGAGCAAGGTCGCCGCAGTGATTCCGAAGGATCTCGCGCCCTTGCTCGCCGAGACGCGCCTGTTCGTCCCCTCGTCAATCGGCAGCGGCCGCGCGTCGGACGCGCTCAGCGCCGCGCGCGAGGCGTTGATTGCGCACCGCAAGCTGCGGTTCAAGTACGAGGGCGCGCACGGCGGCGGCACCGAGCGGACCGTGCGGCCGCTCGGCGTGTTCTTCTGGGGCCGCACGTGGACGCTGGCGGCGTGGTGCGAGCTGCGAAACGATTTCCGGAACTTTCGTCTCGATCGCGCGAGCGGATCGACGCTCCTCGACGAGACCTTCGACGACGAGCCTGGAAAAACGCTGCGGGATCTGTTGACGCAGTACGGACCGGCGGCGGTGCGCCTGCTCGACGGCTAATGTGATTTAACCGCGGAGCACGCAGAGAACGCAGAGCAATGGCCTTCTCTGCGGTCTCAGCGTTCTCGGCCGTTGCTTTCGACCTACGGCGTAATCGCGATCACGCGCAGCGGGCTGCCGCTGCCGCCGACGATCTTGAGCGGCGCGGCGATGACGACGGCGCCGGTCGGCGGCAACTGATCCAGATTGCAGAGACTGGCGAGCCCGAACTTTCCTGCGCCGTGCATAATCGAGTGGTTGGGAAACGGCGGATCGAATGTCGCCGCCTGACCGGCATCGGTGCCAATCGTCTCGACGCCGACGCCGAGCACGTCGCGATCGTTGGCGAGCATCTTCGACGCGCTCGCATCGAAACCCGGACTGTGCGGTCCGTCGCTCGCCACGTTCAGAAACTGCGACGCATCGCGCCGCCGGCTCCATCCCGTCCGCAACAGCACCCAGGCGCCCGGCGGGATGCGCGCGTGTTCCGCTTCCCACGTCTCGATGCGCGCGGGCGTCAACAGAAAATCCGGATTGGCGTCCACGTCGCGTGCGACGTCGATGACGCACGCGGGGCCGACGAAGCGGCGCGCCGGAATGGTGTCGCAGCTGTTGTCGCGGAGATCTTTTCCCGTCACCCAGTGCACCGGCGCATCGAAGTGCGTGCCCGTGTGCTCGCCGAAGGTCAGCGTATTCCAGTACCACGCCGGCCCCCTGTCGTCGTACTTCGAGATGACCGAGATGGTGACGCCGGGCGACGCGGCGAAGATGGGCGGCAGCCCGATCACCGGGGTCTCCGGTCCGAGCGGCTGCGTCAGATCGACGACGCGCAATCGGCCGGCCTTCAGATCGTCAACGAGCTGAGTGAGGGTGCTCATCCGGACCTCGCGAGATACCGCTGAAACTGGAATCGGTTTTCGAGGAGCGACAGATCGGTCACGTACTTCGAGGGCCCAGCCGCTTCCACTTTGGCGACGAGCGTCGTGAGATCGCCCGCGCCGAGCGCTTCGTCGAACGCGCGCGTGAACTCGTCGAGCGTCCGCACGGTCGCGGTGCGCGGCACGCCGGCAGCCGCCGCGATGGCCGCGAGGTCGCTGCCGGTCGATGTGGCCGTCGGGAATCCGCCGACCGACAGCAGGCTCTCGTTGTCGAACACGACGTGCACGAGATTCCGCGGCCGATAGCGCGCGAGCGTCGTCAACCCGCCGAGGTTCATCAGGAGCGATCCGTCGCCGTCGAACACGACGACCTGACGCTCGGGCCGTGTCAGCGCGATGCCGAGTCCCATGGAAGAGGCGAGACCCATGGCGTGCTGCAGATAAAAAAAGTTGTCGCGATGGCCGATCGATCGCTGCCGGTTGATGTGGCCGTCGGGAATCCGCCGACCGACAGCAGGCTCTCGTTGTCGAACACGACGTGCACGAGATTCCGCGGCCGATAGCGCGCGAGCGTCGTCAACCCGCCGAGGTTCATCAGGAGCGATCCGTCGCCGTCGAACACGACGACCTGACGCTCGGGCCGTGTCAGCGCGATGCCGAGTCCCATGGAAGAGGCGAGACCCATGGCGTGCTGCAGATAAAAAAAGTTGTCGCGATGGCCGATCGACTGGAGCTCCGCCGCGACGGCGCCCATGATAGTGACGACGACCTTGTCCTCGAGGCGTGGATAAATCGCCGTCAGCGCGTCCAAGCGTCTCATCGCTTTGCTTTCTCGTGGCGATCAGCCAACTTTTTTATACTCGCGGGGCCCCACCCACTTTTTGCACTTGCGCCGGGGCCCCACCCCCGGCGCGAACTGACGCTGACGCTTCGCCGCGGCGTCACCCGGCCGCGGCTCAGCGTGGCCGCAGGCGCTGCACCTCAGCTCTCCTCCCACATCAGATCTCTACACAGCAACAACGCGACCGGTTTGTTCGCCGAGAGCGCGAGCGTTTGGGCCTTGGCGATGCGATGCGCGACGTGGTCGGTGCGGTCCAGGTACGAGAAGGGGATCCGCAACGCGCGCAGCAGCTCCTCGGTCACCGCGCCGCCTTCGGTCTGCCAGGGATCGCGTTCGCCGAACTCGCCGCGATAGCTGATGAGCATCAGCAGCGGAATGCGATAGAGCTGCGCGCACGAGACGATGCCGTTGATCGACGCGAGCAGGCCGTGGTTCTGCATCAGCATCGCGGACTTGACGCCGGCGAGGTGCGCGCCCGCTGAAATCCCGACGCCTTCTTCTTCCTTGGCGAGCCGGACGAGGATCATGTCCGGATCCTCGTCGGCCATCCGCACGAGATGCACGAGCCACGTTTCGGGCAGTGCGGACATCAGGCGGATGCCGGACGCCTTGAGCGCATCGTAAATCAGCCGGGAGCTGGCGGTCGAAACTGGAGACATACGGAACGTGGCGGAAGGATTCTAAACTAACAGGCGCATGCCGACATCCACCCGCGTGCGCGGACGGGTTCTCGCCTTCGCGTTCTCGCTCGCCGTCGTCACCTACCTCGATCGCATCTGCATCTCCGCCGCGGCGCCGTTCATCATGGAGGACCTGCACTTGAGCCTCCTGCAGATGAGCGTCGTGTTCAGCGCGTTCACGCTCGCGTACTCGCTGTTCGAGATTCCTTCCGGCTGGCTCGGCGACGTCAAGGGTCCGCGACGCGTGCTGACGCGCATCGTGCTGTGGTGGTCGGCGTTCACGATGCTGACCGGCGCCGCGCAAGGGCTGACGTCGCTCGTGACGATCCGTTTTTTGTTCGGCGCCGGCGAGGCGGGCGCGTTCCCCAACGTCGCGCGCAGCTTCTCACGCTGGTTTCCGGTCCGCGAGCGCGGGCGCGCCAACGGCGTGATGTTTCTCGGATCGCGCGTCGGCGGGATGCTGTCGGCGCCGATCGCGCTGCTGCTCGTGACGAGGTGGGGATGGCGCGCCAGCTTCGTGTTCTTCGGCGCGCTCGGCATCGTGTGGGCGGCGGCGTGGTACGCGTGGTATCGCGATCGGCCGGAGGACCATCCGGACGTCAGCGCCGACGAGCTGGCGTGGATTCAACAGAATCAGGCTGTCACGCGGCCCATTGAGGGCCGCGGGGCTGAAAGGCCCGCGCCACATGCCGCGCGACCCTTTCCCGCCTCCGCGCGTGAGAAAGGTGAGCGCGCTACGGCGAGGCTCACCGAAGCGCCGGAGGCGCAAAGGCGGCAGGGTCGCGATCGTGTCGAGGGAACGCCGTGGCGGGCGCTGCTCACCAGCCGGAACCTCTACGCAATCTGCGCGATGTACTTCGCGTTCGGCTACGGGCTGTACTTCTACTTCACGTGGCTCCCGACGTACTTGATCAAGGTCCTCGGCTTTTCGCTGCTGAGCGGCGGCCTGTTCGCGGCGCTGCCGTTTCTGCTCGCGGGCATCGCGGACCTCGTCGGCGGCTGGCTGACCGACTATCTCGCGCGGACGCGCGGCTTGCGCGTGGCCCGCTGCCATCTCGGGTTCGCCGCGTTCCTCACCTGCGCGGCGCTCGTCTTCGCGTCGACCCTATCAGTTCCGTCGATTGCGAAAGCGGTCCTGCTCGCGTTCGCGCTCGCGTCCGCGGATCTCGCGCTCGGCGCCTGCTGGGCGACGCCCATCGACATCGCGCCCGATCACGCCGGTGTCATCACCGGCTTCATGAACACGCTCGGGAATCTCGGTGGGATGGTCGGCCCGCTCGTCGTCGGATTCGCGGTCGAGCGGTGGGGATCATGGACGTTCGCGTTCTACATCACCGCGATCGTCTATGCCTGCGGCGCCGTCGCGTGGCTCGCGATCGATCCGACGAAGGCTATTCTTCGAGAATCTCGTCCAGCGACGACGTGAAGCCGGGCAGCACCGCCGATACAGATCCGGTTGAACAATCAGCGCCAAGCGATCGTTCAGGACGACGTCGAGCGGCGACAGCCAGATCTTGCCAAGCTTGCGGCTGCGCACGTGCCCATCGAGCGATCGGAACAATTCCGCGACCGCAGACTGGTGCCGCGGCAGGGGCGAATCGGCGACGCGGACGGCGCCGTAAATCAGTTCCATCGGCTTCAACGAAAAAGGGGTCAACGCGAAATAGTCGTCGACCGTCATCAGCTCTGGAGCGGGCGCATGACAAGCCTCCAATAATCCACCATGACGATGACGACGATGCCATCGTCTATTCCACAATGCAAGCGGATCGTCCGCGACGGCACGACATTTGGCTTCACATACGTAACCGCGGAGCGCGCAAAGTTCGCCGTGATAGGTTTCTCTGCGGCCTCAGCGCGCTCTGCGGTTGCTTCCGAGGTGGACATGGACGCGCTCTGGCGCGACGTCCGCTACGCGCTTCGGCGGTTCCTCGCGAAACCCGGATTCATGTCGGTCGCGATCCTGACACTTGCGATCGGCATCGGCGCGAACACTGCGATCTTCAGCGCCGTCACTGCCGCGACGGTGATCATCGTACTCGCGACCGTCAGCGGGGCCGCGTGCTATGTGCCCGCGCGACGCGCGTGGATCCCTTCGGCCTCGCGTCACGGCACGAACGCCACCGCTCGCAGCGGCGCGCCGGTGCCGCCTTTGATCTTCATCGGCAGCGCGACGATGAACGCCCCGCGGGCCGGCAGACGCTCGAGGCTCGTCAGGTTCTCGAACGCGGGGATGTCGCGCTCGTACAGGATCCGATGCGACTCGTACATCGTCGACTGCCCGTAGTCGATGCTCGCCGTGTCGAGGCCGACCGCTTTCACTTTCCGCGTCTCGGCGAGCCACTTCGCAGCGTCGGGATGGAGACCCGGAAAGTGCAGCTTGGCGACGGCCGCCGCACCGCGCTCGGCGGTGCCGAGGTACTTCGCCGCGTCCGGCCAGAACTTCGAGTAGCCGGTGCGAATGAGGACGATCGCACCCCGCGCGATCTCTCCGTTCGTGCGTTCCCACGCAACGAAGTCTTCGGTCGCGACGCGATAGTCAGGCTGACTCGCGGACGCGGAGGTCACGTCGACGACGACCGCGTCGCCGACGAGTTTCTCGAGCGGGATCTGATCGACCGACCAGTGCCCTTTGGCGAAGTGGACCGGCGCGTCGATGTGCGTGCCGCCGTGCTCGGAGGTCGCGAAGTTGTTCGCGGCGTAGTAATAGCCCTGCTCGGTCACGCCGTCGGCGACTTTCTCGAGCTTGAACGATTCAGCCGTCGGCCAGAACACCGTCTGGTCGCTATAGTCGTGCGAGAGATCGACGAGCGTCGCGGCCGGCCAGCGTGACTGTTCCGTCCGCGGCGAGCACGCCGCCATGACGAGCGCGACGACGACCATCGAGACGCGCGACATGGTCATTGGGCGCTACTTGCCCGCGCTCGACGGTGGCTTCGTGCCCGGCACGTGCGCGGTCAGAAATGTTTGAATCGCCGCGTACGCGCGCAGCCACTGGGCCGGTGGAAACCCGCCATGGCCGCCGCCGGGAACGGTGACGAGCTCGTGCGCAACGCCCGCCTTCTGCAGCGCTTCCTGCAGCCGCACGGAATGGTTGTACGGGACGAGCGGATCCTGATCGCCGTGGATCGAAATCACCGGAGGCACACCGGCGCGAACGTACGTCAACGGCGACGCGGCCTTCGCGACGTCCGCGCGGTTCGGCTGATTGCCGAGCCATTGCACCGTGTACGGCCAGCTCTCCGGAAACGGCTTCTTGTTCGGGCCGTCGAGCAGATCGGCGACGTCGGTGATGCCGAAGAAGTTCACGATGGCCGCGACTCGGGGTTCGCCCGGCACCAGACAGAAACGATCGAAGCCGGCGCTCGCCGGCACCATACCGGTCGTGAGCGCCAGGTGTCCGCCTGCCGATGCGCCGGCGACGATCAGCCGGTCGGGATCGAGGTTGTACTCCTTGGCGTGCGCGACGACCCACCGCAGGGCGCACCGGCAGTCCTCAATCGCCGCAGGCGCGAGCGACACGTTCGCGAGGCGGTACTCGACGTTCACGACCGAGTAGCCCATCGCGATGTACGGAAGGACCGTGAGGACGCTGCCCTCCTTCGTCCCCTGCACCCAGCCGCCGCCATGGATGAAGATGACCGTCGGCGTCGGACTTTGCCCGCGCTGAGCGTAGATGTCCAGCTTGCCTTCCCACCCGTTCGCCCTCACGTACACGATGTTCGGCACCGTCCTGACCTGCTGGAACAAGGCGACGGCCGCCTGCACGTCGGAGGATTGCTGCGCCGCGACGGGCGCCGCCACGGTCAACGCGATGAGCAACACGAACGTCAGTCGATGCTTCATATTCGTCCTCACAGGAAGCGCGATCATAGCGCGGCGGGCCGTGCGGTGCCGGCCTATTCGGTGACGGTGAAGTGCGTGACGGTGAGCTCTCGCGCGACGAGGTAGCGATCGTCTTCCGGATAGAACACCGCCCGCTCGACGTCGTCTCCGGCGAAACCTGTCACGGCCTCGAGCGAGTCCCAGAACGAGAGCGTGACGATCTCGGTGCGCTCGCCCTCGTCGCGCTGCAGGATGTACGCGCCGCGATTGCCCGGCGTCTGTCGATAGCCGGCGAGTCCGGTCGATCGGACGTACTCCGCGTACGCCGCCGCGTCCTCGCGCTTCGTCCACCCGCGCCACACGCGCGCGATCATTTTCTTCCTCGCGCGGGGCCCCCCCCCCGCGCCAGACGCGCTCGCACCGTCGTGCTCGCGCGTATCCAGAACAGAACCTCCCCGAACATGGTTCCTGCCGTGCCCTGCTTACTCGATCACGCGTCCTGTCTGCTCCGTATCACCGGGCCGCCGCTAGCGGCGCGATACGGCGAAGGTGAACCCCTTTACGACGTCTCTCGCTCTGGCGTCTTCCCGTACGCGATCGCGAACAGCACGGCCCACACGAGATCGATCAGGCTCACTGCGAAGACGACGAACGGAAGTCGGCCGGCCGCGTACAACATGCACGCCGCGATGCCGTAGCTGGTTTTCGCGAAGATGCCGACGAGCATGATCGTCCGGTACTTGATCGGATGCCGGCCGATGATCAGGTAGAGGATCTGCCACGACAGCGTAACGCCGATGAAGCCGTAGTAGTACTCGGGATGCGTGATCGCCGGCGGCTGCTGCTCGTTGATCCTCGATTCGAGGACGTACATCGGTCCGACGACGAGCAGGCCGTACACGCCGGCCGCGATGAACACGCGTCGCGCGAACTGCATGCTAGCGGACCGGCCGAAATGATCGGGTACTACACACAACAGGCCTTCGACGGCGATTCTGCGGGCCGCGACATCGGAGCGGCCCGGGACTGAATTCGAGAAGCCGCTCCACTACGGTGCAGACGGGGGCGGCACGCGCTTCTTCGTCGCCTGCTCGAATGCGTAGGCGAGCTCGATCAGCCGCGGCTCGCTGCACGCCATGCCGGTGAAGCTGACCCCGTACGGCGCCGGCTTCGCGATGAAGCTCGCCGGAATTGGCGGCGTCGTGATGTTCGGCACCATGCCGAACGGGACGATGACGGTCGGATAGCCTGGCTTCGCGGCGATGGCCGCTCCGCTCGCCGCCGGGAAGACGATCGCGTCGAGCCGCTCGGCCTTCATCACCTGATCGATCCCGTGCACGCCGCCGAGCCGCACGTCTTTCGCGCGATCCGCTTCGTAGCGCGCGCGGTCGCGCTCGACGTCCATCTCGTCCGAGATGTCGAGGTTCGACTGCCCGAATTTGATCGCGCCCGCCTTCTGATGCGCCGTGTTCCACTCGCGGAGCGCCGTCAGCGATTTCAGCGGCGCGGCCGGCCCGAGCGTCGCGAGCCACTTGTTGAAGTCGCGCTTCATGCCGTACTTCAACACGATCGAACAGTTCGCATCCTTGCCCCGCCCTTCCTCGGCGCCGGAGCACGTGTTCCACAACAGGAAGTTGTTCTTCGGATCCTTGTCGGTGATGCTCGGGATGTCGGCGGGATCGACGACGATGGCGCCCTGCTGCTTGAGGATGGCGATCGCGTCGTCCATCACTTTCTTCTGCGCGTCGTTCAAGCCGCCGCGCGGTTCCTTCTCGCCGGGCGGCGTGATGCGATCGTAGTAGAACGCGCGCGGGATGCCGATGCGCGCGCCCTTCAGCCCGTCGCGCTTCAGGAACTTCGTGTAGTCCCGTCCCGGCGGCGGCATGCACGCCGTCGTCGCCGGATCGTTGGGATCGGGCGCCGCGCTTTCGAGCACGCCGAGCATGATCGCGACGTCGCTGACGCTCTTCGCCATCGGACCTGCCGTGTCCTGATCGGCGACGATCGGAATGATGCCGTAGCGGCTGATGCGGCCGACCGTCGGCTTGATGCCGGCGAGCATGTTCTGATTCGACGGACTCAGCACGGAGCCGGACGTTTCACTCCCGACGTTCGCCGCCCAGAAGTTCGCGGCGGTGCCGATGCCGGAGCTCGAGCCGCCGGTGCCGAGGACCGGCCGGCCGTCGAACGTCGCGTCGCGCGGATCTTTTCGCGGATCGTACGGGTTGTAGCCGAAGCCGGCGAGGCCGTTGTAATTCCCCGGCATCGGCGTCGGCGCGCCCGCCACCCAGTTGGCGAGCTCGGTGAGCCCGGTCTTCGCGATGACGATCGCGCCGGCCGCACGCAGATTCTTCGTCAGCGTCCCCTCGTACGGCGGGACCAGCCCTTCGAACGCGAGCGCGCCGCCGGTGGTCGGCATGTCGGTCGTGTGGATGTTGTCCTTCAGCGCGACGGGGATGCCGTGCAGCGGCCCCATGATTCTGCCGGCCGCGCGATCGCGATCGCGCGCGTCGGCTTCGTCGAGCGCCCGCGGGTTGATCGTGATCGCCGCGTGCAGCTTGTCCTCGTACGTCGCGATGCGGATCAAATACTGCCGCACCAGCTCGCGCGAGGTGAGGCGTCCCTGTTCCATCGCCGCGCGCATCTCGGGAATCGTCGCTTCGATGACGGTGAAGCCTTTTCGCGGTGCGGTCGTGGTGGTCGTCGTCGCGCGTCTGGTCTGCGCGGAGATGGTCAGCGTGACGGCCACGCACATGGCGGCTATCGGGATGAAGGAGCGATGCATGGGGGTCATGATAATGCGAGCGCGAGCGTCAAGTCGGCCGTCGCGCGCGCGAACCGCGCAATCGTTGGAACGTCAACCGCGTCGGGCCAGGTGTCACGCGGATTGTGGAACCAGGCGTTCTGCCCGATGAACGACACGAACTGACCGCGTTCGCGCGCGATCGTCGCGGCTTCGCCGCCGACTCGAGACGCGGGCACGCGACGCACACCGTCGAGGCTCTGCTTCGCCAGCGCGCCGAGCGCCGCGGTTTGGAGACCATCGCTCGAGCAGGCGATCCCAACGTCGCCGGTCGATGCGCCGATGTTCGCGCCGTAGTGCATCCACACCAGCGCTTCACGCGCGAGCGTCGGGTTCGCCGCGAGATACGCGCGCAGTCCGAGATGACCGAGCTCGTGGCCGCTCGACGCGACGAACCGCACCGTTCGTCGCGGCCGCGCCGCCGCGCACGTCCGCATCGTCTCGAGCCAGCAGACGAGTCCGCCGCCGCGCTCCGACGCATTCTGATACCACCCGCTGCGCGGCGTCATGACGCACACCGGCGGTAAGTCCGGCTGCGTGCCGCGTACCTCCGCGGCGACGTTGAACGCCGTCGCCTGACGGCGTGTCGCCTCGGCGACGACGCGCACGTCGGTGCCCGCGCTCGCGGCACGTTCGATGACCGGCTGGTGTTCGCTGCCGATCTGCAGAACCGGCGGTCCGAACGGTTCGCTGAAAAACGCGGCGTTGACCGGACACAGACCTGGATGCTGACCGGTGGTCACCGCAATCAGGGCCCGATGCGGTGAGCCGTCGCGCGCCTTGCGCAGATCGACTTCGCCGTTGGGATTGATCGCGGTCCACGCGAGCGGCCGATCGCGTTCCACCGATCCGATCGCGCCACGAATGCCGTCGCGTCCCGTGAACGGGCCGTCGAACATCGGCAGCCCGTCGATCCGCCGTCCATCGATTTCGAGGAATGCCGCTCCGGGATCGACGCGCGACAGCTCGAACGGCTCGAGCCGCGGCTCGACACCGGCTGCGCGCGCGAGCGACAGCAGACGATCGGCCGACGCGCGATCGACCAGCGTCGCCGTGCGATGAAAACCTTCCTGCGCGTATCCGCGAATGACGTCGGCGGCGCGGCGAGCGACGGCGTCGGTCGCGTCGTCCGTTCCGGCGTGTGTCGGCGCACTGCGCGCGACGAGCGTCAGACCGGTGACCTCGAAGAACTGCCGTCGCGTGAAACGCATCGCGGCTACTCTATCGTTTTCCGCGCCACGACCGCGACGTCGCCGCGCAGCAACCGATAGCGGCCGTACGCGCGGCTCATGGCGACCGAGAAACCCGCGGCCTCGAGCGCCGCCTTGACCTCGTGGCGGCTGCGAATCGTCACGCGATGCGTCTCACGCGAGCGCCGGTACTTGCCGCCGACGTTTCTCAACAGCGTCATCCGTCGTGTGAGCGTGCGGCCGGCCGCGTCCACCTCGGCGCGCACGATCAGTTCCCAGTCGCGGCCGCCGAAGCTTTTGCCCGCGTAGGTCCGGCCTTTCGCCGATTCCATGAAGTCGAAGATGAAGAGGCCGCCCGGTTCGAGCGCGTCGTGGACGCGCGTGAAAAACGGACGTGGGCTCGCGGACACGTACGACACGACCTCGCCGATGGCGATTGCCGCATCGCATCGCGGGATCTTCGCCCGCGTCAGCGATCCGATCCGAAAGGTCGCGTCCGGCGCTTTCGCGCGCGCCAGCCGGATCATGTCGCGCGAGCGGTCGATGCCGATCACGTCGTAGCCCGCGTCGATGAGCCGCCGCGCGAGGATACCGCTGCCGGTCCCGATCTCGACGATACGGCCGTCCTTGATGCCGTGCGCGCGAAGCAGGCGAATCAGCTCGGGAGCGGTGCGTTTGGCGAAATCGCCGAAGCCGGCGTCGTGCACATACGCGAAGTCGGTCGAATACAACCGGCGTATTATCGACCGATGTCGATGGACCCGGCGTGGCTTTTCCTGTCGTTGATCCCCGGCGGCATCGGACTCGTGCTGCTCGTCTACGGCAAGAAGCAGCAACGCTGGCCGCAGCTGGCGACGGGCCTCGCGTTCATGGTGTATCCGTACTTCACGCCGACCATCATGTCGCTGGTCGGCGTCGGCACGCTGCTCGGCGCGCTGTTGTGGACGGCCATCCGGCTCGGATGGTGAGAATTGAGGAGGTGGTCGATGGTGCGGTCGTCTCTCGTCGTCGGTGTCGTCAGCGTCTTCGCGCTGGCGTCGGGCGCGGCTGCGGCGCAGGAACATGAACACGGCGCGGCGGCGGCCGAGAAGCTCGGCACGGTGCATTTCGCGACGTCGTGCCGCGCGGCGGCACAGCCGTCGTTCGATCGCGCCGTGGCGCTCCTGCACTCCTTCGAATTCGGGCGGGCTATTGCCGGCTTCGACGCCACGCTCAAGGCCGACCCTTCCTGCACCATTTCCTACTGGGGCATCGCCCTGAGCCGCTGGGGCAACCCCTTCGCCGTCGGCGCCAAGCCCGCTGCTGCACAGCAGCAGGGGCGCGCAGCGATCGAGCGCGCGAAGGCGTCGCCGCCTAAGACGGATCGCGAAAAAGCGTACGTCGATGCGGCGTCGAAGCTGTACGCGGACTTCGAGCGCACGCCGCAGACCCCGCGCGTGATCGCGTATCGCGACGCGATGGCGGCGTTGGCGGCGCGCTATCCCGACGACACCGAAGCGTCGATCTTCTACGCGCTGTCGCTCGCGTTCGCCGCGGATCCGTCAGACAAGACGTACGTGAATCAGAAGAAGGCCGGTGCCATTCTTCAGAGTCTGTTCGCGAAGCAACCGGATCATCCCGGCCTCGCGCATTACATCATCCACAGCTACGACGTCCCGCCGCTCGCGAATTACGCGCTCGAAGCGGCGCGGCGCTACGCGAAGATCGCGCCGTCGGCGCCGCACGCGCTGCACATGCCGTCGCACACGTTCACGCGCGTCGGCTACTGGCAGGAATCGATCGACACCAACATCGCGGCGGCGGCGGCGGCAAAACGGGAAGGATCGACGGGAGAAGAACTGCACGCGAGTGACTACCAGACCTACGCGTACCTGCAGACCGGACAGGATCGCGAGGCGCTGCGCGTCCGCGAGTCGCTGCCGGAAATCTTCGGCCGGTTCAACGCGGCGGCGGCCGGCAGCGCGGCGCCCCCGTCGGCGGCGTACTTCGCGCTCGCGGCCATTCCCGCGCGCTACGCGCTCGAGCGGGGCGACTGGAAAGCCGCGGCAACGCTCGAACCGCGACAGAGTGCATTTCCGTACACCGAGGCGATGACGTACTTCGCCCGCGCGCTCGGCGCCGCCCGTCTCGGCGACGCCGCGACGATCCGCGCGTCGATTGACGCGCTACTGCAAAGTCGCGATCGGCTGACACAGGCGAACGAGACCTATTGGGCGGAGCAGGTCGAGATTCAGCGCCGCGGGGCAGCGGCGTGGCTCGCGCTGGTCGAAGGGCGGAAGCAGGATGCGCTGGCCGAGATGCGTGCCACTGCCGAGCGCGAGGATGCGACGGAGAAGAGCGCCGTCACGCCCGGACCGCTGGCGCCCGCGCGCGAGCTGCTCGGCGAGATGCTGCTGCAGATGAACGAGCCGGCGCAGGCGTTGAGAGAATTCGCCACGACGCTGAGGAAAGAGCCGAATCGTTTCCGCGCCGTCGCGGGCGCCGCGAAAGCCGCGGCCGCCTCAGGCAACCGCGTGGCCGCGAGGACGTTCTCCGATCAGCTGTTGAAGATCTGCGCGAAGGCCGACACGCCGGGGCGGCCCGAATTGCAGCTGGCCCGTCAGAGTGTTACTCGGAGCGGAGCGCGATAGAGGGATCGACGACCCGCGCGCGTCTAGGCCGTCGCAAGTCGGCAGTCGCAGTCGTTATACCACCCGCGGTGTGATGGGCGGATCGACGACCGAGGCGCAGCTAAAACGACAGTCGCGAAGTGGCGCTAACTGCGAATCGCATTGCGCTATCGAGTCAAGCCGCGCTCTACAAGTGAGTGCGACGATGGGGTGTTATTATTGCGCAAGTCTTGAATGGCAAAGACGAAGAAGCAACGAGTCGCTGAAGCTCGCGACCATCTTTCCAGAGCCCAGCAACAGTGTGATCAAGCCGCCACAGACGCCTGGGAGCCCGCGGAGCCAGCAGATTGCGTTACGAAATGTTTCTATGCGTTTGAGAATGCTGTCGTCGCTGCCGCCGTTGGAGTTGGAATCGCCTGGACGAAGAATCATGTCGAAAAAGCAAGGCTAGCGAAACGGCTCTTTGATGAAAACAAGGTCAGAACAGATGTCAGTTCGAACCTCACATGGCTGAACCCAGTCCGAAAAGATATCTCGTACGGCGAGCCTGGAGAAGAGCTGGCCAACGTCGACCTTGAGGATCTTGTGAGCGACCTCGAGGCCTTTATCAACGAGGTTGAAGAGCTGCTGGTGAGCATCGAAGAAGGATGATTAATTGGACGCTGTCAAAACTAACACGCAGCTTGTTGATGAGTTCGTCGGATCGTTGTCTTCGGCTCAGGCATCGGAATTCGCCGTCATCCTAATTGGATCTGTTGCACGTGGAATGCAATCACCACGCAGCGATCTCGACCTGCTAGTCATCACTGACGACATAGGAAAATTGCCGCAAGCGGTCGGGCCGATCCACGTTCAAGCTTTAACACCTTCGACCTTTGTCGAGAGACTTCGCGACGGCGACGATTTCGCGGCATGGTGTATCCGGTACGGCGTCCCGCTGGTCAATTCGAGCGTTTGGAAGCGAATTGCAAGTAGTGAGCAGGCACAGGTATGGCCCGATTGGCGCAAGAAGACTCCCCACGCCCTACGACGCTTGTTGCTAGCCGACAGTCTTGTAGCAAGCGATGACTTGGATGCCGCGATCGAGGAAATGTTGTTTGCGATTTCGCACGTCGGCCGGGCCGTTCTTCTGAAGAGCGGCACGTTTCCTTTGTCGCGGCCAGAGATGATTCGTCAATTGCGGGAAGCGGACTACAGAGCTCTATCTAATCTCCTGAGTGCCTTCTTGAATGATGCCCCGGACGTTAAGACCGTTGACAAGGCGCGACGATATCTCAAGCGCCTCTTGGTATCGCTCGACAAATCAGGCTATCAGCGAGAGATTCAGGTTCGCCGGCGAGCCCACGAGAAAAAACAACAACACGCTATCCGTCGCGGCGTTGGCACGAGGCGAAAATCTTCTTCAAATCGTTCGCACGCGGAGTGACGGCTGTCTGGCGGGACTCCAATCATTCCGATCTAAGCGCAATTGACGGATCGACGGCGGACGCGCGGCGCGCTGGGACGAGATTGGCGACGGCCGCGACGAGGAACAGCGTCGCAATCGATGCCGTCCACGCGACGGGATCGACAAAGCTGACGCCGTAGAGCGCGCCCGCAATCGCCTTCGCGGCGCCGAGCGCGAGCAGCGCGCCCACCGCGATGCCGACGCCGGCGATGCTCAGGCCCTGGCGCATCACCATTCCGATCACCGCGCCCGGCTTCGCGCCGAGCGCCATGCGGATGCCGATCTCGCGCGTGCGGCGCGCCACCGCGTACGCGATCACGCCGTAGAGTCCAATCGACGCCAGCGCCATCGCGACCACGCCCACGACGCTGATGCTCATCGCGCCCGCTTTCGCCGGCAGCAGCGTCGCCGCGACCTGCGCGTCCATCGTCTGGTTGTCGAGGAAGAGCACGTTCGGCTCGAGCGCGGTCAGCTCGCGGCGCATCGCGTTGAGCAGCGCGCCGGCGTCGCCGCGTGTGCGCGCGAGGATCTGCTCGGCCGCATCCGGCCGTTGTGACACCGCATAGTGAATGTATGTTCGCGATTCCACGCACGGTACGAGATGACGGCCACGCGCGGCGCGCCGGGCTGGTCGTCGGCGGGCACGAGCGTGCGGCCGATCCGCGGTTTCACGCCGAAGAGTTGAAAGTAGTTGCCGGTGACCACCTCGCCCATCGCGAGTCGCGAGCGATCGGTCAGCTTGACCGCGTTAATCGACGGACTGTAGGCGAGCATGTCGCTGAATACCTGGTTCTGCGACTTGAAATCGAGGAAGTCGGGATACGAGGTTGTGGCGTACGTGTCGCCGTCGCCGCCGGTGGTGAAGACGTCGACGAGCTCGTCGGGACGCTCGACCGGCAGCGGCCGGAACAGCAGCGCGTCAACGAGCGTGAAGAGCGTGGTGTTGAAGCCGATGCCGATCGCGAGCGACGCGATCGCAATCAGCGTGAAGCCCGGACTGCGCCGCAGCCAGCGGAGCGCGTAACGGACGTCGGCGAAGAGATCCTCGAACACAGAGACACTGACGAGATCTTGGCGGTCGGCGTTCCGCGATTGGCCTACTTTTTGATGTTCTCGGCTTTCCACCGCATCGCCGAGAAGATCCTCGTGCGCCCGCTCGGGTGGTCGAAGAAGATCAGTTCCTCGATCGGACTCGGATCCAGCTTGCGATAGTCGCCGAGCTTCAGCGCGGCGTTCGCGAAGGCATCCGGCTGGCGAGCCGCGTTCAGGCCGAAGATGTCCGCCTCGTATTCGTTCACGCGGACGATGGTGTTGTTGATCGGTGTGGCGACGAACTGATAGGCCGCAAACAGCAGGAAGATGAGTGGCAGCCCTGCGAGGTCGGCCACCGATGCGACGCGCCACTCGGCATGACGCGCCCGCAGCCGCTCGAACCAGTACGCGACGAGCGCGAAGCCGATGGCGACAACGATGGCATTCTCGAGCACGAGCTTGAACGCGTGATTGAGAACGTAATGTCCCATCTCGTGACCCAGCACCGCTTCGATTTCTTCGAGGGAACATCGGTGCAGCAGGTTGTCGTTCAGGCTGATGCGCTCAGTTCCCAGCAGCCCGCTCACGTTCGCGCTGATTCTCGTCGTCTGCCGCGACTGATCGACGACGTACACGTCGTCGGCCGTGATGCCGTTCGCGCGCGCCATGCTGAGAATCGGGTCCCGGACCTTTGGATCGGTGAGCCGCGTGTAGGTATTGAAGAGCGGCGCGACGAACACCGGCGCGATGACCGCGCCGACAATCGTGAACGCGACCACAACCATCGTCGCCCAGAGCCACCACGAGCGGCCGACGCGGCGGAGGACGCCGTAGAGCGCCATGGTGACGAGACTGCCGAACACGAGCGCGACGCCGAGAGCTTTCAATTGATCCCACAGCCACGGCCCGAACGACTGCGTCGCGAGACCGTACTGATGCTCGCGGTAATAGCCGCTGTAGACGCTCAGGGGAAACGTGACGATTGTGAGCAGCAGGATGAGCTGGATCCAATAGAGCGCGGTCTGCGAAGGCCGTCGGCGCGTGATTCGTTCTGCGCGATCGCGCATCCACGCTGACACGCCGAGCATGAGCAGCAGCCACAATACGATCGCGGAGTACAGAAAGCCCCAGAGCTGCAGCCAGTAGCCGCCTTCGAAGTAGGCATCGGAGCGCGCCTTCTTGTCGGCAGGGACCGTCGCGAGATACGCGTTGGTCGCGCGGACGGGATCGAATGCCGGCGATGCCTGCGCTTCCGGCGGAATCTCCAGCGTCGGCGTCTGCGCGTGCGCGATCGACGCGAGCAGAATCAGCACCACGAACATGCGAAAACAGGAAAACCCGAAACCCAAAGCGGTCTTTTGCGTGCTTTCGTGGTTTCGTGGTTTCGTGCTGACTCGCGCGATGGCGGCCATCGACTTCATCATCTCGCTGTCGAGGCCGACCCCGGCGTCGGCCCCAGCGCCAGCCAGGCAGCGGTCGCGGCCGCTTTCTCGTCGGCGCGCCACGGACCGCCGATCGTCTTCCCGAACGCGGCGAGCGTCTGCTTGATCTCGCCCTCGGATCGAGACAGACCGGCGGTGGCTTTCGCGGCGAGCTGTTTCTCGACGATCACGTCAGACGTAATGCCGTGCGATCGCAGCGCGTCCTCGACGACGGTCCGAAAGAGCTTGCCTTCGTTCGCGTGCGCGCGGATGTGCGGATTACCGACTTGTTGCGGATCGATGAGGCTGCCGACGACGAGACCGGCGCGTTTGGCGCCGGACGTTTCCTTCAGGAGTGCGGCGACGGATTTCGTCGCGCAGCGCTCGATGATCTTCACGCGCCGCGCGATCTCGCGCGGGTCTTCGTTCTCGGTGCCGAAGCCGTCGTGGTACGGCTGCTTCGTTTCGGCGACGGCGGGATCGCTCAGCTCGACGATGCGGCGCCCGACGACGGTCGGCGATTTTGCGGAACCGGCGAGCACGATCGCAATCGCGTAACCGGACTTGATCCGAAAGCCGATCGCCATGTCCGCAGGACCAAAAGCGCGTTGCGAAATCACCATCGAAACCTCGCCACCACGGTGGACACGGAGGACAGGAGGCCCAAACCTCATTCAGGACAGGCTTCGCCTCCGTGTCCCCCGTGTCCTCTGTGGTGGAGAGCGTCATTCTGCAATCTGCTCTAACGGCTGCGCTACACCTGTCATTGTCTTACCGCATCAGCTCGTTGACTTCGTCGAACGGCAGCGTGTGTTGAGTGAAGGCGTCGAAGGTGCCGACGCTCATCAGCTCGCGCGCGATGTCGCGCACGAGCGCGAGCGACGCGCGCATCGGGCCGGAGCCGACGCTCACGCGCGCGACGCCCAGCGCCTCGAGCTTGGGAATCGGCGGCGTGCCCTTGACCGCGAGAATGTTGACCGGGCCGCCGATGCCCTGCACCAGCGCGCCAATCGTGTCGTGGTCGACCACACCCGGCACGAACACGCAGTCGGCGCCGGCGGCGAGAAAGGCCTTGCCGCGATCGATCGCGACGGCGAGGCGCGTTTCGGGCGGACCCATCGCGCGCAGAAACACGTCAGTGCGCGCGTTGATGACGACGCGCACGCCCGACTTCGCGGCGGCTTTCGCGATCTTCGTGATCTTGTCGGTCTGCAGCGGAATCGGCTCGAGGTCGAACGCGCCCGGCACGCAGTCCTCGACGTTGACGCCGACGGCACCGGTCGCGATCACGCGCAGCACGACATCGGCGACCTGGTCCGGCGTCGCGCCGTAGGCGTGCTCGATGTCGGCCGACACGGGCACCTGCACCGCGCGCACGATGCGCGCGACGGCCTCGATCATCTCGCGCGTCGGGACGATGCCGCCGTCGGGATAGCCGAGCGCGGCCGCGACGCCCGCGCTCGTCGTCGCAATCGCGGGGAAGCCTTCCGCTTCGAAGATGCGCGCAGTGGCCGCGTCCCACGCGTTGGGCAATACGAGGATCGCCGGACCCTTGTGCAGGGCCCGTAGTCGCTCGGCTTTATCGGGCATGCCGCCAAGTATACGTGTCCTCGCAAGACCGTTGGAGCTTCGCGGTGTGCTTGGAGCTTTCGCACTAGGGTGCTTGGCCGCATCGCACTAAGGTGCCTGGAGCTTCGCTGAGCGTGCTTCCGTTCGGTCATTCGTTGCGCAGCGCGGTGACGGGATTCACGCCGGTCGCGCGGCGGGCGGGCAGATAACACGCGACCAGAGCGACGAGGGCGAGCACGCCGGTAATCACGCCGAACGTCGCAGGATCGGTGGGGCTGATACCGAACAGAAGGCCGGCCATCACGCGTGTGAGCGCGACAGCGATGACGATGCCGATGGCCGCGCCGGCCGCCGCGAGCGTCATTCCCTGGCCGACCAGCATCGCGAGCACGTCTCGCGGCTGCGCGCCGAGCGCGAGCCTCACGCCGATTTCATGCGTCCGCTCGGTGACCGTGTACGCGACGACGCCGTAGATGCCGACGGCCGCGAGCACCAGCGCGAGCGCGGCAAACAGCCCCAGGAGCAGCATGTTGAAGCGGCGAGATGCCAGCGACTGGCCAATCCGCTGCTCCAGGGTCCTGACGTCGGAGATCGGCTGATCGCGATCGAGCGCCGTGACAATCTCCCGCAGCGCCGGTGCGAACAACACCGGATCAGAGGCAGTGCGCACGACGAGGTCCATCGGGGGCATGCGGAACCCCTCGAACAGCGGTTGAAAGATCGGGACGTACAGCTCGGGCTTTTCGGTCACGTCGAGCGCGCGATGCTTGACGTTGCCGACGACCCCGACGATTTCGTAGCGGTTCGTCGTCTCCTGCTGGAACTGCACGCGCTTGCCGAGGGGGCTCTCATTCGGCCCCTCGACAGAGCTCGGGGCAGGCCAGTACTTGCGCGCGAAGGCTTCGTTCACGACGGCCACGTGCAGCGCTGCATCCACGTCGTGCGCGGTGAATTCACGGCCGCGAACCAGCGGAATCTGCATCGCGGTGAAATAACCAGCCGTCGCAAAACGCACCTGCTCGTCGGGCGACGGCTCGCCCGGCGCGACCGGCCGTCCCTCGACGAAGAAGCTGCGATCGCCGCCGCGGCCGCTGAACGGGACGGCGTTGATCGCCGCAGCGGCCACGACGCCGTGCGCCTCGGCCAACCGCGCGAACAGATCGGCGACGAACCCGTGCCCCTGTTCGAGGGTCGTGTATGTCGACGGCGGTAGCGCGAGCCGCGCGGTCAACACGTGATCCGGATTGAATCCGGGATGGACGTCCTGCACGCGCGCGAAGCTGTTGATCAGCAGTCCCGCGGCAATCAGCAGCACCAGCGACAGCGCAACTTCGGAAATGACCAGCGCGCGCCGCACGCGGCCGCGAGTGCCGCCATCGGCACTCGTCCGCGTGCCGTCCTTCAACGTCTCGTGCACATCGTGCCTCGATGCGTGCAGCGCCGGCACCAGTCCAAAGAGCACGCCGGTGAGCATCGACACGAGCGACGTCAACGACACCACACGGCCGTCGACGCCGATTTCATTCAGGCGCGGAATGCTGGGCGGCGCGAGCGCGACCAGACCGTGTACGCCCCAGACCGCGAGAAGCAGGCCGAGCGCGCCACCACACAGGCCGAGCAGCACGCTCTCGGTCAGGAGCTGACCCACGATCCGCATGCGCCCCGCGCCGAGCGCCGCGCGAATCGCCATTTCTTTTTGGCGCGCGGTCGCGCGCGCGAGCAACAGATTGGCGACGTTCGCGCACGCGATCACCAGCACCACGCCGACGCCCGCGAGCAGGACGAACAGCGCCGGACCGACGTTGCCCACCAGCTCTTCGTGCAGCGGCCTCACGCTCGCACTGAACCCGGCCCGATAGACGTTGCGGTGCTCGGCACCCATCTGTTCGCCGAGCGTCTTCATCTCGGCTCTCGCGTGTGACACAGTGGCGCCGGGCTTCAGGCGGCCGATGATCGTGTAGGAGTGCGAGCCCCGTTGATCCTCGCTGACGTCTTCCGCGGTGAACGCCAGCGGTTGCCACAGCTCGGTGACGTCGTCGGGGAACGCGAAGCCGGCGCGCATCACGCCGACGATCTCCACGTTCGTGCCGTCGACCGCCATCGTGCGGCCGACCACGTGCGGATCGCCGCCAAGACGCCGCTGCCACAGACTGTGGCTCACGATCACGACGTGGTTGCGTCCCGGCTGTTCATCGGCGGCGACAAAAGATCGGCCGAGCGCGGGTGATTCGCCGAGCATCGAAAAGAGCGACGCGGTCGTGACGGCGCCTGGCACTCGCTCGGGCTGCTCGAACCCGGTGAGATTGACGCCCGCGGTGTCGTGCGCGGCGATCGCGTCGAACACACGATTGCGTGCTTTGTAGTCGACAAACTCCGCCGCCGATCCTGGAATCTCCTCGAGACCGGGCTTGTGAAGGTTGCCCCACACGGCCACGAGACGGCCGTCGCGGTCGTACGGCAGCGGCCGCAGGAGGACCGCGTTGACCACGCTGAAGATCGCGGCGTTCGCGCCAATCCCGAGCGCGAGCGTGAGGATGACGACGGCGGCGAAGCCCGGATACCTGCGCAGCGCACGACACGCGTAGCGCAGATCGCCGCCGACGTCGGCGAACGGACTGTGCGAGAAGTTCGCGGCTTCTATCAATGCGAGCGGGGCCCCACCCCCGCTCGCTCGGGCGCTGCGGCGAGCGTCATCACCAAATATGGCCGCAGGCGCTGACTCGCTCTCCTCGCGCAGGCCGCAGGCGCTGAGCTCGGCGGCCACCTCGCGGCGGGCTTCCTCATCGCTGGCGCCTCTCGCGCGCAGGTCGTCGTAGAGATCCTGCAGATGCTGGGCGACTTCTTCCGGGAGATCCTGCCAGGGCATGGGCACGCTCACTCGCGTTTCAGCACGGCAATCGGATCGATCGACACGGCGCGGCTTGCCGGCACGAGGCTGGCGACGAGGCCGCTCATGACGATCAACCCGATGACGGTCGTGTACGTCGCCGGATCGGACGGGCTCGTCTCGACGAGGATGCTGTTCATCGTGCGGCCCATCGCCCATCCCGCGGCGACGCCGACCGCCACGCCGATCAGAATCAAGCGAAGGCTGCGGCTGATGAAGAGACTCACAACGTTGGCGGCGGTCGCGCCGAGCGCCATCCGCACGCCGATTTCGTGACCGCGCTGATTCACGGAAAACGCCGTGACGCCGTACACGCCGGCGACGGCCACGATCAATCCGATGGATGCGAAGCCGACGAACATCCCCATGATCAAGTCGTACGTGCGCAGAAACGTCGCGATCTGCGCGTCGAACGGGCGCACCTCCGACACGGCCAGCGCGCGGTCCGCGTTGCGCAGCACGTCGCGGATCGCCGGACCCGCGGCGGCGGCCTCGACCGGCGAGCGCGCTAGAAACACGACGCTGGCCGCTGATTCCGGCGCGAGCGGACGGTAGATGCGCGGCGGCGGCGGTTGACGCACGGCGCCCGATCGCATGTTGTCGACGACGCCGACGATCTCGATCGGATCGCTCGCCGGGCGGCCGTCGGCTTCGACCATCGTGATGTGCGCGCCGAGCGGAGACCGTCCCGGCCAGTAACGGCGCGCCGCCTCGCGATTCACCACGGCGACCGGCCGCGCCGAGCCGCGATCTTCGGGAAGCCACATGCGGCCTTCGAGCAGCCCGACACCGGTCGCGCGTGTGTAGTCGCCGAGCGTCTCGACCTCCGACACCCACGGCAAATCCGTCGTCTGCGGCGCCGGCTGGCCGGCAATCGTGAAGCGGCGCACCGGCTCGCCCTCGATGAGCGGCAGCCGGTTCGTCGCGGCGGCCGCCGTGACGCCGGAGGTGGCGGCGAGCGCGTCGAGAATCGACTCGACCATGCGCAGCCGCTCCGGTCCCGATGTGTACGTCGGCGGATCGAATCGTACGCGCGTCGTCAGAAGTCCGCGCGCCGACAGACCGAGCGGCACGTGCTCGATGGCGACGACGGTGCGCACGACCAGGCCCGACACGATCAGAACCGCCAGCGCAAAGGCCACTTGTGCGACGAGCAGGATGGACCGGCTGCGATTCCCGCGCGACGAGGCACCGGCGTCGCGGATGCCGTCCTTGAGATCCTCGTTGAGATCCGGCCGCGACGATTGGAGCGCCGGCATGACGGCGAACAGCACCGGCGTGACGACCGACAGCGTCAACGCGAACGCCACCAGGTTGCCGTTGACGGCCAGACGCTGGAAGAACGAGTCCGGTGAGAGTAGCTTGAACGCCGTCAGCCCCGCGTACGCGAAACCGAGGCCGCTCGCGCCGCTCGCCAGTCCGAGCAGCATACCTTCGGAGAGGAGCTGCCGGACGAGACGCCCGCGCGTGGCGCCGAGCGCGAGCCGGAGCGCGATCTCCTTGCGGCGCGCGCTGGCGCGCGCCAGCATCACCGTCGCGATGTTCGCGCACGCGACGACGAGCACGAGCAGCGTCACGACGCCGAGCAGCGCGAGGATAATCCAGGTCGTCGCGCCGACGGTGGCCTCTCTGATCGTCATCGCGCGGAGCTGCCAGTCCACATGGTTCAACGGATCGGCGCGCCGCAGCCGGTCGCTAATCGTGGTGAGCTCGGCGTTGACCTGTTCGAGCGTCGTCTCCGGTCGACGGAGCGCGAACACCTCCGCGACGCGCTCGCTGCGGCTCTCCCACGCCTGCGTCGTGTCCAGGGGCAGCCACAGGTCGATCTCTCCGAGGTCGCCAATTTCGATGTTCGGACTGAGCACGCCGACGACCGTGCACCTCTCGCCGTTTACGGTCAGCGTTCGGCCGACCGCCGCCGGATCGGCGGCGAAGTGCGCCGTCCAGAAGCGATGACTGAGGATCGCGACGTTCGCGCGTCCCGGCGTGCCTTCGTCGGGAAGGAAGGTCCTGCCACTGAACGCCGCGAGACCCCATGTGGACAGGACATTTGTCGTCACAAAATTCACCATGACGGCCCGCGGCTCACCAGCGCCGACGAGCGACGCCTGCCGGGTCGTCATCGCCGAGACGTCGGCCAATGACGTCGCCTGACGTCTGAGCTCGAGGTAGTCGGAGATCGAAAGCCATTCGCGATTGTGTCCCAGCCGGCGATCGACTCCGTAGATGGTCACCACGCGGTCCGCGTTGTCGATTGGCAGCGGCCGCAGCAACAGCAGGTCCGCGAACCCGAACACGATCGCATTCGCGGCGATGGCGAGCGCCAGCGTGATGATGACGACCAGCGACGCGCCGCGATTCTTCACGAGCAGCCGGGCGCCGAAGCGGAGGTCCTGCCACAGGCCGCCAATGAATCCGCCCGTGCTCGCGGCCGCGCCCAGCGCCAGCGGCTCGGCCCGGGCCGGTTCGATGCCCGTCAGCTCGCGCACGAGATCCGCGTCGTTGCTCACGGCTCGCGGAGCCCCACCCCCGCTCGCTCGCGCTGCGGGACTCGAAGACTCGCCCTCGCGCGGGCCGCAGGCGCCAAGCTCTTCGAGCGCGTCGCGGTATGCGTCTTCCTCGGTCGCGCCGCCGATGCGCAGTTCGTTGTAGCGATCGTCGAGATGCTGCGAGAGCTCCTCGACGAGCTCGGCCTCGCGCGTTGGCGCGAGGCGTAAGCCGTCCAGCCGCTGCTCAATCGCGTATCGCCAGTCAGGCATTTCTTACTCTCTCGTGGGGCCCCACGTTTGTTCACGGCGCCTGGGGGCCCCACCCCCAGGCGCTCTCGCTCGCGCACACGCGCTCGCTCAGGCTCAAGGCTGCCACTCGCAGACGCCCTCGCGACTCTTCCAACGCTCGAGCCGCGGGCGCTGCGCTCGGGCGTATCCAGAACAGAACGTCACAGCGGTGCGTCTCACGTCGATTCGACCCCTGCGACTCGGTTGATGGCTTCCGCAAACTCGCGCCAGGTGTTGCGCTGCGACTTCAGCACCTGCTCGCCCGCCGGCGTGAGCCGGTAGTAGCGGCGGCGCCGCTGGCCGGCTTTTTCGATCCAGCGGCCCTGAATCCACCCGCGCTTCTCGAGGCGATACAGCAGCGGGTAGAGCGAGGCGACGCGAAACTTGAGGACTCCCTCCGAGCGCGCCTCAATGAGCTTGCTGAGGTCGTAGCCATGCCGCGGCTGATCCTCGACGAGCGAGAGGATCAGCAGCTCGGCGCTGCCCTCTTTCAGCTCGCGATCCAGCATCTGCGACTTGATGTGTTGCATAGCGACATATTGCTTAAGGGTATGTGACGGTGTCAAGGCTCTCGTGGTTCGCGGGATTCGCGGGTTCGAAGCGGTTAACATCGCAGCCGCTGGGTCCGTCTGCTTGAAGGACGACCAGAAATGGAGCATGTGCTCGAGATCGGCCGCTTGTACCCTGTGTTGACCGTTCCGCGAGGCGCTACGTTGAACAGCGGGCGGGGCAACGACGCCGCGACGATTCGCGCCGTCGCGGCCGGCGACGAGGACGCGTTCTCGCGCCTGTACGCCGGCTACGTGCGCATGGTCCACGCGATTCTGCTCGGACGCGTGCCGCGGCGCGACGTCGACGATCTGGTGCAGGACGTGTTCATCAGCGCGTACACGCGCATCGGCGAGCTGCGCGACGCGGCGGCATTCGGCGGCTGGATTGCGGCCATCGCGCGCAATCGCGCGACCGACTATCTGCGCCAGTCGCGCGAGCACGTGGAGCTTCCTGAGGAATTGCCGGGCGGCGATCCGATCGAGGCCGAGACGCTCGCGATCCTCGACGTCGTGCGCAAGCTGCCAGAGGCATATCGCGAGACGCTGCTGATGCGCCTGGTCGAAGGGATGAGCGGAAACGAAATCGCGGAACGAACCGGTCTGACGCCCGCGTCGGTGCGCGTGAACCTGCACCGCGGAATGAAACTGCTGCGCGAGAAACTGGGATGGCAACGCCATGAGTGACGACTATCTGTGGGACGGCTCCGGCACGCCGGACCCTGACGTGCAGCGGCTCGAAGCACTGCTCGGCCGGTTGCGTGCGCCGCTGGCCGGCGCGCCGGCGCCGAGTCTGCCGGCGCAGCCGATCCGGTGGCGAACGCTGCGCTACCTCGGCCCTGCGCTCGCAACCGCGGCGGCGGTCCTCGTCATGATCGGCCTCACGCTGCGCACGACACGCACGGCGTCGTCGTGGGAAGTGGCGAGCCTCGCCGGTCAGCCGCGCGTCGGATCCTCGGCGCTCGCCGGCACGGGCCGGATCGCCGTCGGCCAGACGCTCGTCACCGACGGCGGATCGCAGGCGCGGATGACGGTCGGCACCATCGGTCAGGTGACGATCGACACGAACACGCGCGTGCGGCTCGTCGCGACGCGCGACGGACACCATCAGCTCGCGCTCGAGCGAGGCACGCTGCACGCGGTGATCAACGCTCCTCCGGGTCAGTTCGTCGTCAACACGCCGTCGGCGACGGCGACCGATCTCGGCTGCGCTTACACGCTGCACGTCGACGAGGACGGCGCCGGGTATCTCAGCGTGACCTCCGGCTGGGTGGCGCTCGAGCTCCACGGTCGTGAGTCGCTGGTGCCGGTCGGCGCCTCGTGCCGCACCGATGCGAAACTCGGTCCAGGCACGCCGTCGTATGACGATGCGGATGCGGAGATGCGCCGGGCGCTGGACGAATTCGATCTCGCGCGCGATCCGACCGCGCGGTCCAACGCGCTGCGCGTCGTGCTCGACCATGCGGGACCAGGCGACGCGATGACGCTATGGCACCTGATCGCGCGCGTTGACGCCGGCGATCGCGCGGCCGTGGTCGATGCGCTGGCGGAACTGCTGCCGATGCCGGCCGGCGTCACACGCGAGGCGGTCCTGCGTCTCGATGCCGCGGCGCTCGATCAGTGGTGGAACGCGCTCGGACTCGGTGAAGCGAGCTGGTGGCGAAACTTCAAGGCCCCATATCCCGCGGGCGCTTCGCGCTGAAGTTGGTGAGTCGCTAGCTTCTCAGTGGAAACTCAACCACGAAGAAATGCAACCACGAGAAGACTCGAAGACACGAAGAACCTCTAGTACAAGAAAGCATTCTCTTCGTGCCTTCGTGCCTTCGTGGTTGCGTTGAGTTGACTAACGCCAAGTTAGACAATAATTCACCGACTCACCAACTATGCGTCTTCTCCTGATCGGTGGGACCGGTTTCATCGGTCCATTCGTATCCGCGGAGCTCGAGCGTCTCGGACATGAGGTCTTCGTCTTTCATCGCCCGCGGACGCACGCGTCTCCCAGTCCACGCGAAATCTTCGGCGATCGCCGCCGGCTGACCGATTCGGCGACTCAGCTTCGTGCGCTCGCACCCGATGTCGTCGTCGATCTGATTCTGAGCTCAGGCCGGCAGGCGCGCGATCTGATGAACGTGTTCAGAGGCGGAGCCGCGCGCGTCGTCGCGCTGAGCAGTTGTGACGTGTATCGCGCGTGCGGCGTGCTGCACGGATCGGAACCAGGACCGCTCGAGCCGCTGCCGCTCACCGAATCGTCGCCGCTTCGAACCACGCTGCAGACGTATCCGCCGGACCGCGTCCGCATGCTGCAGCAGGTGTTCGGGTGGCTAGACGAGGAGTACGACAAGATTCCAGTGGAACAGGAAATCCTCGCGCAT
>MNEX01000150.1:28226-30158 GCA_001917905.1 Acidobacteria bacterium 13_1_40CM_65_14
GGCTGCCGATGGTCTACGGACCTGGCGATCCGCTGCATCGATTTCGGCCGCTCGTGAAGCGGATGGACGATCGGCGTCCGGCGATTCTCTTCGAAGAGAAGCACGCCGCGTGGCGCTCGCCGCGCGGGTATGTCGAGAACGTCGCGGCGGCGATCGCGCTGGCCGCGACGTCCGATCGCGCCGCCGGACGGATCTACAACGTCGGCGAGGCGGAAAGTTTTTCGGAGCTGGAGTGGGCGCTGCAGATCGCCGCGGCGGCCGGATGGGACGGCAACGTCATCACGCCGCCCGCGGACCGCACGCCCGCGCACCTGCGGTCGCCAGGAAATCTCGATCAGCACTGGGTCGTCGACACGACGCGCATTCGTCAGGAGTTGGGATACCGCGAACCGATCGCCCGCGCCGACGCGATTCGACGAACGGTCGAATGGGAGCGCGCGAACCCGGCGCCGGCCGATCCGCGCGCGTTCGATTACGCCGCTGAAGACGCGGCACTCGGCGGGTCGGAAGCGGCCCGCCCTACTTGAGCGTGAACGTCATCTCGAGAGAGACGCGAACCGCGACCGCTTTGCCGTCCTTCGTGCCGGGTTTGAAGCGCCATTGTCTCGCGGCCTTGACGGCCTCGTCGTCGAGGCCGTACTCCGTATCCAGCGACCGGACGACCTGAATATCGTCGACGGTACCCTCGACGGTCACAGTAACCTCCAGCAGCACCGTGCCTCGGATGCCGGCTTTCTTCGCCTCTGGCGTGTACTCGGGCCGAACTTCCTTCGTCACGGTCGGCAGCGTCACGCCGTTGCCCGGCTTGTAGACTGTCTGGTCCTGCGCGCTGAGCAGCACGCTCGCCATCACAACGCACGCACCAAGGAAAATCCGCATCACACCCTCCTGCCTTATGGCAGATTAAGACACCGTGAAGGACGATTTGGCCGTGATCGTCGTCGTGGCCGGACTCTCGTTGGCCGGCGGCCAGACTCTCCACGTCGGTGGACGCGGAGGTCACGGACGATCAGACCTGTACGCGAAGACCGTTCCTCCGTGTCCCCCGTGTCCTCTGTAGTGGAGAGCTTCAAGCGGACAGGCAGCGCACGCGGTCCATGGCGGCCAGCGTCCATCGCGCATCGTGCTGCCGATCGTGCCTCGATGACGCTGGCGAACCGCAAGCAACCGCGGAGCTCGCAAAGGTCGCGGAGAAAAATCCGCTCGGCGCTCTCTGCGTGCTCTGCGGTTGCTTTTGCTGTCGCGATCGTCGCCGGGCTGGCAGCCGCGTGCAAGCCGCCGGCGCCGCGCGGCGCCCCGCCCCCGCGACTCGGCTTTTCGTCCGCCGCCTTCGAGAAGCAGCGCGATCTCGAGCAGCGCTTCCGCAGCAGCGTGTCGGCTGAAGAGCTCGGCAAATTCCACGCGATGGTGACGCGCGAGCCGCACATGGCCGGCACCGACGGCAGCCGCGATGTTGCGGAGTCCATCAGAGGCGCGCTCGCCGCGGCGGGTCTCAACGTCGAAGTGATTGAGTATCAGGCGTACTTGTCGTTCCCGACGACCGTGGCCGTCGACATCGTCGCGCCCATCGCCCAGCGACTTCGAGTGACCGAGCCGGCATCGGCGATCGATCGCGATACGCAGAATCCGCGACTCGGACCGGGCTTCGTCGCGTACTCCGCCTCGGGCGATGTGACCGCGCCGGTTGTGTACGTGAACTACGGCCTGCCCGACGACTACGCGCAGCTCGCGGCGCGCAACGTCGACGTCCGCGGCAAGCTCGTCATCGCGCGATACGGACACAGCCACCGCGCCGTCAAGCTCCACACCGCCGAGCATGCCGGCGCGGCGGGCATCCTTATATATATATAGCGATCCGGCGGACGATGGGTTCGTGCGCGGCGAGACGTGGCCGAAGGGGTACTGGCGCACGCAGGATCAGATTCAGCGCGG
>MNEX01000339.1:0-3519 GCA_001917905.1 Acidobacteria bacterium 13_1_40CM_65_14
GAGATCGCGATGCCGACTAATTGCGCGCAGGCGACGGTGACGCTTGACCTGAGCGGAAGCGGCGGCGGCGGCGGCGGAAGATAACGCGGGTTTGAATCGACGGCCTCCGGCTAATTGTCGGAGGCCGTTTTGCTCGACGCCTATTAGGCACGTCACTGCCGCGGTGTTCGCGATCGTGCTTGCCGACACCCTCGTTTTAGCGGGGTCCTGCGTTTGTCCCTTTTGACAATTCCAACTTCGCGATAGCCTCGCGATGGACTTCGTCGGGTCCATCGGCCAGACGAATCGTGCGTGCGTGGGCCCAGGCGGACGCCAACGGAAAATCGTTGGAGACGCCCGCCGCGCCGTGCGCCTGGATGGCGCGGTCGAGGACGCGCAGCGTCATGCGCGGGACGACGACCTTGATCATCGCGATCTCGCCGCGCGCCGCTTTGTTCCCCACCGTGTCCATCAGATAGGCGGCCTTCATCGTCAGCAGCCGCGCCTGCTCGATCTCCATCCGCGATTCGGCGATGTCGGCGCGGATCGTTCCTTGTTCGGCCAGCGTCTTTCCGAACGCGACACGCGTGGTCACGCGCGCGCACATCGCGTCGAGCGCGCGCTCGGCGACGCCGATGAGCCGCATGCAGTGATGAATGCGGCCGGGACCCAGGCGTCCCTGCGCGATCTCGAAGCCGCGGCCTTCGCCGAGCAGCATGTTCGACGCCGGCACGCGCACGTTCTCGAACGTGATCTCCGCGTGCCCGTGCGGCGCATCGTCGTACCCGAAGACCGGCAGCATGCGGCGAATGGTCACGCCGGACGTCTCCATCGGCACCAGGATCATCGATTGCTGTTGATGCTTCGGCGCAGCCGGATTGGACTTGCCCATGAAGATCGCGATCTTGCAGCGCGGGTCGCCGGCGCCGGAAATCCACCACTTTCGGCCGTTGATCACGTAGCCATCGCCCTCGCGCACGATGCTCGAGCGAATGTTGGTCGCGTCCGACGACGCGACGTCGGGCTCGGTCATCGCGAAGCAGGAGCGGATCTGACCGGCGAGCAGCGGCTCCAGCCACCGCTTGCGCTGCGCCTCGGTGCCGTAGCGCACGAGGACTTCCATGTTGCCGGTGTCGGGCGCCGAGCAGTTGAAGACCTCAGGGCCGAAGCCAGGCACGCGTCCCATGATTTCGCAGAGCGGCGCGTACTCGACGTTGGTCAGCCCAGCGCCGTACTCGCTCTCGGGCAGAAACAGATTCCACAGTCCCGCGGCGCGCGCCCTCGGCTTCAACTCCTCGATGATCGGCACCGGCTGCCATCGATCGCCTTCGGCGATTTGCCGGTGATACGTGGCTTCGTTCGGATAGATGTGATCGTTCATGAACGCCGCGACACGGCGCTGGAGATCTTTGGCCTTCTCGGAATGCTCGAAATGCATGACGATGCTTAAACTATCATGCGAGCGCCTGCGGCCACACCGAGCCTAGTTCGACAAGCTCACCGTGAGCGGGTGTCGCTCGCCCTAAGCTTGTCGAAGGGCAGTTCGCGCCCCGGGCCTCGTCCCCCGTGGTGACGTTCTGTTCTGAATACGCGCGAGCGGTTTACGCCGCGAGCGCGTCAGGCGTGGGGGTGGGGCCCCACGCCATGAAAAAAGATGGCAGACACGCGTGCCGTGCGTTCCGGCGAGCAACTCGAGTGGCCGCGGCTCATCGCCTGGCTGCGCGAACGCCTGCCTGCGTGCGAGATCCCGGGACTCGACGTCACCCGCGAACCGGAGGTCGCGCAGTTTCCGGGCGGCCACTCGAACCTCACGTATCTGATTCGGTTTGGCGACGCCGAGATCGTCGTGCGACGGCCGCCATTCGGTCCGGTGCCACCGACCGCGCACGACATGGCGCGCGAGTATCGCTGGCTCTCCGCGATGCACCGTGTCTTCCCGGCCGCGCCGCGACCGTACTTGCTCTGCGAGGACAAGGAAGTCATCGGCTCGGTCTTCTACGCGATGGAACGGCGCTGCGGCCTCGTCGTGCGCGCGGATGAACCGCCGGCGGTCGCGGAACCGGCGGCGCGGCGCCGCGTCAGCGAAGCGCTCATCACCACGCTCGCGAGCCTTCACGCGATCGACGTCGGCGCCAACGGCCTCGGCGGACTCGGCAAGCCGGCGGGGTTCGTCGAGCGGCAGGTGCGCGGGTGGACCGATCGCTGGCATCGATCGCAGACGACGCCGCTCGCCGAGATGGACGCGCTGGCCGCATGGTTGCTGCAGCGCCTGCCGCCGGATGCGAATCCGCCCGGCATCGTGCACGGCGACTTCAAGCTGGACAACGTGATGCTCGACGAGCACGACGTCGGCCGCGTCGTCGCCGTGCTCGACTGGGAGATGAGCGCGCTCGGCGATCCGCTCGTGGATCTCGGCATCCTGCTCGCGTACTGGGCGCCGACGGCGCCGCCGCTCGAGCGCGACGCGTTGACGACGGTGACGCACCGGCCCGGCTACTTCACGCGCGACGAGATCGTCGAGCACTACGCGGCGCGCTCGACGCGTGACCTCTCGAACATTCGGTTTTACGAGATTTGTGCGGTGTTCAAGATCGCCGTCGTCATCCAGCAGATCTACTTCCGCTACGTGCAGGGGCAGACCACAGACGAGCGATTTGCGACCTTCGACGCGCGAGTCGCGTTCCTCGCGCGGCAGGCCGCAACGCTCGCGTCTCTCGCGTAGAATGAGCCGGATGAAACCATTCGTCACGATTGCCGCGGTCCTCGCGTGCGGAGCGATCGGCGGATCGCTCCTGCGCGCGGCGCAGACGACGACCAGCACGACGACCAGCGACCAGACGACCTGGAGCGGGGTGTACACCGAGGCGCAGGCGAAGCGCGGCGAGGCGCTCTACGCGGACAAGTGCTCGAGCTGTCACGCGCCCGACTTGACCGGCCTCGATCAGGCGCCGGCGCTCGCCGGCAACGACTTCAATACCAACTGGAACGATCTGTCGCTCAACGATCTGTTCGAGCGGATTCACATCAGCATGCCGGGGGACAAGCCGGGTACGCTCAGCCGTCAGGAAGTCGCGGATCTCGTCGCGTTCATCCTGCAGCGAGGGAATTTCCCCGCGGGTCAAGCGGAGCTCTCGACGCAAGCCGAAGCGCTCAAAGGCATCAAATTCGTCGCCAAGAAGCCATAATTCCGCAGGTGTCGGGGGACGGCCTTCCACCTTCGCACGACGCTACGGCGGCCGTCCCAGAGGAGAGCCACCATGAGATTCGTTGCTGCGACTCTCGCGTTGTTCACCTTCGCGATGCCGCTGAGCGCCCGAGCGGCGGACGCGACAGGCGTACGCGTCATCCGAGACATCGCGTATGTGCCGAACGCGAACTACGCCGACAACAAAGACAAGCTGGATTTGTATGTGCCCGAGGGGCGCACGAACGTTCCGGTGATCGTGTCGTATTACGGCGGCGCGTTGATGAGCGGCGACAAGAGCCAGCAGGGATTCATCGGCCAGCGCTTCGCCGCCGCGGGCTTTGCCACGGCGGTGG
>MNEX01000339.1:3554-8339 GCA_001917905.1 Acidobacteria bacterium 13_1_40CM_65_14
CCTGATCGGTGCCGATCCAGTTCTGCAGCGACGAGCCGGCGACATGGTGGACGACGATGCGCTTCTGCGCGTCGATCGTGTACGGGCCGAAGTACCCGAGATACGCGTGCTCGCGCGATCGCATGAGATGCGCATCCATCTCGCCCTGCGCGTCGTACCGGAGACGGCCGACGTCGTAGTTGCCCGGCCGGACCTCGCCGTTCGCGCCGAAGACTTCGTACTTCACGAGCGTCCAGCTGCCGACCAGACGCGCTTTCACATCGTCTGCCTGCGGACGCGACGCGGCCCTGAAGGGCTGCACCGCGCGGGGCACGAAGAACGCAAAGACCGCAAAGGACGCAAAGAAAAGCCTGGCTTTGCGGTCTTTGCGGCCTTTGCGTTCCATTTGCGGACGAAACTTGGCACAGCTGATGTAATCTCACCGCTATGAAACTCCGCAGTCTTGCCATCGTCGCGCTCGTGTTCGTCGTCCCGGCGACCGCGTGGCCGCAGGCGCTGACGAATCTCTCGTCGCTGCGCGTCGGCTACAACACGCGCAAGAACACCGTGAAGCCCGAAGGCGCGCTGAAGGCGCAGATTGATGCGCTCGATGCGCAAGTCGCCGAGGCCGCGCGGCTCGGCAAGAACGGCGAGCTGCGCCGGCTGTACGCCAAGGGCGTCTCGCTGCTCAACGGCCGTCCGTGGACCGACGAGGTCGAGTACGCGCACTCCATCGTGCTCCGGACCGATCGCGTCGTCGTCGATTCGGCGAAACCATACGCGGTCCGGCTCGAGCAGATCTTCACGCCGTCGATCAATTTCGAGCGGCCGCTCACGGCGCACGTGTCGCTTCGCAAACGCGCGGTGCCCGCCGCGCCGAACCAGCAGCCGCCCGTGCCGGAGCTGGTGAAAGATCTCGGGACCTTCGACGGCGTGGCGCGCGACCTGCGCGAATCGCCGTTCCCGTTCGAGCTGGATCTTCACGACGTCGCCGATGGCGGGTACGTGCTCGTCGCCGACGTGACGGATCAAAGCACGTCGCTCGGCGCCGCAGCACTGCCGATCGCGCTTCGCAAAGGGCTCGACGACACCATCACGCGGCTCGAGGGCGAGGCGAAGCGCGCGCCGGACGCGGTGCGAGCCGAGATCCTCTTCCCCGTCGACCGTCTGCGCAACGTCAACCGGGGACGGCTCGAGCTGCGCACGTTCGACCCGGAGCGAGATCTCGCCTCCGCAGAGGCAGTGGTCGCGTCACTCAAGACCAGGAAGGATCCGTTCGCCGGCCGCACCGGCGACTTCAAGCGGCACTATCTGCTCGACGCCGCAAATGAAATCATCCCCTATCGGATGTACGTGCCGACGACGTACACGGGCGCCAAGGCGTCGCCGCTCGTCATCGCGCTGCACGGACTCGGCGGCACCGAGGATTCGTTCTTCGAGGGCTACGACAAACAGCTGCCTCCGCTCGCCGAACGACACGGCTACATCGTCGCCGCGCCGCTCGGATACCGCGTCGACGGATCGTACGGATGGGGGGTCGGCAACGCGCCTGCGGATCCGACGGTTCGACGGACACAGGAGCTCAGCGAGCAGGACGTGATGCAGGTGCTCCAGCGCGTGCGGCAGCAGTACAAGATCGATGAGAACCGCATCTACCTGATGGGCCACTCGATGGGCGGCATCGGCACCTGGAAGATCGCCGCGAAGTATCCCGACATCTGGGCGGCGATCGGACCGATCTCCGGATCCGGCGCACCGGCGACGATCGAGCGCTTCCGCCACATTCCGGAAGTCGTCGTGCACGGCGACAACGACGCGACCGTCAACGTATCAGGCTCGCGCAACATGGTCGAGAAGATGAAGGAGCTCGGCGTCGAGGTGAAGTACATCGAAGTGCCCGGCGGCTCGCACGGCGGCGTCGCCGGACCGAACATCGGCGCGATTCTCGACTTCTTCGACGCGCACAAGAAGGCGACGCGTTCGACGTCTCAACCGTGAACGCAGGTGGTCGCTTCTCATCAAAGTCGAGTGGTCAACGAACGCTGCGAGAACCGAGAAGTTAGACCGGAAAACCCGGAAGGACCGCGAGGATCATCGGTAACGGTTTCAGCTCGCGCCGCAGCGGATCCAGAGACAGGCCGAGCGCTTCGAGTGTGAGCGCGCCGAGCAGTACGCTGTCGCCTTCCTCGCCGAAGATCACGTCCGCTCCACCGACGCGGTCTCCGTAGCGAAACACCGCGACCCCCTTCGTCCGCGCGATTCGCTCGCCGTTTGCGAGCCGGAATTCCTGCTCGGCCAGCGGTTTGATCTCTAGCTTCTCGAGGACCGCGCGCGGAACGACTGAATAAACTGCGCCTGAGTCGATGAGAAACTCGACCTTCTCGCCTTGTTCAGGCGCCGCAACGTTGGCGACTTCGACGACCAGAACAGTCAGGCCCATGTCGTTCCCTCGCTCGCAGTGTAGCATCGTCTAGAATCTGCGCGTGCACCGTTCCAGCATGCGCGCCGCGTGGCTCGCCGTGCTTGTTCTGATCGCGACCGTCGCGATCGGTCTGAGCGTCCGGCGCTCGTCCGATGGCGAGCCGCCTCACCTGACGTGGGTCGCGATCGCACATCAGTACGGGCCCGTCGGTTATCGCGATCCTGCGGCCGCCATCTCGCCTGACGGTCGATGGGTCGCGTATTCCGAAGGACGATTCCTGCGCGTGCGGCCGACCGGCGGCGGACCGGTCGTCGATGTGCCGGCCGGCGATGCGCAGATTCGTCACCTCGCCTGGCGTCCCGACAACCGCACGATTCTCGCGAACGGCGACGCACACAGCGGCTGGGTGCTGTACGACCGTGTCGATGGAACGAGGCAGCCGCTCTGGCGTGACCATCCCGAGTTGTCCGCTCGCGACGGCAGCGGGGCTTCCGACACCGTGCGCGTCGCCGCGCTCCGTCAGCTCGCGTGGTCACCCGACGGACGCTCGATCGCCGGCATCGCCGACGGCCGCGACGGCTCGCGACTCTGGATCGTGTCCACGGACGGCACGTCGGCGAAGGCCGAACGGATCAGCGCGCCCATCAGTTTTCCGGCGTGGACACCTCACGGTGACCTCGCCTGCCTCGCCGCGATCGACGGACGGTCGCGCGTGACGATCCCATGCGGCCGCACGCCGATCCGCTTCGATCCGGATCTCGAGGTGCTCGGGCCGATCGCGTTCTCCCCAGACGCCGCGACGATCTACGTCGGGATGCCGAACACCGGCGGCACGCTCGATTTGTGGGCTGCGCCCGGCACCGGTGGTCGAGCGCGACGGCTCACGGCGTTCTCGCGCGATTCGTACGCGCCGACCGTCGCCGCCGACGGCACCGTGCTCTTCAAGACGCAGAGCTATCGCACGGTCGTCGCGACCGCGCCGGCCGACGGCGGGCCGGTGCGATCGCTGGCCGCGTTTCAGAGCGAAACGCCGTCGTGGGATCCGAGCGGCCGCTGGCTCGGCATCACCTACGGCACGTGGCGCCGCGTCGCCGACGATGCGAAGTACCCCGACATCGCGCAGGACGTCGGGATCATCTCCGCGGACGTCGGGGAGCCGGCGACGGCGCCTGCGCGGGTGGTGCACAACTCGAATTCGGAAGATCAGTCGCTGTGCTGGTCACCGAACGGCAAGTGGATCGCGTTTCACTCGCACAAGGAACAGTCCGACGACATCTGGCTGCGGCCGGCGGAAGGAGATGGGACCGCCCGCCGCATCAGCACACTCGGGCGAGGCGCCGAAACCGGATGGCCGCGCTGGTCGCCCGACGGCAACTGGCTGCTGTTCGACGGCGCGAGCCGCACGACCAAGAAGTCGGTGCTGCACATCGTCGCCGTCGATCAGGACACCGGCGAGGCGCGAGGCGCGCCGACTGAAATTGACATTCCCAGCCTCGACGCGGAGATCAGCCACGGCGAGTGGCTGCCCGACAGCCAACAGATCGTCGCCGTCGTGAAGGAAGGGCCGGGACGCCACGCGATCGTCATCACGTCACCGACCGGCGCCGACCTTCGCGTCGTGCGCCAGTTCGCCTCGGAGCACGACGCGCCCGGACTCGGTGTCTCGCCGAGCGGACGCGAGGTCGCCTTCATCGCGCCGGCCAGCGATGGATTCTTCCAGGTGTTTCGTCTGCCGCTCGACGGAGGCGAGCCGCGCCAGGTCACGACCGATCCGTCGAACAAGACGCAGCCGGCGTGGTCGCCCGACGGTCGGCGCCTCGCCTTCACCGTGTGGAACTACGACGCCCAGCTCTGGACGATCCGGCCGTAGAAGTCATGCGCGAGTCGCTGAACGCCGAGCTCGATCGCTGGACGCGCGAAGGCCTGATCGAACCGAGCCAGGCCGATCGGATCCGTGCGTTCGAGGCCGCTCGCGTGACCGGTGTCAGCTGGCCCGTCCGTCTGGCGCTCGTGTTCGGCGCCGTCATGGTCGCGGCGGGCGTACTGCTGTTCGTGTCGGCGCACTGGGACTCGCTGTCGCCGGCGGCCAGGTTTGCGATCGTGCTCGCGACGCTCGCCGCGTTGCATCTGGCCGCCGCAGCGCCCGGAGTCGTCGACGCGCCATCCGTGCGCACGGCGCTCCACGCGATCGGCACCATCGCGCTCGGCGGCGCGATTTTTCTCACCGGACAGATTTTCAATCTGAACGAACGCTGGTCAACAGGCATCTTCCTCTGGGCCGCCGGCGCCGCGATCGGCTGGCTGCTGATCGACGACGAGCCGCAGTTCGCGCTGACGGCGATTCTCGTGCCCGCGTGGCTGTTCAGCGAGTGGGTGATCATCTC
>MNEX01000012.1 GCA_001917905.1 Acidobacteria bacterium 13_1_40CM_65_14
GGTGACGTAATCGCGCTCGTACACGCTGGACATGACCTCGTCGATCGCCTTGACGATCGACTGCGGCGTGATGCCGTGTTCGGTGTTGTAGGCTTCTTGTATCGCGCGGCGCCGCTCGGTCTCACTGATCGCGGTGTGCATGGAGGCGGTGACCGTCTCCGCGTACATGATGACGCGCCCGTTCACGTTGCGAGCCGCGCGTCCCGACGTCTGAATGAGCGAGCCGCCCGATCGCAGGAAGCCTTCCTTGTCCGCGTCGAGAATCGCCACCAGCGACACTTCCGGCAGGTCGAGCCCCTCGCGCAGCAGGTTGATGCCGACGAGCACGTCGAACTCGCCGCGCCTGAGATCGCGCAGAATCTGGACGCGCTCGAGCGTCTCGATATCGGAGTGCAGATACCGCACGCGGACGCCGAGCTCCTGGTAGTACGACGTCAGGTCTTCGGCCATCCGCTTGGTGAGCGTCGTCACCAGCACACGCTCCTTGCGATCGACGCGCGCGCGAATCTCGGACAGCAGATCGTCCACCTGGCCTTTCACCGGCCGGACCTCGATCGGCGGATCGATCAACCCGGTCGGCCGAATGATTTGCTCGACGACGACGCCCTGAGACTTGGACAGCTCGTAGGGACCTGGCGTCGCGGAGACAAAAACCACCTGCTTGATGCGCTGTTCCCACTCGTCGAAGTTCAACGGACGGTTGTCGAGCGCGGACGGCAGACGGAAGCCGTAGGCGACGAGCACTTCTTTTCTCGATCGGTCGCCGTGATACATCCCGCGAATCTGCGGCACGCTCTGATGGCTTTCGTCGACGATGAGCAGCGAGTCCTGCGGCAGGTAGTCGAGCAGCGTCGGCGGCGGCGCGCCCGGCTGGCGCCCGGTGAGATGGCGCGCGTAGTTCTCGATGCCGTGGCAGTACCCGATTTCCTTGATCATCTCGAGGTCGAACATCGTCCGCTGGTGCAGCCGCTGCGCCTCGAGCAGCCGCCCTTCGGACTCGAGGATGCCGCGCCGCCACGCGAGCTCCTCTTTGATCGTCTCGACCGCACGGTTGGTCCGGTCGCGCGGCGCCACGAAATGGGACTTCGGGTACACGGCGATCTTGTCGTGCTTGCGCAGCGTTTTGCCGGTGAGCGGATCGAACGACGCGAGCTCGTCGACCTCGTCGCCGAACAGCTCGATGCGCAGCCCCTGCTCTTCGTACGACGGAATCACTTCGACGATGTCGCCGCGGACGCGGAAGGTGCCGCGATTGAAATCGTGATCGTTGCGCTCGTACTGGATTTCCACGAGCTTCCGCAGAATCTCTTCCCGCTTGATCCGCTGGCCGCGCTCGAGCGGCAGCAGCATCCCGTAGTACGCCTCGGGCGAGCCGAGGCCGTAGATGCACGACACGCTGGCAACGATGATGACGTCGCGTCGCTCGAAGAGCGACCGCGTCGCCGACAGCCGCATCCGATCGATCTCGTCGTTGATCGTCGCTTCCTTCTCGATGTAGGAGTCGGTGGCCGGCACGTAGGCTTCGGGCTGGTAGTAATCGTAGTAGCTGACGAAGTACTCGACGGCGTTGTCGGGGAAGAAGCGGCGGAATTCCTGATAGAGCTGCGCCGCCAGTGTCTTGTTGTGGACCATGACCAGCGTCGGCCGGTTCACTTTGGCGATGGTCTGCGCCATCGTGAACGTCTTGCCCGAGCCGGTGACGCCGAGCAGCACCTGATGCTTGTCGCCGCGGTCGAGTCCCTCGACGAGCTCGCCAATCGCGCGTTCCTGGTCGCCGGCGAGCGAAAAATCAGAGACGAGGTTGAAGCGGTCGTAGACGGAGGGCATCGGAACCTAAAATCGTACCATGCCTAATGGCCGATGGCTAATGGGTGGTAGTGGATAGCGGGAGACGAGCCGAGATCGCTCGCCTACAGAGGATATGAAGAAATCACATCCACGCAAAGGCCGCTAAGGCCGCAAAGGAAGAATCTTTCGAAAAGATGCTTTGCGCGCTTTGCGACCTTTGCGTTCAACGTGATTCTTTCACAAGCTCTACAGCCGTCGCGCGACATCGTCTGTCCTAGCGCGAAGGCTGTAGCCGAGCGTCGGCAGCTCAAGCGTGCTGCATCCGAGCGACGTCGTAGTGCGAGAGCAACTCGGGCGGCGCGAAGCCTGGCGGGATGTTGTTCAGATCGACGCCGGTCACGTCGGCCATCCGCTTCTTGAACCAGAGATCGAACGGATCCTGCGAGGCCGAGAACTGGCCGACCGCCTGATTGAAATTGGCCGCTTCCATGTAGCCGACCAGTTGATCGCCGACGGGAAGCGTCGCCAGGTACCAGAGCTCCTTGCCGATTCCGATCCGACGTTCCGATCGATCGAATTCAGCCTTGCGAGGGCCGTCGAGATCGCGCATGAACGCGCGCGCGTCATCAGTTTTCCCAGGCAGAATCGGCATCACGAGGCAGACATGATCCATGGACACCTCCAGAGGCCGCCAACAGTAGCCGAGCTCTTGTTCGAAAGCAATCCGAGACGATTTCTCCCTAATCTTTTTCCTTGTACGGCGCGAAGTAGCCCTTGCGCGAGCGGACGCGGAGGTCGCGGCCGTCCCTGCGGACAACTTTGATCTCCACCTTCCGCCACCCGCCGTCGGTCTTGTCGTTGGTGGAGAGATAGCCGAGCGTGTACTGCGCACGAATCTGCGCCACGACTTTGTCGTAGACGCTGTCGAGCTCCTTGATCGCCATCGGAAAGAACGCCTGGCCGCCGGTGACCTCGGCCATCTGCGTGAGCCGCATCCGCTGCTCGTTCTTCGTCGACGAGGGCTGATGCTCGAGCTCGCCGATGGCGTACAAGGTGACATCGGACGCCTTCAGCAGATCGATCAGCTCGTGGAACGGGATCGCGCTGCGGGTGTCGCCCCCGTCGGTGTAGAGCAGCATCACCTTGCGGCCATCCTGACCCGCCGCGCCATCCAGGTACACGCCAACCGCGTCGTAGAGCGCCGTCCAGCCACTCGCCTTCTTCTGGCGGATGCGCTCCACCACGCGCGCGAACTCGTTCTGGCTGTAGCGCGCGACGCGGACCTCGGTGTCGAAGTCGACGACGGTGATGTCGACGGCGTCGAGCAGACGGTTCAGGAACTTGATCGAGGCGGTCTTGGTGAAGCTCATGTCCTCGCCCATGCTCTCGCTGACGTCGATGACGACGCCGAGATGGAGCGGTGGACCGGGGTGATCGGGATCGACCGGATCGCCGGCCGCGAAGTAGCGAATCGTCTGCTTCCTGCCGTCCTCGTAGATCTCGAATTCGTCCTGCGTGAGGTCGGTGACGAGGTTGCTCTTTTTGTCTGCGATCGTCACGCCAACGTTGACGAGGTCGATCCCAGTCCTGAACACCGGTACTTGCTGGCCTGCGGGTGCGCCTGCGGCGCTGAACACAAAGGACACCAAGGACACAAAGGGCAGAAGAACCATTGAGCGGCGCAGCCTGATCACAGAAGGGCACTCTACACCCGCGGCTGCGTCCGAGCCACTCGCCGGGGCGTATAATTCTCTGTTGGAATCTCGATGCGGTGTTTAGCCGTCTGTCAGGACGAGCTCGTCATCAGGATGCTCGACGAAATCCTGCTGCCCGGCTTCGAGGTCGAGTTCATCGTCGAAAAGGGCCCGCTCACGCGACGCCTGCAGGAGGCGGGCGTGACGGTCATCACCGGCGATCCGCGCCGGACCGAAACCTGGGTCAAAGCGGACCTCGGCCCCAGCACGTGCGTCATCATCGAAGACAACGGCCGCCGCAATCCCAAGAGAATCCTCGAAGCGGTGCGCGATGCGGGCGGCACGCTCGTCTACGTGCTCGGCATCGGCGCGACGTCGACCGAGAAGCGCGCGGCGGAATTTCACGACGAGTTTCCCGACGTCTCGTACCTCTCGATGGCGGAGCTGTTCGGCGGCCCGCTGCTGACCGAGTTCAGCCGATCGTTGACCCGCGCGCGCGTGCAGCAGTATCACCGCTACTTCAGCGACGCCGAGCGCGTGCTGATCATGCTGCACAACGAGCCGGACCCCGACGCCATGGCGAGCGGGCTCGCGCTGCGCAACGTCCTGCGGCGAACCAAGGCGACGGCGATCATCGGCGCGATTCAGGGCGTGACACGTCCCGAGAACGTGCGCATGGTGAACTTGCTCGATATCCACGTCGAGCAGATCACGCCTGAGTCGCTCAAGGAGTACGACCGCATCGCGATGGTCGACGTGCAGCCACACTACTTCGGCGGGCTGATCGATCGCGTGGACCTGGTCATCGATCACCATCCCGAGCAGCCGGGCTACGCGGCCGTGTTCAAGGACATCCGGCCCGACTACGGATCGACGTCCACCATTCTGACCGAGCATCTGCGTGCGGTCGACGTGAACATCTCCGAGCGCACCGCGACGGCCATGCTCTACGCGATCAAGTCCGACACGCTGTTCTTCAACCGCCAGACCAACCGCGTGGACCTCGAGGCGTTTTCCTATCTGTATCCGCTGGCCGATGCCGCGATGATTCGCAAGATGGAAGGCGCCGAGATCACGCTCGAGCGGCTCGACTACGTGATGAAGGCGTATCGCGGCGGCACGATGGCCGACCAGGTGTTCTGCGCGTTCATCGGTCCCTCACCGCGCGAAGATTTCATCACCTACGTCGCCGACTTCTTTCTCCAGCTCGAGGACGTCAAGTGGACCGTCATCGCCGGCATCGTCAACGACGCGCTCGTGATCTCGGTGCGGAACCTGGGGTACACGAAGAACGCCGGCGAATTCGTGCGGCGCTTCTTCGCCGACATCGGCAGCGCCGGCGGGCATCGCGCGATGGCGAAGGCGGTCGTCCCGATGCGCGCGTTCCGCGAGAAGTTCGGCGACCTGGCCGGCGAGGACATCGGCGTCCGTCTGCAGGCGTTCATCCACGAGTTCCTGCAGCATGACCAGCCTGCGCCGAAGCATGAGGCGCCAGTTTTGAAACCGTAGCGCCGCTCGGGTGTAGCGCGAAGGTTCAGTTGTAGCGCGAAGGCTTTAGAGAGCTTGTGACGAGATACGACGTTTAACGCAGAACTCGCAGAACACGCAGAAAGACCTTAAGCATTTTTCTCTGCGGGTTCCGCGGTTTCTGCGTTGTACGTGATTTGTTCACAATCTCTTAGCCGAGCGCCTGATCGAGATCGGCGATCAGATCCGCCGCGTCTTCCAATCCAACTGACAGCCTCAGCATCCCGCGTGTGACGCCCGCTTCGCGAAGCTGATCGTCGGTGTGCCCCCACTGTGACGTGAGGACCGGCATGCTGATCAAGCTTTCGACGCCGCCGAGACTGGCCGCGCGTTTGACGATGTTCAAGCGGTTGTAGAGACGCTCGGCGCGGTCATACTTGCCATCGAGATCGAAGCACACCATCCCGCCGAAGCCGCTCATCTGGCGCTTGGCGGTCTCGTGGTCGGGATGCGACGGCAGACCCGGATAGTAGACCTGGCTGACGCGCCGATCCTTCGCGAGGAATTCGGCGACGGTCTGCGCGTTTGCGTTGTGTCGCGCGACGCGAAGCGGGAGCGTCTTCAGGCCGCGTCCAAGCGCGTACGCCGGATGCGGGTCCATGACCGTGCCGACCATCCGCCGAACCTTTTCGACTGGCGCAACCAGCGCAGCTGACCCGGTGACGACGCCGCCCGTCACGTCACTGTGGCCGTTGAGGTACTTCGTCGCGCTTTGCATCGCGAGGTCGATGCCGAGGGCCAACGGCTGCTGGTTGATGGGACTCGCGAAGGTGTTGTCGATGATGGAGAGCACGCCGCGCGCGCGACAGGCGCCGGCGACGCGCCTGATGTCCACGCAGCGAAGCGTAGGATTAATCGGCGATTCGAACCAGACGATGCGCGTCCGGTCGGTGAACACGCGATCGGGATCGGCCAACTGCTCCAGCGACACGAATCGCGGCGTGATGCCGAACCGGCCGAGGACGTCCTGCAGCAGATGCAGCGTCCCGCCGTAGATCGCCGCGCTGCAGACGATCTCGTCGCCCGCCTTCATGTGCGCGATCAGGATCGTCGTCGTCGCGCCCTGCCCCGACGAAAACGTCAGCGCCGCCTCCGCGCGGTCGAGCGCGGCGAGCTTCTTCTCCACGCTGACGACCGTCGGGTTCGTGTAGCGCGAGTAGAGATACTTGGACGATCGGCCTTCGTTGTAGTCGACGACCTCCTGCGCGGTCTCGAACACGAAGGTCGTCGTCTCGTAGATGGGCGTCGTTAGCGGAACGGCAATGCCGCGGTCCGCTTCACCCGCATGAATCAGCTCCGTGGCAGGTCCTTTCATTTTCTTATCCTCGTGGGGCCCCACCCCCACTCGCAGACACGCTCGGGCCGTGGCCCTCGCGTGTATCCAGGACAGAACGTCACCGCAGCGGGCCGACTCTCCCCGTCGCAGACACGCTGGGGCTGTAGCCCTCGCGTGTGTCCAGAACAGAACGTCACCGCAGCGGGCCGACTCTCCCCGTCGCAGACACGCTGGGCTGTAGAGCTTGTGAAGAAATACGCCGTTGAACGCAGAAATCGCAGAACACGCAGAAAACCTTAAGCGTTTTTCTCTGCGGGTTCCGCGGTTTCTGCGTTGTACGTGATTTCTTCACAGGCTCTGTAGCCCTCGCGTGTATCCAGGACAGAACGTCACAGCGTTCCCACTCTCTCTCCACTCGCGCCGACCACGGGCTCGATGAACTGGTGATACGCGTCTTCGTAGCCGCGGCTCATCAGCTCGGTCAGCGGCTGCCGCCGATGCGATCGATCGTCGTAGCCGCCGCCGAAATCGAACGGGCCGACGGCGTTGTGCGCGGGGCGAATCGTGAACATGCGCACGCCGGCCGTCGTCGTCGTCGCATCGCGCAGAACGGCGGCCTCCGCCGACTGCACGTACTCGCCGAGCCGGCCGCGGCCGTCAATTCGGGCGTCGGCCAGCGCATGCGGCCCCGGCGATTCCGGCGCTGCCGACACCAGCACGATCTGCTCGACGCCCAGATCGATCAGCTCGTCGACGATGCGAATGAGGTTGGCGGGACGATCGCCGAGCCGATGCGTCTCGCCGCGCCAGTACGCGTCCGGCGGAAACGTGACGGTGTGCCACTCGGTCGCGAGCGGCACGGTGAGCGCGGCCGCGACGGCATCGGCGATGTGATCGCGGGCGACGCCGGCGAGGTCGAAGACTTCGGCGCGCCGCGTGTCGGCGGCATCGATCGTCGATCGGCGAATCAAGGCGCGCCGGCGGTGCTCGGCGACGAGGGCGAAGATCAGGTCGCGGTGCGCGTCGACGTCGTGAACCGCGACCAGCAATTCGCGGAATCCGGGCTGACCGAGATTCTCCGCCAGCATCTCGGTGTAGCGGCGGCCGAGGTCCGCGAGCGGCGGCGGCTTCAACTGCGCGGCGCCGCGCACCAGATCCCACATGACGCGCCAGCAGTGATCCACCGCAGCGTTCGCCGACAGCGGCGGGCGCAGCGCGCCCCACCACGCGCCGCCTCGCGAGCGCCGGCCGCGGTGCAGCCACCCATCGATCGCCGCGACGAGCGCCGCCACACCGAGCACCAGCAGCACGAGCCGCGGCAGCCAGGTCGGGAGCGCCGTTTCCGCGAACGCGGACTGCGCGACGCGGACGTACGTCGCGACGAGGCTCGGCGCGCCGGATCCGCCGACCATTCTCAGGAGGAAGTCGATCGGAAACACGACCAGACCGAGTGCGACGACGGCCAGCGGCACAGCGACGATGATGATCGCGATTGCGAGTGCCCAGGCGACGATGCGCGGGACATGTCTCCACGAGTACAGCGACGCGACCGCCGGCGATCGCCAGAATCCTTTCTCGTCCCACAACCGCTGCGCGCCGTCGACCGCCGCGAACAACACGCCGACGACGCCGATGCCGCGGCCCGCGACGATGTCGAGCTTGACGCCCGCTTCGTGGAGCGCGCGCAGGACGCCGGCGTGATACGCCCCGGCGGTCCCGGTGCCTGTCAGGACCAGCGCAGTGCGGCGTCGTGGTGAGTAGAGTTCGGCGATGCCCGACGGCGTGGGATCGGGCCGGTAGGTCATCCCGCCGCTTCGTCGTGGATCGTCAGCAGCTTCACGATCTCGAATTCGCGCATCCCGCCAGGCGTCGTGACTTTCACGCTGTCGCCTGCCTCCTTGTTGAGGAACGCGCGTCCGATTGGCGACGTGGTCGAGATGAGTCCTTTGGCCGCATCGGCGTCTTCGGGCATCACAAGCTGGAAGACGAGCTTGTCGCCGTTGCCTTCGACGACGTGCACGATCGAGCCGAACCCGGCGCGGTCTTTCGGAATGCGATCGACGTTGAGGAGCGCGATCTCCGCGACCCGCTTCTGGAGCATGCTGATGCGCGATTCGACGAGCCGCTGCCGCTCTTTCGCGGCGTGGTATTCCGCGTTCTCGCGCAGGTCGCCGAGCTCGCGCGCGCGCTTGATTTCCTTCGGCAGCTCCAGCTTGAGCTCGTGGTTCAGCGTCTGGATCTCGTCTTCGAACTTCTTGATCAGGCGATCCTTCATCGACTCGGCCATCGCGGGTCGAATAGTACCACAGTGCTATTCTTAGTTTCCCTCTGTGAAACGAGTCGCCAGCCGTCAGAATGCGCTCGTCGCTCGCTACCGCGCCGCGGCGCGCGGCGAGACGTCCGATGTGCTGCTGCTCGACGGCGTCCATCTCGTCTCGGAAGCCGTCGCGGCCGGCGCTCGGATCCGCCACGCCGCCGTGAAGACCGAGGCGATGAACATCACCGAGGTCGGCTTGCTCGTCGACAAGCTGACGCACTCGAAGGCGGAGGTCGTCATGGCGTCCGCGTCCGTCATGGACGCGCTCAGTCCGGTCCGCTCGTCGAGCACGGTCGTCGCGCTCGCCGATCGTCCAGCCGTCTCGGCGCAAATGCTCTATCGTCGCGGCCCTGAAAGGGCCGCGCGACGTCACGATGACGCGCCGCTCATCGTCATGGCCGTCGACGTCCAGGATCCCGGCAACATCGGCGCGATCGTGCGCGTCGCTGAAGCCGGCGGCGCGACCGGTGTCGTCGCGGCCGGCGCGTCGGCGGATCCGTTCGGATGGAAGGCGCTGCGCGGATCGATGGGCAGCGCACTGCGGCTGCCGCTGCTCGTCCAGCCCGACGCGGCGCGCGCGGTCGCGGACGCGAGACGTCACGGATGCCGCATCATGGCGACGGTGCCGCGCGGCGGCCGGTCGCTGTTTGAGGTCGCGTATACAGGGCCGGTCGCGATGCTGATCGGCGGCGAAGGACCGGGACTTCCGCCGGCCCTGATCGACGGCGCCGACGAGCGGGTGACGATTC
>MNEX01000109.1 GCA_001917905.1 Acidobacteria bacterium 13_1_40CM_65_14
AGGGACGCCTGTCATGGGTCTTTGGTCATAACAAAACCTCCACTCCCGGTTCAAATCCGGGCGGCGCCTCCGTCCTTCCCTCAAGTTGAACGGCGGCGAGTGACGTGAAGTCGGCGTACAAAAAAAACCGGCGCATCCGCCGTTGTCCGATCAAACGAAATTGGGTTGTTCACCCTCTCTTGCTTGACCGCTCAACGACGTTTGCGCCAGCGCCGGACAATATAGGCGACGTTTCGAATTCTGCAAGGGCTCGATTCCAATTTGTTTTTCTTCGGAAAGGGTTGAACGGTGGAGAGCCGCGTGAAGTCGGCGTACAAAAGAACCGGCGCATCCGCCGTTGTTCGATCAAACCAAAATGGGTTGTTCACCCTCTCTGTCTTTGACCGGCTAACGGCGTTTGCGCCAGCGCCGCACAATATAGGCGGCTGATTGAGTTTTGCAAGGGCGCGATTCCAATTTATTTTTTTGGGGCAGCGCCCTTGTGACTGCTACATGCGTAATTGTTACGCGAGCACAGGGCTTCGCGCCCTTTCTGACATCGACCGGATGGGAGGCGCTTCGATTGTTCATCGCGAGAGATACGCGACGCCGACTCGCAGTCGCCCCGTGATCGCCTCGTCGAACGCGTACAGAATCGCCAGTGTGGCGATCGCGTGCGACAGCGCGAGCGGGATGACGTTCGGATAGCGATCGTAAATCGCGCACCAGCCGACGGCGCCGATGAGCGTCATGGTCGTCAGAAACGGATTCGGCAGGTGGAGCGAGGCGAACAGAACCGCGGCGACGAAGATGCCGGTACGGCGCGACGTCGCGTGTTGAGCTTCATGGAGAAACACTGTCTGGAGAATCCATTGTTGACCGCCGCCCCAGACGATCAGGATGAGGAGGTTGGCGAGAAAGTCGGGGCGCTCGTGCAGGGTTCCAACAGCCGCGCCGGCCGCGACAATGAGCGCGACGATTGCCGCGGTGAAAATCGCCGTCGCGCGGAAGCCGAGTCTCAGCGCCCGGACCTTCACTCCCCATTCGCCCGTCAGCGCCGCCTTCCAGACGCCGAGGATGAGGACCGACACCACGGGCACCGCGACAAACGAGGACGGCCAACGCGGCTGGAAGAACCAGGTGTAGGAGATGATGACCGCGAGAATCGCAAACGTGAATCGCATGCCCGACGGGACAAGCATACGAGCATGTAACTCTTACGTCCCAGTGCGCGTGGACGCGTGCGAAATCAGGCCGAATTCCGCGCGGTGGGCATGGCCCGGCCGCTTGCAATGCCCCGTGTCAGGATGGCTGACGCTGTCTTGGTCGTCGAGGACGATGCCGCGCTACGCGAAATGATGGCGCAACAGCTTCACCTTGCGGGGTTTGCCCCGGCGACCGCACCGAACGGGTACGAAGCCCTCGCCCTTCTTCGCCAGGGTTTTCCCGCCAAGCTGATCCTCCTCGACCTGAAGATGCCGATCATGGACGGCTGGGCGTTTCGCGCCGCGCAACGCCGCGACCCCGACCTCGCGGACATTCCGGTCATCGTGATGTCGGCGCGCGATGCGGCCGGCCTCGACGCGGCCGCCGTGTTTTCCAAACCGATCGACGGCGAAGAAATGATCAGTGTCGTCCGGGCCATGTGCGCCGGATTCGTTCGGCGGCGTCGAGATTCACCCATCCCCCGATCGCTTGGACCTGAACAGCGAAAGTGAGTTTGGCACTTTGCTTGAAGACCAGAAACGGTATGGGATTCAAGCTCTTCGCCACGCTCGCCGTGACGTCGGCGCTTCTCACCAACACGGTTGAGGCTCAGCCGTATCGCGTGGCGTCCGTCAATGGACCCGCCCTCGTGGACTGCGGCGCAGGCAGACGGCCGGTCGTCCGACACGTCCGCGTCAACGGCCGCAGCACCGAACGCGTCACCTGCGTCAGCACGGCCCGCCACGCGCCGGCCACGCAGCGTCGTGTCGCCAAACACCGCTCCTGGAAAAAGTCGGCCCTCGTCATCGGCGGATCGACGGCGGCGGGCGCCGGCATCGGCGCGCTGGTCGGCGGTAAGAAGGGCGCGCTCGTCGGCGCGGCCGCCGGTGGCGGCGCGGGAACAGTCTACGAGGTTCACAAACGTCACAAGGGCCGGCGCCATCGCCGCTGATTTACGAGTGGATGGGGAGGATGTGATGCGATCACTGATTCGCGCGGTGCTCATGCTCGCGTTGATTGCCATCGTCGGGATGTTCCTCTTTGGCTACTGGACGGGGTCGGGATTCAGGAGCGAACCGGCCGCGACACCTGCGCCAGTCGCGACGACCGGAACCGTTGACACCGAGAAGGCGCGGGAACGTGGCGCAGAGATCGGCGAGAAGGCGGCAGTCGCGGTCGCGAAGGTGCAGGAGACCCTCAGCGAAGCGGAGCTGACCGGCAAGATCAAGGCGAAGATGGCGCTCGACGATCTCGTGAAGGCGCGCGCGATCGACGTCACCACCAACGGCACCACGGTCACGCTGACCGGCACCGTCAGCTCGCAGGCGGAACACGATCGCGCAGTCGCCCTGGCTCGAGAAACCAAGGGCGTGACGCGCGTCGTGGACGGCCTGCGTATCTCGCGTTGACCGACGAAGAACGCAAAGCGCGCAAAGCCCGCAGAGAAGCTTTTTCTTTGCGGGCTTCGCGGTCTTTGCGTTCTAGTCTTGGCGAAGCGCGACGAGGGGATCGACCTTCGTCGCGCGTCGTGCGGGTACGTACGAGGCGAGCGTCGCGACAGCCGCCAATGTCAGCGACACCGTGATGAGCGTCGCCGGATCGCGCGGCGTGAGGCCGAACAGCATCGTGTCGAGATAGCGTGTGACCGCCGCGGCGCCGGCGAGCCCGAGGGCGATGCCAAGCGCGACGAGCGACGCACTCTGACCCATCACGAGCCCCATCACATTCGAGCGTTCCGCGCCGAGCGCCATGCGGATGCCGATCTCGCGCGTCCGCTGCGTGACCGCGTACGCCAGCACGCCGTAAATGCCGACGGCTGCCAGTGTCACCGCGACGCCCGCGAATATTCCGAGCAGCACCGCATACAAACGCGGGCGGGAGATCGAGTTCGAGACCAATTGCTCCATCGTCGCGACGTTGTCGATGGTTGCCGACGGATCGATCTGCCGAAGGATGCCGCGGATCGTGGCGACACGCGCCATGGGATCGCCGCCCGCGCGAATCGCGTAGTACACGTTCGGGTTCCCCGACGGCAGTTGCCGGACGTCGATGAAGATCTGCGGATCCGGCTCCTGATCGAGTCCGTACTGCCGAACGTCGTCCACGATGCCGATGACCTGCCACGGCGTGCTTCCGGCGGCATAGACCATTGTGCCGATCGGATTCTGTCCGAGGTACCCGCTCCGCGCGAGCGTCCGGTTGATCAGCAGCACTGTCGGCTGTCCCGCGCGATCGTTCTCGCCAAACCCGCGCCCGCCGATGACGCGCATGCCCATCGCGCTCAGAAAATCGCGGCTGACGATGCGCGTGTCGGGAGATTGCGGCGGAAGTCGCGTCCCCGGCGCAGGCGGCAGCTGACTCGGGGGAAGGCCGGCCGCCGGCCTGAGCCCCACGCCGCTCCGGAATCGCACCAGCGGCAGCATTTCCGCGTAGCCCGCCGCACGAACACCCGGCAACGATTGCAGTCGCGCGACGACATCGTCCTCGAATCGCGGCGTCCGCGCGCGAGGCGAAAACACCTGGAATGTGAGGACGCTGCTGCGATCGAAGCCAGGGTCCACGCTCGACAGCGTGACGAAGCTGTGCATCAGCAAGCCGCCGGCGACGAACAGCATCATTGCCATCGCGATTTCAGAAACGATCAGGAGTCCTTGAAGCCGATGCCGGCGGAAGAGATTGAATCCGGAGACTGGGGATCCCGCACTCTCGCGCAGCGCGGTGATCGACAGCGAGCGCCAGTGACCGAGTGCCGGCGCCAACCCGAACACGATGCCCGTCAGCACTGACATGCCGAACGTGAATGCGAGGACCGTCGCATCGATCCCGATTTCGTCGAGCCGTGGAATGCTCACGCCGAGCATCAGGTCTCGCCGTGGAAGACTCGCGCCGAGTATCTTGAGAAGCCGAACGCCGCCAAACGCGAGCGCGATGCCGGCGACGCCACCGACGAGGGCCAACAACGCATTCTCGGCGAACAGTTGACGAACGATGCGGCCACGCCCGGCGCCAAGTGCCAGCCGAACGGCGATCTCCCGCCGCCGCGCCGCCGTCCTCGCGAGCACGAGGTTCGCGACGTTGACGCACGCGATGAGCAGCACGACACCGACCGCAACAGTCAGGACGATCAACGCCGCTCGTACTGGCGCGACGAGTTGCTCCTGAACACTCTCGAGCTCGAGCGGCGAAGGGGCCGAGCGCCGCAGAATGACGTTGACCTCGGCGGCCGCCGTCTGCAGTGACACGCCATCGGCAAGGCGAGCGATAGGTAATCCCCGCGATCGCAGAGCCGCGGGCGTCAGCGCGTACGGAATCCACAGCTGCGTCTGCGGATCGGGGAATTCGAACCCTCGCGGCATCACGCCGACGATGGAATAGGTCCGCCCATCGAGCGTCACGCTCTGGCCGAGGAGGTCACGCGCGCCTCCGAAGTGCCGCTGCCACGACGCGTAGCTGAGCACGACCACCGCGTCTCGGCCCGGTGCTTCTTCCTCCGGCTCGAACGTCCGCCCGACGAGCGGCGGCGTGCCGAGCATCGACAGGAGTGCCGGCGACACTCGCGTCGCTTCCAGGCGGATCGTCTCCGCGCGACCGGTCAGCATCACGGTGGACCCGACGTACACGCCGACGTGTGACAGGGTCTTCACGCGCGATCTGAACGCGGTCAGATCGGAAAGAGGCAGACCGATCACGCGTCGTGTCGGGACGGTCGATCCGCTGGCTGCGGGAACGTTCTCGATGATGCGGACCAGACGATCCGCGTCCGCGTACGGGAGCGGACGCAACAGAACGGCGTTGACGATGCTGAAGATGGCGGCGTTGGCGCCGATGCCGAGCGCAAGCGTCACGACGGCGACGGCAGTGAAGCCAGGCGATCGACGCAGCATCCGCCAGGCGTGTTGCGCATCGCGCCAGGCATCCTCGAGCCAGCGGAACGATCGCGCATCGCGCTGCTGCTCCTTCGCTTGCTCGATGCCGCCGATTGCGCGTCGCGCCGCGAAGCGCGCCTCGTCGGCCGTCATCCCGCGGCGCTGATAGTCGTCTTCCAGCAGCGCGAGGTGTGAGGCCATTTCGCGCGCAAGCTCGCGCTCTGCCCGCCCGGGTTGCACGAGGTTGAACAGCCGACGCATGAATCGCCTGAGGTGCGATCGCGCCATGGCTCGCTACTCGTGGCGAAGCGCAACGAGGGGATCGACCTTCGTCGCGCGACGCGCCGGCACGTACGACGCGAGCATCGCGACTCCTGCAAACACGAGGGACGCCGTGACGAACGTCATCGGGTCGAACGACGAGAGACCAAACAACATTCCGGCGAGGAAGCGAGTCACCGCCGCCGCACCAGAAAGGCCCAACGCGATGCCGATGCCAGTCAGCGCGATGCTCTCACCGAGCACGAGCCGCATCACGTGAGCGTGCCGCGCGCCAAGCGCCATTCGGATCCCGATCTCGCCGGTGCGGCGCGCCACCGTGTACGCGAGCACGCCGTACAGTCCAACGGCAGCCAGCACGAGCGCGAGCACGCCGAAGCTCGTCGCCAGCGTCGCCAGCAATCGTTCCTGAATCAGACTCCGCTCGAGCTGCTCGGTCAGCGTGCGGACCTCCACCGGAATGCCGGGTATCCTTGGTTGAATCTCGGCGCGGACGGCCGACGCCACCTGCGCGACGGAGCCAGACGCGTAAACCTCAAAAGTCACGGCTCCCGCACCACGCACAAGGTACGGAGCATAGACGGTTGGCGGCGGCGGTTCTCTGAGCGTCATGTAAATGGCGTCCTTGACGACGCCCACAATCTGGAAATCCGAACGGCCATTGCCGATGGAGATGTGCTGGCCGAGCGGATTCCCATCCGGCAGATACCGCTGAACGAATGCGTGGTTGACGACAACGACACCGGGCGCCCGGCTGTCGTCGCGCGCCGTGAACTCGCGGCCCTGCAGGATGGGCGTGTGCATCGTTTCAAAGTAGCGCGGTGCGACGTTGTTGAAGTGGATCTCCTCGGGTCCGGTCGGATGGCCGTTGACGGCGATTGCCAGCGAGATTCCGCCGCCAGAGAGCGGCGTGATCGACGAGAAGCTGGCGGTGAGGACTCCCGGCAGGCCCTGCACGCGTTCCAGCACATCCTGATTGAACGCGATGAGACGCGCGTTCCGATAACCGGCGCGCCGCGCGTCGACGTCGACGAGCAGCACGCCTTCGTGATGAAAGCCAGGATCGAGTGTGCGGAGGTTCTGGAGCGTGCGTACGAACAGGCCTGCGCCAATCAACAGGAACAACGACAGCGATACCTGCGCCGTCACGAGGGCCGGACCCAGTCGCCCTCGGGAGACGGCGACTCGGCTGGAGCCCGCGATGAGTCCGGCAGCCGGCGCGACGCTCGTCGTCGAGAACGCCGGCGCCATCCCAAAGAACAGGCTCGTCGTCATGGCGACGAGCAGTGTGAATCCGAGCACGTGTCCGTTCGGCGCCACGTCGAGCACGACCGCAGTGGCGCGTCCGCTCGAAAGCAGCGCGACGAGCACGCGGCTTGCCACTTGCGCGAATGCCAGACCGATTGCCGCACCTGCCAGGGCCAGGAGCGCGCTCTCGGTCAGCAACTGTCGGACGATCCGGCCGCGGCCGGCGCCGACGGCGAGACGAACGGCCATCTCCCGCTGTCGCGCCGCGGCGCGCGCGAGCAAGAGGTTTCCGACGTTGACGCAGGCGATCACGAGCACCACGACCACGAATCCCATCATCACGAGGAGCGGTTGTCGAAATTGCTCCCGCAGAGGGGTCCATCCGGTCGCGCCTGGGATGATTTCAATCCTCGACGACAGGACCCTGCGCCGCGCCGTCGGCATGGTCGCGGGCACGGCGGCAGTCGCGAGCTGAGGCCATACGACCGCCAGGCGGGCCTGGGCCTGGATCGACGAGATGCCGGGGCGCGGCCGCGCCAGGACGCGAAGCCAGGTCGAGCTCGCCTCGAGAGACTCGGCACGCTCCGAGTACAGTTGCGGCAGGATGCCGAGCGCCAACGTGATGTCGGCCGTTTGGCCAACCGTCGCTCCCGTGAAGCCGGCAGGACTGACGCCGACAATGGCCACGGCCACGCCCTCTATCAGCAGAGAACGGCCGATCACGGCATCGTCACGCGCGAACGCACGTTGCCAGTAGCTGTCGCTGATGACGGCCGCGGGAATCGCTCCCGGCCGATCGTCGTCGCGCATGAGGAGCCGGCCGACGGTAGGCCGCAGTCCGAGCGTTTCGTAGAACGCGCCACTCACCCAGGCGGCCGGCGTGCGCATGACCGCGTCGGGCGATCCGACGTTGAACGTCGCGTCGCTGAACCCGCACACGTCCGAAAACACGTCCCGTTGATCGGCCAGACCGCGCACGAGCGGATACGAGAAACTGTGCCAGCGTTCTCCGCTGGGCAGGACCATCGTCACTTGCACCAATTGCTGCGGGTCGCGCACCGGAAGGGCGCGGAGCAGCAGCGCCTCAATGAGGCTGAAGATCGCCGTGTTCGCGCCGATGCCGAGCGCGAGCGTCAGGATCGCGACGAATGCGAACCCGGGAGTTCGGCGCAGCGTTCGCGTCGCGTACAGCAGATCGCGCCGCGCATCGTCCAGCCACCGGAACGATCGCGCGTCGCGCTGATGCTCTTTGGCCTGCTCGATGCCGCCGATTGCGCGTCGCGCGGCGTAGCGCGCTTCGTCGGCCGTCATCCCTCGGTGCCGATACTCGTCCTCCAGCAGCGCGAGGTGGGAGGCGACCTCGCGCGCGAGTTCCCTCTCGCCGCGCTCGGGCCGAACGACGCTGAAGAGCCTGAGGAGCGACCGCCGCATGATCGTCCTTTCTTTTTTCTACTCCGCGTGGGGCCCCACCCCCACGCGCTGATGCCTCCCACGCTGCGCGCTACGCGCTTGCGTGTGTGGCATGGCCGCAGGCGCTACGACTCGTTGAGGAGAAGTTTGTCGACCAGTCCGGCGAGCCGGCGCCAGCGCGCGGTCTGCCGATCGAGCGCACGCGTGCCCGTTTTCGTGATGGTGTAGTACTTCGCTTCGCGGTTGTTCTCGGTCGTCTGCCAGTCGCCTTTGATCCAGCCTTTCTGTTCGAGCCGGACCAGCGCGGGGTAGAGCGTGCCTTGATTCAGCGTGAAGCGATGCTCGGCGACCTGCTCGAGCCGCGCGGCCAGCCCATAGGCGTGCTGCGGTCCCATGGTCGACAGCGCGCGCAGGACGATCAGGTCCAGGGTGCCCTGCAGCAGTTCCACGCGCTCGTGCCGTCCACTAGGCATACAAGTGAAGTCTGCAGTCCCCACCATCTCACGGCGTTCACTGGCCTGTCAAGTGGAGCCGTCCGCCGCCGGCGCCGTCAGGCGAAATCCCTTGACCTCTCACGCGTTCGAACGATACTTTGGCCCGGGTTCGGAGGACGTATGACTTCACGCCGGCAGTTCGTCACCTCACTTGGAGTTGCGGCCATGGGATCGGCCTTGCCACTCGGCCGCTTCGCCAACGCGCTCGCGGCTTCGTCCGCTATTTCAGTCCTCACCGACGAAATCTCGCAGGACTTCGGTCACGCCTGTGAGGTCGCCTCGCGCGAGTTCGGGCTCGGCTACGTCGAGCTGCGCGCGATGCACGGCAAGAACATCATGAACTGGGACGCGAACGACATCGCCGAAGCGCGCAAGGTCCTCGACAGGTTCAAGCTTCGCGTCTCCGAAATGGCGTCGCCCGTGTTCAAGACCGACTGGCCCGGCGCGCCCAAATCGCCCTACAGCCCGAAGAAGCCAGAGTTCGGCGCCGACTTCACGTATCAGCAGCAGGACGAGCTGCTCGAGCGCGCAATCGATCTCGCGAAGACGTTCAACACGCCGAACATCCGCATCTTCGACTTCTGGCGCCTCGACGATCAAAAACCGTATCGCAAGGCGATCGACGATCGCATCCGCGACGCTGCGGTCAAAGCGGGGAAGAAGGGCGTGACGCTGACGCTGGAGAACGAGCTCGCGTGCAACACCGCGACTGGCGCCGAAGCGGCTCGGCTCCTCAACGCGGTGCGCGAGCACGCGCTGATGCTGAATTGGGATCCGGGCAACGCGACGGCCCGTGGCGAGAAGGCATATCCCGACGGCTACGCGAAGCTGCCGAAGGATCGCATCGGCCACGTGCACTGCAAGGACGTCGTCGAGAAACCGGGCGGCGGGACCGACTGGGCCGCGATGGGCACCGGCGTCGTCGACTGGGTCGGACAGTTCCGCGCGTTGAAGAAGGACGGCTACACCGGTCCGCTGTCGCTCGAGACGCACTGGCACGGCGCGGCCACACCGGAGGAATCCACACGTCAGAGCATGCGCGGCATGAAGGAACTGCTGCGCAAGGCAGAGTCGGTCGGCTCGCTCTGAACGTGTTAGTTCGGCAGCGTCGCCTCGATCCGCCTCGGATCGAGGCGCCACACATTGCCCGCTCGAAGGTTCGAGAGCCACACCGATCACACCAAGCTCACATACCGCTACAGCGGTCACGACTTCCGCCTGACGGACGTCTCAGGAACCGTCCTCCACGGCATCATCAGCTAGTGGTGTGTCTGCTCGAATTCACCTTCCGGCTCCGCTCGCACCCCACCGCGCAAGCGTGCGCGGTGGGGACCCCGCGTTGTCGCGGCCCGAAAATCGCGGTCGAAGGCTCGTTGTGACTCGTACTCCTTCAGCTCATACGGTCCGCTAGATCCAATTCTCCGTCGTTGCTCCGGGCCGAGCCGTAGAAAACCCGCCAGAATGCGTTGATGTAATCGATAAAGTGTGGCATTTTACGGCGCGTCGCCTTGACGGCTTGTTTGTTCATCAGGAGGATCCGATGCGTCGTGTCGTAATCGTCCTCGTCATCGCCGTGTTGGTTCCCACCGCACTTCACGCGCAAGCGGTCACAGGATCGCTCGTCGGCAACATCACCGATTCGGCGGGGCTCGCCATCCCCGGCGCAACGGTGACGATCACTGAAGTGAACACGAACATCAACGCCGCCACCACGACGAACGAAAACGGGTTTTACGTGTTCTCGAGCCTCAAGGACGGCGTATACCGCGTCGAGGCGGAGCTGACCGGCTTCAAGAAAGCGGTTCGAGACAAGGTCGAGGTCCAGGTCAACACGACGATGCGCGCGGATTTGAAGCTCGAGGTCGGCGCCCTCGCCGAGACGGTCACCGTCGTCGGTCAGTCGCCGTTGCTGCAGACCGACCGGACCGATACGGGCCGCCTCATCGAGAGCAAGCTCCTTCAGGAAGTGCCGCTCGGCTTCAACCGCAACTTTCAGGGCGCGCTCGCCACCGTGCCCGGCGCGACGCGACCGCACCGAGTGCACTCGGAATTCTTCAATTCCCAGGACAGCCTGTCGACCGAAGTGAACGGGCAGTCGCGACTGGCGAACAACGTCCTCATCGAGGGCATCGACAACAATCACAAGACCGGACTCCTCACCGTCCTCATCCCGTCGGCGGACGCGATCGAGACCGTCAGCGTCACCACGAGCAACTACGACGCGGAGTTCGGCCGGGCCGGCGGCGCGGTGACGTCGGTGACGCTCAAGTCGGGCACGAATCAATTCAAAGGGAGCGCCTTTGTCGGTGGGAACACTGACGCGACGGTCTCGACGAATTTCTTTTCACGCTCGAAGGCACCCACCAAGATCGTGAGCTCCGCGCTCACGCTGGGCGGCCCGATCCAGCGCAACAAACTCTTCTTCTTCGGCGACTACCAGTACGCGCTGAACAACGCCGGACGCGTGCAGCGATCGGTGATTCCGCCGATGGAGTGGCGCAACGGCGATTTCAGCGGCGCCGCGACGACCATCTACAATCCGCTCACCGGCAATGCCGATGGCACCGGGCGCCAGCCATTTCCCGGCAACAGAATTCCGGCCGAGATGATCAGCCCGCTTGCCAGGAAGCTGCTGAGCATCGTCCCGGCGCCAACCGTCGCAGGCGCGGCATTCGGTCAGATCAACTTCGAGCTCCCGTACCAGCGGAAGAAGACCACACAAGCATTCGACACGAAGATCAATCAGCAGGTGGGCGACCGCAACGCCATCTCGGGACGCTTCAGCTATCAGCGTCCGGTGATCGCCGATCCCGGCATCTTTGGCATCTACGGCGGCGGTGGCCGCGACTTCGCCGGCACCGGTACGAACGTCACGATCAGCGCCGGCGGCACGTGGACGCGGACGTGGAGCAACACGCTCGTGCAGGAAATCCGCGGCGGCCTCAGCTACTACCACAACAAAGCGGTGAGCGAAGGTCAGGGCCTCAAGACCTCCGACGAGTTCGGCATTCGCGGCGCCAATGTCGATGATTTCTCGAGCGGCATCACGTCGATCCAGATCAACCAGGGCTTCAGCAACCAAGTCATCGGGTTCTCGGCCAGCCTGCCGTGGGATCGATCCGAGCGCACGAGTGAGGTTTCGTCCGTGCTCACCAAGGTCATCGGCAATCACACCGTCAAGTGGGGCGGTAATCTCCGGCACAACCGCGACTTCCTGCTGCAGGTGCAGGACAGCGGCGGCCCGCGCGGCCAGTTCCAGTTCAGCGCGCCGCAAACGGCGATTCCGGCCGATGCAGCGGCGCGGACTGGCATTGCCAACGCGTTCGCCAGCTTTCTCCTGGACGCGCCGAGCCAGGTCGGTCGCGATCTGACGGTCATCGACCCGGGCACGCGGCACTGGGCGGTGTTCAGCTACATCCATGACAAATGGCACCCCACGTCCAAGATCACGATCGATCTGGGGCTGCGTCACGAGTACTACACGCCGCTCGTCGGCCTCGCAGGGAAGGGCGGGTTGTCGAACTACGATCCGGCGACGAACTCACTTCGTATCGCCGGCTACGGCGACAATCCCGAGAACATTGGCGTTCGCCGCTACTACAAGAACTTCGCGCCGCGGACCGGCATTTCGTACCGTATCACCGAAACATCGGTCGTGCGCGGCGGCTACGGCGTCAGCACGATTCCGTTCCCGGACAACTCGTACGCGTTCAACTACCCGGTCAAGCAGAACAACCAGTTCAACACGCCGAACTCGTTTGCCTCGACCGCGGTCCATATGGCCGACGGGTTTCCCGCGCCGATTCTCGCTGACATTCCGTCGAACGGCGTGATTCCGGCCAACACGTCGCTGCTGCGCGCTCAACGCTACTTCGCCATCCCCGCCGACCTCCACGAAGGGAACCTGCAGTCGTGGAACGCCGCCTATCAGCGCGAGCTGGGCCACGGTCTTACCGCCGAGGCCGCCTACGTCGGCAATCGCGGTGACATCGTGAACACGATCAACCAGAATGCGGGGTTGGTACGCGGAGCCGATAACGACGGCCGGCCACAGTTCGCGCCGTTCGGGCGCACCGCCGAGACGACCGGGTGGATGCGCTCCAACACAACCTATCACTCAATGCAGACGAAGCTGGACAAACGCTTCTCGAATGGCTTCCTCCTGACCACGTCCTACACACTCGGACGGTCGATTAACTACTGGCAGGGCGACAGCAACGGCGGCATCCCGACGCCGGCCGACATCCCGCGCAGCCGCGGCCGCGCCGAGTACGATCGACTGCACAGCTACGTCCAGAGCTTCGTGTACATGATTCCGGTCGGCAAACAGGGGCGCTGGCTGCGATCGGGTCCTTTGAGCTGGGTCCTGGGCGACTGGCAGGCGAGCGGCATCTTCACGGCCCAGTCGGG
>MNEX01000197.1 GCA_001917905.1 Acidobacteria bacterium 13_1_40CM_65_14
GTGTTCAAGAATCTGCAGGCGGCACTGACGGCGGCGGGCGCAAAGTTTTCCGACGTCGTGAAGATGAACACGTACGTGACCGACATGGAGCAGGCGCCGGCGGTTCGCGAAGTGCGCGCGCGCTATTTCGGGACGACGACGCCGGCGAGCACGCTCGTGCAGGTCGTGAAGCTCGCGCGGCCCGAGCTGATGATTGAAGTCGAAGTGATCGCCGTGGTTCCCGCGCCAGCGGTCACGAACGCGCGGTGACAAGGAATGCGGCGCGCTGACGCCGTTCAGCCCGCCACGACGTCCGAGCCGAAGAAGTAAGAAACAGGAAGGCGCGCACTCTCGACTATCGCCTTTTTCCCGTCGCGGCGTGGTTGATCCGCTACGCTGATCGAACACAATGGACACAAAGGACACAAAGGGAAACGAAGTGGTCTTGTCTTGGTGTCCTTCGTGTCCTTTGTGTTGATTCAGCGCCGCTACACAGAATCGAAAACCGCTCTAGAACAGCATTTTCGCCGCGAACTGCACCTGCCGCGCCGATCCGGAATCGCCGGTCGGGAACCGCGTGTTCGTGATCACGCCGAACGACGTGCTGCCGACGGTTGCGATGCGGCCCGGCTGTCCGAAGTTTTTCTGATTGAACACGTTGAACGCCTCGACGCGCAATTGCACGCGGGCTTGCCCGTTCAGCCGGACGTTCTTGATAAGCGACACGTCCGTGTCGCTGAACGCCGGTCCAAGGATCGCATTCCGGCCCAGGCTCCCGAAATGGAACACGCCGTTGGCGGACACCGGCAGCGCAAACACCGACGATGACGTGCACGAGCCGGCGATGCGCGGATCGCAGACGCTGTTGTTGAACCACTGATTCACTGATCCAAGGATCGCGGGGTCACCGACCAGATCGGGCCGCAGCGTGTTGTTGACGCCCGTGAACGTGTTGATGTTCGTGACCACGTTGAACGGGCCGCCGGACTGCATCTGGCTGACGACGACCACCTGCCATCCGTCCATCAGCCGGTTGCCGTGGAACGGCAGCTCGTACGTGCCGTTGATGCTGAAGCGATGCCGCACGTCGAAGTCGGACGGTCCCTCGCCGTCGGCGACGTTGTAGCTGTCTTGTGTGCTGAGCGTTCCATCGAACGAGTTCGTATCGGTCGATTTCGACAGCGTGTACGACGCGCTGAACTGCAGGCCGTGTGTCATCCGATGGTTCGCCGTGATCCACAGGCCCGTGTAGTGCGAGTAGCCGAGGCTTTCCCGTTCGGTGATGTTTCCAAGATTGGATCCCGGCTGGATCGGGCTCGACGCCGACAGCTTCGCGAACGGGCGTACTCCGTTGACGAACTGATTAATGTTGAGCGGGACGCTCAGGCGATCGCCGTAAGACCCGAAATAGCCGACCATCAGGCCAACCGGGCCGATCTCCCGTTCGACGTTGACGTTCCAGGTTTGCAGACGGCCCTGCTGGTAGTTCGGGTTCGTGGTGTTCGGCGCCAGACCCGAGGCTGCCGCGGTCGCCAGCGCGCTGTCCAGCCGGACGGCGCCAGCCACGTTGAGCGGCGTCGCCAGCGGCGGATTGGCCGTCGTGCCGGTGACCACGCCCGTATTCTGCTGGTTGATCATCACGGCGTACGCCCCGCGGACGGCGAGGCGGCCATCACCGGCCGGATTCCAGATGATGCCGACTCGCGGCTGAAGATCGTTGCTGTTCTTGTGGACCTTGTCGATGCCCGAGCCGACCTGGACGAGCGAATCAGTCGCCGCGTCGAACACGACCATGCGGTTGTTGGCCTCGGTGGGCGCCGCGAGCAGGTCGTACCGCAGCCCGAGGTCCAGCTTCAGGTTCGGTCCGACCGACACGGCGTCCTGCACGAAGCCACCGAGCGCATTCACGAAGAGGTCGAACGATCGATCGCCGAGCGTGATGTTGAACGCATTCCCCAACCCGGTCTGAAAGGCGGCGACGCTCGGATAGGTAAACGTGCCGGGATCCAGGTTGAAGCTCGCATGCTCGGCCCGGCGGAACTCGCCGCCGAACTTGATGATGTGATTCCCGCGCAGGTACGTCGCCGTGTCGCCCGCCGCGAACGTCGTGACTGTGCGGCCGCTCGGGAACCCGCTTGGTCCGCCGAAGTTCAGGTTGAGGCCCTGGATCGTGATTTGAGGAAGCGCGATCGGAAAGTTGACGCCGTTGCTGATCCCGAGATCCGCCGGGTTGATCACCACGTTGGGATCGAAGGTGATGTTCAGCCGGTTGAAGCCGAACCGCGCTTCGTTCACGAGCGCCTGGCTGAAGACGTGCGTCTCGTTGATCGTCATGACCTGGCGGTGGCCGACGCGCGTGTCGCCGAAATCGGGGACGGTGTTGCCCTGCGCGTTCGGCTCCTTCCGTTTGTCGGCCTGGAAGGCGTAGTAGCCGTGGAGGTCGTCGTTCTTGCCCATGCTGTGGCGCAGATCGATGGTCGATTGATTGATGGTGACCGGCGCGATGCCGGAGCTGATGAGGCGTCCCTCGCCGCTCGCACCCGTGGTGTTGGGGAGCGGGATGTACGGCAGGAGACGTTTCGACATCGGATCGGTCACCGCCGCGCGCTGCGCGTCGGTCAGCACGCCGGAGTTGAGGTCGACGCCCTGAAGGTGCCGCAGCCCCTCGTAGCTGAAGAAATAGAACGTGCGGTTCTTCGCGATCGGCCCGCCGAGGTTCACGCCGAACTGCTTGCGGTTGAACGGCGACTTGTCGGCCGGCTCCGGATTGAAGTAATTGCGCGAGTCGAACTTGTCGTCGCGATAGTAATCGAACGCTTCGCCGTGCAGGGCGTTGGCGCCCGACCGGGTCGCGACGTTCACGATGGCGCCCGAGTTGCGGCCGTACTCGGCGCTGAAGGTGGAGTTGTCGACCTTGAACTCCGAGACGGTATTGATCGACGGCTGGAACGTGATCTGCGAGTTCGACAGGTCGTTCAGGTTGATGCCGTTGATCATGAAGTTGACGGACGTTTCGCGATTGCCCGCCGAGATGAACGAGAAGGATCCCTGACCGCGAAGCGGCGCGCTCAGGCCGGCGTTTTGCGGGGCGGTGATCCCGCCCGGCATGAGAGGGCCGAGATCGACGAAGTGGCGGCCGTTCAGCGGGATCTCCTGAACCGTCCGCTGCGCCATCACCTGGCCGACCGACACGGTCGCCGTGTCGATGAGCGGCGATGCGCCGGTGACCGTGATGTTTTCGGCGAGCGTCCCGACGCCGAGCTTGATGTTGACGACGACGGTCTGCGCGACGCCGAGCTCGACCTCGCGGGTCTGATCCTGGAATCCCTCGATGTGCGCCAGGACCTGGTACTGCCCGGGCGGCAGCGAGGCCGCGACGTACTGACCCCCCGCGTCGGTGACGGCGGCCCGCTCGATGCCGGTCGCCTGATTGCGGATGGTAACGGAGACGCCTGGCATCACTGCGTTTTGCGTATCGGTGACGGTTCCCTGGAGCGTGGCCGTTGATTGCGCCCACGCGGGCGTCAGGCTCCCGAGGAGGACTGCTACGAGGATCGCGAGCCGCATCATTCACCCCTCCTACGCCGCTGGAGTGTCCCGCTTAAGCCGGACCCCACCAGATGCGTCGAAGGGCGAACACTAGCACCCGCCTTCGTTGGTAAACTCGCAAAGAGTCGCAAAGAAATAGAAAAGGCCGTCGAGATGTCGCCGGGCTTACGGATTTCTGGATTCGCCAAACGTCTCGACAGCCACTGCGCACAGGTGTATAAGCCGGCGAACGTGGAGTGCTGAAAGCCGATGCCGAGATCGACTGCTATCGTCGCCAGCGCCATCGCGCTTGGTTGCATCGCCTACACCCACGGCGACGCCCAGACGCCTCGATCTCAATCCGTGTCGCCACGCGCGACCGCAAGCGCTCGCGACGGGATTGTCCCGTTCAAGATTCGTGTGCCGGACGATGTCCTTCGCGACGTAAGGGAGCGGCTCGCGCGCACGCGCTTCCCTGATGCGATCGAAGAATCCGGCTGGTCTTACTGGCGCGCCCAAGAGCGACGGCTCAATCAATTCGATCAGTTCAAGACGAACATCGACGGTCTCGACGTCCACTTCATCCACCAACGGTCAGCGCAGCCGAACGCGATGCCGCTCGTGTTGCTGCACGGGTGGCCAGGTTCTTTTGTCGAGTTCACGAAGATCATCGGTCCGCTGACCGATCCGGTCGCGCACGGCGGTCGCGCCGAGGATGCGTTTCACGTGGTCGCGCTCTCGCTCCCGGGGTTCGGGTTTTCGGACAAACCGCGTGAACCCGGTTTCAACCCCGAACGTATGGCGGCGGTCGCCTCCAAACTGATGGCGCGGCTAGGGTACACCCGCTACGGCGCGCAAGGTGGAGACTGGGGCGCCATCCTGGGACGGTTCATCGCGCTCGATGATGCCAGTCACGTCGCCGGGCTGCACCTCAACTTCTGCATCGCGGGAGCGCCCCCGCCGGGTGTGAGCGATCCGAACGCCGGCGTGCCGGCTGCCGAACTGGACCGGATGCGGGCCCGAGATGCGTACATGGCGAGCGAGCGCGGATACAGCCAGATTCAGAGTACGAAGCCGCAGACGCTGGGGTACGCCCTCAACGACTCGCCTGCCGGACTCGCCGCGTGGATCGTCGAGAAGTTTCGCGCGTGGTGCGATTGCGACGGCGACATCGAGAAGAAGTTCACCAAGGACGAGCTGCTCACGAACGTCATGATTTACTGGGCGACGGCCACGGCCACCTCGTCTGCCCGGATCTATTACGAATCGCGCGTCGCTGGCAGCGTCGCGGGACAGAATACCGCTCGAGTACAGGTGCCGACGGCGTGTGCGTTGTTTCCGAAGGAGATCTCGGTGCCACCGCGACGCTGGGTGGAGGCTCGATACAATTTGACGCGCTGGACGGAGATGCCGAGAGGCGGTCATTTCGCCGCGCTCGAAGAGCCTGGGCTACTGGTCGAAGACGTCCGCGCGTTCTTTCGCGACCTGAGACCGTGAAAAAGAACGAGCCGGCGGGTGCCCGCCGGCTCAAATCTGAAATCTGAAATCTGAAATCTCGAGTTACACCACCGGCTTGTGCAGTACCGGCGCCGGCTCAGACGACTTCGGCTTTGCTGATCCGGGGGCCCCTTTCCCCTGGTGGTCCACTCCAGGGGCCCCTTTCCCCTGGTGGTCCACTCCAGGGGCCCCTTCTCCCTGGTGGTCCTTGTGCTGCCGCGCCTTGAGTTTCTCCTCGCGCGCGTTTTTCGCGATGCCGAGATCGTCGAGGTCGGTCTGCGCGCCGGCGCGAACCGCCTCCTCGTTCAGCTTCAGCGAATGCGCCGTGGAGTTCAGCGGCACCGCCTTGCCCCCGGCGAAGATCTCATGACGGCCGTGCTCCTCGTACCACTTGGTGAGCGTCGCCGTCATGTGCATCTTCTCGATGATGTTGCGCCAGCCGATGCCGGTGTTGTAGGCGCAGAAGGAGATCTCGCCCTGCTGCGTGGCATACGGGATGATGCACATCTCGGTGCGGCGGAAGTCGTAGTTGAAGAGATCCTGGAACCACATGCCCGCGATGAACAGGAAGTTCCAGCGGTCGGCTCGGCGCTTCGCGATGTCATCCATCGTTCGATCGCCTTCGACCCTGCCGTACTTGCCCTTCTCGGCCGACTTGGTCGCGCCGAAGGTCTTGTCGAACTTCTTCAGCAGGTCGGTCAACTTGAAGTGCGTCGGAGACTTGAACGAGTCGTAGTTGCGGACGAGCGAGAGCGCCATGCCGAACACGGAGAGGAACCGTCCGCGTCCCGCGTCGCTGACCGACGCGACGTCCTTGGCGAGCTGCTCGGCCTTGAGGAACGCCGTCACCGGCACCGCTTCCTTCGTTTCCTTGTCGATCATGATCGCCATGCCGACGCCGCAGTTGGGATGGCAGCCGCAGGTGAGCTGACCGAACTCCTTCTCCGCGCCGTGCGTCACGTCGGCCCAGTCGGTGAAGCTGCCCATGAAGGAAATCGGGAACCAGTCGCGGACCGGCTCGCCGATGCCGGTCTGGTTCTTCACGTCGTGTGCGAGGTGCGACAGCGTGTAGCGCTGCGCCGCGCGGCGCTCCGGCGTCACTTCTTCGTCTCGTCCCGTGAAGCTCACGGGCTGGAACGACAGGAAGTTGATCTTCTTCGGGTTGTCGAGCGCGAACTCGATGATGCGGCCGACCTGCTCGTTGTTCACGCCGTTGACGATCGTCACGACCGGCACGATGTCAACGCCGGCGGCGTACAGGTTCTCGATGGCGCGCAGCTTCACGTCGAACAGGTTGCCGACGCGGCGATGCGAGTTCGCGGCGTTGCCGATGCCGTCAAACTGCAGGTACGCGTAGCGCAGGCCGGCCTTGGCGGCCGCCTTCGCGAACTCCGGGTCTTTGGCGAACTCGATGCCGTTGGTCGCCGCCTGCACGCTGTTGTAGCCGACCGTGCGCGCGTAGGCGACCGCGTCGAGGAAGTACGGCGAGATGGTCGGCTCGCCGCCCGAGAACTGCACCGACATCTGCCGGCGCGGCTTGATCGTGATCGCGTTGTCGAGCACCGTCTTGATGTCGTCCCAGGTGAGCTCGTGGACGAACCCGACCTGGTTCGCGTCCATGAAGCACGGGTCGCACATCATGTTGCAGCGATTGGTCAGGTCCACGGTGAGCACCGATCCGCGGCCATGCTTGATCGTGCTCGTGCCGTGGTTGTGGAGTTTCTCGTCGTTGTGCGCGCGGATGTCGCGGCCGGGGAACACTTCTTCGAGGTGCTTGAAGAACTCGGTGTCGATCGCCATCACGTCCTCGAAATGGCCGTGGATGGGGCAGTCCTTCACCATCAGGATCTTGCCGTCGCGCTCGAGAATCGTCGCCTTGATCTCGCCGACCTTCTCGTTGAGCAGGACGCTGACGTCCTTCTTGCCGTCGAGGATCGCCTGCCGCGCCTCGCGCGTGCACGTCGGACAGAGCGAGTCGGTTTCACGCGGCCAGCCCAGCGGTGGCTTCGTTTTCTCGTACGACTTGAGCAGCGGCTTATCCGACCACTTGGGTGTGAACGACGGTCGCTGGTTGATCTTGTTCAGGTTGTTGAAGATCACCCAGGCGCCGTTGGCGGCGATTGACAGGCCCTTTTCAGCGTATTTGATAGGCTTGTGCATGCGCTAAATAATAGATGCCCAAAGGCTTGCGCCAATTACACTTTCAGCCAACGGGCGACTGGTCTCAGCGAACGGGCACTATGGACCCTGAATGGCCTCGCAGGACCAGACTGAACCGCACACTGGTGCCCACGCGTGGGCGGCAGACAGGCCAACTACCGATGTTAGGAACCCATATGAAGACTGTTGCGATCACTATTGACGAAGGCATGCTCGAGAGCGTCGATCGGCTCGCGGGCCATCACGGCGACACGGCGAACCGATCGAAGATCATTCGCGCCGCGGTCGGCGAGTACCTGGCGCACATCGCGCCCGCGGCCGAGGAGGAACGCGAGCGGGAGGTCTTCCGGCGTCATCGCGGGCGGCTCGTCAGCAAGCCGCCGCGCTCGTGAAGGACCAGGCGAAGCCGTGAAGCGTGGCGAGATCTATCGCACCGCCGAGCGTGTTCCCGAGCGCGGTCACAAGCCGGGCTTGTACGTGATCGTGTCGCGCGATTTCATCGCCGGTCATGACGACGTCTCGACCGTGATCTGTGCGCCGGTGTATCGCGAGGCGCTCGGGCTCCAGGGTGAGGTCCTCATCGCATCACGACTGTGCAGGATCCGCTGCTCGTGATCAGCAATGGGCGCGTTGGTCTCGACCGGCTGAATTTCGCGCGTTGAGACGGCTGTAGCGCAGGCCCTTTGAACGCATTGCAGAATGACAACTCGCCACCACGGAGGACACGGGGGACACAGCGGCAATGGACTGTTTCTTCAGGTTTGAACCTCCTGTCCTCCGTGTCCTCTGTGGTGGAGAGGTTGCAGCGGTAATTTCGCAACCAGCTGTTAGATTAGGCCTGCCGTGATCAGATTCCGAGGCGCTGTTTCAGCTCGCGGACGCGGTCGCGTGCCACGCTGAGCTCGGTTTTCGGCTCGCCCTTCAACCGGACCAGCACGCCGCCGTCCACGGCGGGGAACAGCTCCTCGACGAACGCCGCGTTGACGATCGTCGCTCGGTGGATGCGCACGAAGCGCCGCGCATCGAGCCGCTCGTCGAGCTGCGCGAGCGTGTAGTCGACGACGTGTTCGCGGCCGTTCACGATCGCGAACGTCAGCTTGTCCTTCGCGACGAAGTGACTGACGCGCGAAGTCTCGACGACCGTCGTCCGCTCGCCGACGCGCGACGCAATGCGCTCGAGGCGCCGCGCCGGCGCGAGCTCCGCGGCGAGCTCGCGCGCGAGCGTCCGGATGTCCGGCCGCGGCTGACCGCCCAGTCGTTCCAGCTTGTCCAGCGCGTGTTCGAGGCGTTCCGGCTCGATCGGTTTCAGCAGATAGTCGATGGAGTTCACCGAGAACGCGTTGAGCGCGTACTGATCGTAGGCGGTCGTGAAGATGACGAGCGGATGCGCGTTCAGGCGCTCGAGCAGCTCGAACCCGGTCAGCCCCGGCATCTGGATATCGAGGAACAGGACGTCGACGGGATGCGCCTGCAGAAAGGCGAGCGCCGCTTCTGGATCCGTGCTGCTGCCGGCGATCTCGACACGCCCGCTCGCCTCGAGGAGACGCGTGAGCCGCTGAACGGCCAGCCGCTCGTCGTCGACGATGTATGCACGGAGCATGGCCTCACACGGTCCGCCTAGCCGGACCTCGCATCCGTCGGCCGAACCGGTACGTCGATCGCGACACGCGTACGGCCTGGCTGCGCGTCGACGTGCAGCGACGCGTGCTCGCCGAGCGTCCTCGCGAGGCGCTCGCGCACGAGCGCGAGACCGTGGCCCTCGGGCGCCGCGGTGAGGTCGAATCCCGGTCCATCGTCTTCGACCTCGACGCGGACGTGGCCGTTGTTGACGGAGGTGCGCACCACGATCGACGCGCCTTCGCGCCGCGGCGACACCGCGTACTTGACGCTGTTCTCGACGAGCGTCTGCACGGCGAGCCGCGGCACGTGAGCGTCGGCCGCGGCCCGGTCCGCGGCAATGTCGTAGCGCAGGCGGTCGCCGAACCGCACGCGCTCGATCTCGAGATAGTTGCGGACCGTCCGCAGCTCTTCGTCGAGCGGCACGAGCGGCGTCTGCTGATCGAGCGACGACCGCAGCAGCGAGGCCAGCTGACCGGTCATCCGCTCGGCGCCCGCGGGGTCTTCGTGGATGAGCGCGGCGATCGAGTTCAGCGTGTTGAAGAGAAAATGCGGCTGCACCCGCGATTCGAGCGAGGCGAGCTGCGCCTCGGCCGCGACCCGGCGCGCGTCCGCTTCGTCGCGCTCTTTCGTTCTCAGCGCCAGCGTCGTCGCATCCAGTCTCGCGCGCAGCGTTTCGACGATCGTCCCGAACAGCCCGAACAGCAGCGTCACGATGATCGAGATCTTCAACGTGCCGACGAACCACCGCATGATCATGTCGATGCCGTGGATGCGGCCGATCGCGGCCAGGGCGAACAGCGCGATCAAGCTGCCGGCCGAGGCGAAACCGATGAGCGCGAGCACGATGACGGCCCAGTCCAGCGGGAAGGGAAACGCGCGTCGCGCGAGCGGCACGAGTCGTGGGAGGGCGACGATGCACAGCGTCGAGCAGCAGGTGGAGAACAGAAAACTGATCGCCGTCGATTCGAGAATGTCGCCAAGCGGCGACTGGAGGCTGACGCCCCCGAACGCGAAGTTGGCGAGCAACGCCGCGGTGACGTTGATCCCGACGATGCCCGCCCAGAATCGCGCCGAGCTGGTGTTCATGCGTTCGATGACTAGTGGCGTGTCTCCTCCGAATTACTGCCGGGCCGCTCCGCTCGCACCCCACCGCGCAGGCGTGCGCGGTGGGGACCCCGCGCTCGCACCCCACCGCGCAAGCGTGCGCGGTGGGGACCCCGCGTTGTCGCGGCCCGAAAATCGCGGTCGAAGGCTCGTTGTGATTAGTACTCTTTCAGCGGATACGGTCCACTAGTTACTGCTGGCTCTTCGGCGGCGTGGGCATCGGCACGTCCACGAGTCCCGGGACTTTCATCGCCGACGGCGAGAATCGGCCGCCCGCCGCGAGACCGCCGGGCAGCGGACGGTACAGCTCGATCGCGATCTGCGACACGGCGAACGGCATGCCGCCGCTCGCGGGCGCGGGTGACGGCGTCAGCGACGCGATCGCCAGCACCGGCTGGCCATCGTCGGGCACGTCGGCCATCGGCGTCCGCGCCGGCAATCCGGCCGCGAACATCTTCTGCACCGAGCGGTGCGTGTCGCTGTAGTACCAGTTCAACACCGCCTTCTTGTTCTCGAACCAGGCGAAGATCACCTGCTTGCCGCTCGACGTCCGCGCCGTCTCGACGCCGAGGCAGCCCGGCGTGGCCTTCAATGCGCCGACGAGATCGGGAAAGCCGCCGGCGGGCGGTTGCCCCGCGGGTGGTTGCTGACCGGCGACGAGCGTCGGTCCAAAGATCGCCGCCGCCAACACCAACACGCCGCCGACGTCACGCAGTCGTTTCATAGGAACCTCCTGCGACAACAGTAATCCCGGCCATCGGGAACATCGGGGCTTTCCCGACAGAAGGTCGTTTAACGCGACGAGAGGTGTCTTACTTTTCTTCACTGGCGCCGGGGCCCCACCCCCGGCGCGAGCTGACGCTGACGCTTCGCCGCGGCGTCGCATGGCCGCGGCTCAGCGTGGCCGCAGGCGCTTCTACTGTGTTGCGTACGCGACGTTCTTTTTCCCCATCAGCCACTGATCCATCCACCCGACGATGTGCTGCAGTCGTTCGACGCGATGCCACGGTTCGCCGGAGCGCGACAGCTCGTGGGTCTCGCGCGGGAAGCGGACCATGACGGTCGGCACCTTGCGGTACTTCAGCGCGCGGAACATCATCTCGCCGCCTTCGCCGGGCGGCGTGCGGTAGTCGGTGTCGCCGAGCACGAGCATCAGCGGCGTCGTGACGTTCGCGACGTGCGTGATCGGCGAGCGCGCGGCGAAGTCCTGCGGATCCTCCCACGGCGCCTTCCGGAACCACGTCGGCTGGAACAGCGTGAAGTCGGCAGTGAACCAGAAGCCGTACCAGTCGGCGATGTCGCGCTGCGCGACGGCGGCCTTGAAGCGCTGCGTCTGCGTGATCGTCCAGTTGGTGAGCAGGCCGCCGCCGCTGCCGCCGGTGACGCCGAGGCGGGTCGCATCGACGTAGCCTTTCTTCAGCACTTCGTCGACGCCGGCCATCAGATCTTTGTAATCGTCGCCGGGATAGTGGTACTGGATGATGTTGCCGAAGTCCTGCCCGTACGACGTGCTGCCGCGCGGATTGGTGAACAGCACGACGTAGCCCTTCGCCGCCATCCACTGGAACTCGTGCGTGTAGGTGTTGCCGTACGCGGCGTGCGGTCCGCCGTGGATCTCGAGGATCAGCGGATACTTTTTGGTCGAGTCGAAATCCGGCGGCTTGAGAATCCAGCCCTGCACCTGCTTGCCGTCGAAGGTGCGATACCAGATCTCCTCCGGTTCGCTTTGCTGGATCTCCTTGAAGATGTCGTCGTTGATGTGGGTGATTTGTCGCGGCCCTGAAAGGGCCGCGCGACGAGCGCCGCCGGAATTGACCACGAAAACGTCGCCGATGTTGGTCTGCGTCGAGATCGTCGCGGCGATCGCCGACCCGTCCGGCGTCGCGCTGTACGCGGCGACGGCGTATTTGCCGTCGGTCACCGGATCGATCTTGCCGGTCGCGATCGTCACCCGCTTCAGGTTCGCGCTGCCGTGCTCGGCGACCACAACGATCAGCGACGCGGCCGCCTGCCCTGAGCTTGTCGAAGGGTCCTTGGACCAGACGATCGGCGTCGCGTTCCGTCCGCGCGGCGCCGACTGATCGCCGCCGATGCCGCTGCTGACGTCGAAGTCGTAGCTCGCGGTCAGATTCTTCGGCGTGCTGCCCGGCGCGACGTCGGTGACCCACAAATCGGGTTGGCTGTACGAACGCACCGGATTCCCGTGCAGCGTCCCGACAAACGCGATCCGCTTGCCGTCGGGTGACAGGCTGAGTCCGCCGATCGATCCGTCGATGCTGGCGACCTTGGTAATCGATCCTCCTGCGGCGGGCACGCTGTAGAGATCGGAATCATCCGCCTCGTAGTACGCCTCGGGCATGCGGGTCGACGTGAAGTAGATCGTCGAGCCGTCGCGGCTCCACGTGATGTCACCTTCGTCGAACTCGCCGTCGGTGATCTGCTTCGGCGCCGGCTTGTCGCCAGCGGTGTCAGACACCGAGACCGTGAAGATGTGGCCATGCTTCTCAGGCTCGACGTAGGTTGGATTGCCGTTCGAGCGGTACACGGCGCGCGTGATCACTTTCACATCGCTTTTGTGCGGGGTGTCTTTCCCTTCCTGCCCCTCCCGCCTTTCCTGCCCATCCTGCCCCTCCTGCCCAGTCCGCGAGCTGAAGGCGAGCATCTTTCCGTCAGGAGACCAGACAGGCGAACCGGCGCCGTTGGCGAGCTCTGACAGCGGACGCGCTTCGCCGCCATCCATGGCCAAGAGGTAGATTTGCGCCGGCTGCACTTTGCCGTCTTTCTCAATTGCACGCACGAACGCGATCCGTTTGCCGTCTGGCGCCCAGCGTGGACTCGTGTCGCGGATGCCGGACGTCAGCCGCCGCGGAGTGTCGTTGCTGACGCCGCTCGATTGACTTGCGGCCGTCGGTACCGCGTAGAGAGACGACTCGTAGCGGTTCTCTTTCTCGTTGACCGTCACGCGCACGAACGCGACCGTCGATCCGTCGGGCGAGATCTGCGGATCGGCAATCCACGTGAACTTGAACAAATCCGTTTCGGTGATGAACCGTTGGCCCGCGGCACGCGGCGTGGCCATCGTGAGCGCGATCGCGCAGAACAGGACCGCGACTGAAGCTCGGCGCATGATGCAACTCCTTGTGAAGCTCCGGTATTATCAGCTGATATGTCCGTGCGGGATCTCATCATAGTGGGCGGCGGGCCGTCGGGGCTCGCGGCCGCCATCAATGCAAAAAAACGCGGCATCGACTACCAGGTGATCGAACAGGGTGTCCTCGTCAACTCGATCTACCGCTTCCCGCCGCAGATGGTCTTCTTCACCACGCCCGAACTGCTCGAGATCGGCGGCCTGCCGTTCACGTCGCCCTACGAGAAGCCGACGCGCGCCGAGGCGCTGAATTACTACCGCAAGGTCGTCGACACGTACGATCTCCAGATCGCGTTCGAGGAGAAGGTTGTCGCTATTCGCCGCGACGATGCGCGAGACGAGCGCGAGCGAGAGCCTTCAGCCGCCGCAGAGCGCGAACGCGCGAAGCGGCATGCGCTGGGGGTGGGGCCCCAGCGCGAAACAGAATTGTGGGGCCCCGCGAGCATGGAAAAAGAAACGCCGATCTTCGAAGTCGAGACGCGGTCAGAGCGCGGTGTCCGCCGCGTCCGGCTGGCGCGGTTCGTGATCCTCGCGATCGGGTACTACGATCATCCCAACTACCTCGGGATCCCCGGAGAAGACCTGCCGCACGTGCATCATTATTATAAGGAGCCCCACATCCACTACCGCCAGCGCGTCGTCATCGTCGGCGGCGGCAACTCCGCGGCCGAATCGGGGCTGGAGATGTTTCGCGCCGGCGCGCACGTGACGATCGTCCATCGGGCGCCGCAGCTGAAGTCCACCATCAAGTACTGGGTCCGGCCGGACATCGAGAATCGGATCAAGGAAGGATCCGTCATCGCGAAGTTCGGTCGCTGCGTGAAAGAGATTCGCCCGACGTCGGTGGTGTTGGTGGGGGCAGGACAGGCGGGAGGGGCGGGGCAGGCGGGATCGGAAGAAGAGATTCCCGCCGACGCCGTCTACCTGCTGACTGGCTATCGTGCCGACACCGAGCTGATGTGCCGCGCGGGCGTGATGCTCACCGAGCGGCAGGGCCCCGTACACAATCCGGAGACGTTCGAGACCAACGTCCCCGGCCTCTTCGTCGCCGGCGGCGCGATCGCCGGCGTCGAGACCGGTACGATCTTCATCGAGAACGGACGGTTTCACGGAGAAAAGATCATCGAAGAGATTGCTCGACGCCTTTAAAGCTGGTGGCGAAATTACCGGCGCAACCTCTCCACCACAGAGGACACGGAGGACAGGAGGTTGCAAACCTGAACGTGGTGGAGAGTTGTAATTCTGCAACGCGCTCTAAGACGCTGCGACTCGTCCCACCGCCGGCTTCGAGGCGAACATCATGATGGAGCCCGACATCGATTACTACCCGGACCTGCTGTCGCACGGCATCCTCGAAGTGGTCCCGGGCTTCGTCAGCAAGACCGATCCGCGCGCGGTCTACGTGATGCGGTGGATCGCGTCGCGACGAGTCGCCGGCGTTCAGGAATTCAATCCGCCATATAC
>MNEX01000011.1:0-26974 GCA_001917905.1 Acidobacteria bacterium 13_1_40CM_65_14
GACTCCTCGTAGCCCCAGACCTGATTGAGAATCTGCTCGCGCGTGACGACCTGACCGGTGTGCGCGACGAAGTAGCGGAGCAGATCGAACTCGCGCGCGGTGAAGTCGATGCGCTGGCCCGCGCGGTGCGCCTGGTGCGTCCGGAAATCGATCTCGACGTCGCCGATGCGGCACGTCTCGAGGCCTGACGGCCGGCCGCCGGCGCGGCGCAGCACGGCGCGGACCCGCGCGAGCACCTCCGTGATGCTGAACGGCTTGGTGATGTAGTCGTCGGCCCCGAGCTCGAGCCCGAGGACCTTCTCGGTTTCCTGAGACCGCGCGGTGAGCATGACGACCGGCGTCGGGTTGGCGCGCGCGCGCAGCTCGCGGCACACCTCGAAGCCGTTCTTGCGCGGCAGCGTGACGTCGAGAATCACGAGATCGGGCGCGGTCGAAAACGCCTTGGCGAGGCCGTCTTCGCCGTCCGATGCCGTGACGACTTCGTATCCTTCCAGCTCGAGGTTGTCACGCAGACCGAGCAACATCTGCGGCTCGTCCTCGATCACCAGAATCCGTTTCGTCAACGTTGATGTCTCCTCGGTAGAGCGGGAAGTGGAGCGTAAAGGTACTGCCACGTCCCGCCTCGCTGTCAACCCGCACGAAGCCGCCGTGGGCCCGCATCACGTGGTCGACGATGGCGAGCCCGAGGCCGGTGCCTTGAGGTCCCGACCCGGCATCGGTCTGCACGCGATAGAACTTCTGGAAAATCTTGCGCTGCAGGCGCGGCGGGATGCCAATGCCGTGGTCGCGCACGCGCACGACGCCGTAGCCGCCAGACGTGTCGACCTCGACGACGATCTCGCGGTGCTCGGGCGAGTACTTCATCGCGTTCGACAGCAGGTTCTCGAGCGCCTGCTCCGCCGCCTCCGCGTCCAGCTTGACCGCAATCGGCGCCTGCGGCGCGCGGAGCGTGACCGAGAACTGATTGTGCCGGAACTGGCTGTCGAGCGAATCGACGACGCGGCGGGTGACGGCCGAGAGATCCGTCGGCTCGAGCTGATACTTCCGCAATCCCGCCTCGATCTTCGAGAAGTCGAGCAGGTTGTTGATCAGCCGCGTCAGCTTGCGCGCCTCGCTGTTGATGATGCGGTAGTACTCGGGCGCCCGCTCGGTGTTCTTCAACCGTCCGAGCTCCAGCGTTTCCGCGAAGAGCTGAATGAGCGCGAGCGGCGTCTTGAGATCGTGCGAGACGCTCGACACGAAGTTCGACTTCATCTCGGCGACGCGCAGCTCCCGCGCCGCCGCGCGGGCGATGAAGAAGACGCCGAGCGCCATGAGGCCGGCGAGCATCGCCATCATGACGCGCTGCGGCCGCTCGCGCGCCGCGATGATGTCGGGAATCATCTGGTTGCCGTAGCCGGTCCGCACGCGCCACGTTTCCGGCTTCCCCTTCTCGGGCGCCGCGAAGCTCGCCAGCTCGGGCTCGAAGAAAACGAGCGGAAACGTGCGCTCGTCGACGTACCGATCGGTGACCGAACTGCCCGCCGGATACACGACGCGATTGGCGCCGTCGAGCACCGTGACTGCGAGCGGCGGGAAGCCGGTCGGTCCTTCGATCTTCGGGAACTTGCTCGCGAGCAGCCGCGGAATGTAGTCGCTGCTCAGCCGCTCCGCGTCAACCGCCAGCGCGACGAAGCTCGTCAACCGATCGCGCGTGAACGTGAACCGCAACTGCCCCTGGAAGTGCGTCCGCCGGCCGCCGATCGTGTCGTCGAAGATGGCGATTGCGCGCTGTTCCGGTGCGAGATCGTGGAACCGCTTCACGAGAAGCGCGCTTTCCGGCGGGTTCGTGATGAAGCCGTAGCTCGTGCGATCGTACGCGAGCACCCGTCCTTTGTACTCGTTGGTCACGTCGGACCAGACGTAAAACCGATCGACGAACGGATCGTTGACGAGCCCCTGCTCGAACGCGTTTTCGATGTACGCGAGGTCGAGCGGCTCGGTCTGCCGTTGGCCGATCTTCAGCAGGACGTCGACGCGCGCCGTCCTCAGCGTATCGACCAGGACCTTCGTGACGGCGTCCGCCGTCTCTTGACTGAGCTGCCGCAGCACGACGGTCGACGACTGGCTGAGCGCGGAAATCGATCGGAACTGGAAGTAAAAGAGGATGGCCACCGGGATGGCGACCACGACCGCGAGCCCGGCGGCGAGCCGGAGCGTTCGGTCGCGCAACAGCGCGCCGACGGAGGAAGGGCTGACGCCGCGCGTTAACTCCATGGCTATGATCCCTTCCAGCCTGTCCCGCCTATCCTGCCCGTCCCGCCCAACCCGCCTACTGCTGCGCCGTCGTCTTCGGCCGATTCGCGAGAAAGCCCTGAATCTGTTTCACCGCGTAGTCGACCTTGATATCGAACTGCATCTTGCCGAGCGCCGCGGTCGATCGGCGCGCGTCGCCGGTGATGCCGTTGTTCTTGCGTGGAGACGCCGTCGGATCCGCCTGGCCGCGGCCGCGTCCCTGCCCGCGCGCGCCGGGCGGCGGAACCGGATCGCCTTCAGCGGTCGCGATGAGCTCTTTCCGCACCCAGCCCTTGTCGCCGCCGAGATAGAGCATCGTCGACGTGTCGGGAATACCGGCGTGCGAGCTGCGCGGATAGCCGTGATCCTCGAGCCACTTGTCGAAGTCGCCCTGCGCTTTCGCGTACACCTCGTCGCAGAAGTACACGTGCTTGCCTTCGGGCGCGTACTTCGCGTCCATCTTCTTGGCGACCTCGGCGTAGGTCGCCGGCTGGCCGCCGCCGTGATCGCCCATCACCACGACGTTCTTGAAGCCGGTGGTCATCGCCTGCTCGGTGATGCGCTCGAGGAGAGCGCCGAGCAGCTCCGGTGTCAGCCCGATGGTGCCGGGCAGCTGCGCGCTCGCCTGATTCGGCGTGTAGGGCAGCACCGGCAACACGATCGCGTTGCCAAGCTTGAGCGCAATCGCTTTCGCGATCTCACGACCCATCAGCGTGTGGCCGCCGTTCACGTTCTGCGGTCCGCGCTGCTCGGTGCCGCCGGTGTAGACGAGCGCCGTCGTCTTGCCGGCCTCGAGCGCGGCCTTCACCTCGGGCCACGTCATCATCTCGAACTCAACAAGTGGCGCCTTTGTGGCCGCGAACGCGGTCGTAGCCGAGAACACCAGGACCGACAGCGTCGAAAGCAGTCGCTTCATGATGACTGTCCCTTGAGTTGTTGGACTTGCGCCTTGGCCTGCGCGTTGTTCGGATCGAGCTCCACGGCTCATGCGCCTACCTCCTGGCGGACGAACGCGAGCCAGTGCCGGTATTGCGGCAGCTGGCCCCGCACGGCCTGATTGAATGTGTCCTGAATACGACGCGTGACCGGACCGGGTTTACCCCCGCTGACGACGTGGCCGTCGATTTCACGGATGGCGGTCACTTCGACGGCTGTGCCCGTGAAGAACAGCTCGTCGGCCGTCATCAGGTCCTCGACCGAGATCGGGCTGATGCGAGCGGCAATCCCGAGGTCGCGCGCGATCTCGAGGATCGACGCCCGCGTGACGCCCATCAGGATGCTGGCGTCCTTGTCGTTGGTGACAATGCTGCCGTCCTTCACGAGGAACAAGTTCTCGCCGGATCCTTCGGCGACCAGTCCCTGCGAGTTGAGCAGCAACGCCTCGTCGAAACCGCGCCGCTGCGCATCGTTCACCGCGCGCGCCGAGTTGATGTACTGGCCGCAGGCCTTCGCCCATGCGGGCATCGCACTATTGTCAAACTTCCGGATGGGCGACACCGTCACGCGGACGCCAGCGTCAGCGTTCGCGAGGTATTTGCCCGTCGGCACGGCGGCAATCGCCACCGTGACCGGGCATTCCTTCGTCCACACGCTCAGCGTCGCGGCGTCGAAGAACGCCACCGGCCGCAGGTATGCGGCCTCGAGCTTGTTCGCGCGGACCAATTCGAGGCTGGCGTCGGTCAACGTCGCCTGCGAATACGGAATCGCGAGGTCGTACAGCTCCGCCGATTTGTAGAGGCGCTCGAGGTGCGCGTCGAGGCGGAAGATGGCCGGACCGTCGGCGGTCGGGTACGACTTCATGCCTTCGAAGACGCCCGTCCCGTACTGGAGCCCGTGCGCAAGCACGTGCACTTTTGCCTCACCCCAAGGGATGAGTTTGCCGTTGAACCAGATGAAGTCAGTCGGTGTGAATCCCATGACGCATCAATATATCAAGTCGCCTCGCTTTTCGGCCGATATCCGGGTGAATGTCCGAATTCCGGGTTGAGAAGCGGCGTGCCGAAGCAGAACTGACGTTGTCGAGCGGCGGGCTGCTTCAGGGATGGTTCTTCCTTTCCGGATCGAGCGCGACGCATGCCGGCCCCGAGCGCGTGGCCGACGTGCTGAACGCTGAGAGCGGCTTCTTTCCGTTCCAGGTGCCGGCCAGCGCCGCGCCGGACACGGTCCTGATCAATCGTCCTCACGTGATTTCGGTGAGGCTCCTCGAGCAGACGACCGAGGCGCAGCGCGATCCGGGGTACGAGGTGGCGACCGAGCGGCAGGTCGAAATGCTGCTCTCGAACGGTGAGATGCTGTCGGGGTCCGTGCGCGTCTACCGGCCGCAGGGGCGCGACCGTCTGAGCGACTACGCGCGGTCAACCGACATGTTCCGCTACGTCGAGAACGCGGAAGGGACCTTTGTGGTGAATAGCGCCCACATCGTGCAGCTCAGGGAGATAGTGACGTAATGCCGAATCCGATCGACTCGCTCTTCATGGCGATGTGCACCGCCGGAGCCTCCGACTTGCACCTCACATGCGGCATGCCGCCGCTCGTGCGGAAGGACGGCTCGATGACGCCGCTCGATCCGAACGCGGCGCCGCTCACGCCCGAGGCGATGGTCGCGCTGCTCGAACCGATCATGCCGGAGAAGAACCGCCACGAGTTCAGCGAGAAGCACGACACCGACTTCGCGTACGAGATTCACGGGCTCGCGCGGTTTCGCGCCAACATCTTCCAGGACCGGAAGGGACGCGGCGCGGTGTTCCGCGTGATTCCGTCGGAGATCCTCTCGGCCGAAAAGCTCGGGCTCTCGCCGGCGATTCTGGGATTGTGCCGCCTGCACAAGGGCCTCGTGCTGGTGACGGGCCCGACCGGCTCCGGCAAATCGACGACGCTCTGCGCGATGATCGACTACATCAACCGCGAGCGCAAAGATCACATCATCACCATCGAGGATCCGATCGAGTTCGTGCACGAGAACAAGGGCTGTCTGATCAACCAGCGCGAAGTCCACAACCACACGGAGTCGTTCAGGGCGGCGCTGCGCGCGGCGCTGCGCGAAGATCCGGACATCGTGCTCGTCGGCGAGATGCGCGATCTGGAAACGGTGGCGATTGCGATCGAAACGGCAGAGACGGGTCACCTCGTGTTCGGCACGCTGCACACGACGACCGCGGCGTCCACCGTCGACCGCGTCATCGATCAGTTCCCGACCGATCGCCAGGCGCAGATTCGCGTGATGCTCTCGGAGTCGCTGCGGGGCGTCATCGCGCAGAATCTGTGCAAGAAAATCGGCGGTGGCCGCGTCGCCGCGCTCGAGGTCCTCATCATCACGCCAGCCATCTCGAATCTCATCCGCGAAGCGAAAACGTTCCAGATTCCGTCGATGATGCAGGTGGGCAAGGCGGTCGGCATGGTGTCGCTGAACGATGCGCTCTTCGACTACGTGCAGAAGAAGCTGGTCACGCCTGAAGAGGCGTACTCGAAAGCCGTTGACAAATCAGGCTTTGAGGCGCAGCTCAAGCGCGCGAACATCCAGGTGAAGGTCGCGACCGAGAAGCCCGCCGGCGCGACGCCGTAGCCCGTCCTGCGGTTGCACGGCCGAAAGAGGCCGTGTTATATTCGTCAGGTTCTGTCGGGGCTAGGACACCCTATCTAGCTCCGCCGCTTAGGAATAGCGACGGTCCGTCGCGATTAACTCGAACCTAGGGTCAGTAGGGTTTTCAGGCGCCAAGCCTTTCGAGGCTTCTAGGCCTGAAACAACACATTGCGGATTGAGGATTGCGGATTGCGGATTGATTGAGGATTTCTTCCCTCAATCTTCAATAAATCCGCATTCCGCAATCCTCAATCCGCAATTTGAGATCGCATTCATATGCCAACAATCAGTCAGCTGGTCCGCGCGGGCCGTAAGAAAATCGTCAGCAAGACGAAGAGCCCCGCCTTGCAGAACAGCCCGCAGAAGCGCGGCGTCTGCGTGCGCGTCTTCACCCAGACGCCGAAGAAACCGAACTCGGCGCTGAGGAAAGTCGCGCGTGTTCGTCTGACCAACGGCATCGAGGTGACGACCTACATCCCGGGCGTCGGCCACAACCTGCAGGAGCACTCGCTGGTGCTCATCCGCGGCGGCCGCGTGAAGGATCTGCCGGGCGTGCGCTATCACGTGGTGCGCGGGACGCTCGATGCGGTTGGCGTACAGGGAAGAATGCAGGGCCGCTCGAAATACGGAGCGAAGCGGCCCAAGAAGGCTTAACACATTGCGGAGTGAGGAATGCGGATTGCGGATTTATTTTGGATTGATCGTTGATTGAATCCGCAATGAATCCGCAATCCGCAATCCTCACTCCGCAATACGAGGATTCAGAAGATGCCGCGTAGACGTGAAATTCCGAAGCGCGATGTTCCGGCGGATCCGCTGTATCAGAGTCCGCTGGTCAGCAAATTCATCAACTGCATCATGCACGGCGGGAAACGCAGCACCGCCGAGCGGATCATTTACAAGAGCTTCGACATCATCAAGGACAAGACGAGCGACGATCCGCTGAAGGTGTTCAAGAAGGCGGTCGACAACGTCAAGCCCAGTCTCGAGGTGAAATCACGCCGAGTGGGCGGCTCGAACTATCAGGTGCCGGTCGAAGTGAATCCGAACCGGCGTCTGTCCCTCAGCATCCGGTGGCTGGTCGCCTACGCGCGTCAGCGCGGCGACGGCAAGACCATGCAGGAGAAGCTGGCCAACGAGTTCCTCGATGCGTCGAACCTGCGCGGTGGCGCAGTGAAGAAGCGCGAAGACACGCATCGCATGGCAGAGGCGAACAAAGCCTTCGCGCACTATCGCTGGTAACTCGTGGAGCGTCCTCTCGAATTCAACGCCGGGCCGCTCCGCTCCCACCCCGCCGCGCAGGCATGCGCGTCGGGGGCCCCGGGTTGTCGCGGCCCGAAGATCGGGGTCGAAGGCTCGTTGTAGATAGTACTAATTCAGCTGATACGGTCCACAAGAAATGCCACGGCAAGTATCGTTAGCAAAGACTCGGAACATCGGCATCATGGCGCACATCGATGCCGGGAAGACGACCACCACCGAACGGATCCTGTTCTACACCGGGATCACGTACAAGATTGGTGAAGTCCACGAAGGCACGGCCGTCATGGACTGGATGGAGCAGGAACAGGAGCGCGGCATCACCATCACGTCGGCGGCGACCACCTGCTTCTGGCGCGATCACCGCGTCAACATTATTGATACGCCCGGCCACGTGGACTTCACGGCCGAGGTGGAGCGCTCGCTGCGCGTGCTCGACGGCGCGGTCGCGGTGTTCGACTCGGTGGCCGGCGTCGAGCCGCAGTCGGAAACCGTCTGGCGCCAGGCGGACAAGTACCGCGTCCCGCGCATCTGCTTCGTCAACAAGATGGACCGCATCGGCGCCGACTTCAAGCGCACGTTCGACCAGATCATCACCAAGCTCGAAGCCAACCCGGTCGCGATTCAGCTCCCCATCGGCTCCGAGGACAAGTTCGTCGGCGTGGTCGATCTCATCAAGATGAAGTCGATCACCTACAAAGACGAAACGATGGGCGCGGACTACGTCGTCGGCGAGATCCCGGCCGACATGATGGAGGAGGCGAAGCGGTACCGCGAACAGCTCATCGAGAAGGTCAGCGAGGCCGACGACAAGATTCTCGAGAAATACCTCCACGGCGAAGCGATCACCGAAGACGAAATCAAGGCGGCGCTGAGAAAGCGCGTCAACAGCTCCGTGCGCAAGAAGGGCGAGGCCGCGTTCGTGCCGGTCATCTGCGGATCGGCGTTCAAGAACAAGGGCGTGCAGCCGCTGCTCGACGCCGTGGTCGACTTCCTGCCCTCGCCGCTCGACGTGCCGGCGATCGTCGGCATCGATCCGACCAAGAAGGAAGAGACGCTCATCGAGCGTCCGGCGTCGGACGAGGCGCCGTTTGGCGCGCTGGCGTTCAAGATCATGACCGACCCGTTCGTCGGTCAGCTCACGTTCTTCCGCGTCTACTCGGGCGTACTCGCGTCGGGCGCGAGCGTCTACAACGCCACCAAGCAGCGCACGGAGCGCATCGGCCGCTTGCTCAAGATGCACGCGAACAAGCGTGAAGAGATCAAAGAGGTGTACGCGGGCGACATCGCCGCGGCGGTCGGCCTCAAGAGCGTGTCCACCGGCGACACGCTCTGCGACGAGAAGCACGCGATCGTGCTCGAGTCGATGGACTTCCCGGAGCCCGTCATCTCGCTCGCGATCGAGCCGAGGACGAAGGTCGATCAGGAAAAGCTCGGCGTCGGCCTCCAGAAACTGATGGCCGAGGATCCGACCTTCCGCGTGCAAACCGATCAGCAGACCGGCCAGGTGATCATCGCCGGTATGGGCGAGCTGCACCTCGAGATCATCGTCGACCGGCTGAAGCGCGAGTTCAACGTCGAGGCGACGGTCGGCAAGCCGCAGGTCGCCTACAAGGAAACGCTGACGCGTCCGGCAGACGGCGACGGCCGCTACGTCAAGCAGACGGGCGGCCGCGGGCAGTACGGCCACGCGAAGATACATCTGTTCCCGGGCGAGCCGGGCACCGGATACGTCTTCGAGAACGAGATCGTCGGCGGCTCCATCCCGAAGGAATTCATCAAGCCGATCAACGAAGGCATCAAGGAAGCTCTCACGCGCGGCGTGCTGGCGGGCTATCCGATCGACGATGTGCGGATCGAGCTGTACGACGGTTCGTACCACGACGTCGACTCGTCGGAAATGGCGTTCAAGATCGCCGGGTCGATGGCGTTCCAGGACGCCGCGAAGAGAGCCAAGCCCGTACTGCTCGAGCCCATGATGCGCGTCGAGGTCGTCGTCCCGAAGGATTACATGGGCGACGTGATGGGCAACCTGGCCAGCCGGCGCGGCCACATTCAGAGTCAGGAAGATCGCGGCGGCACGCAAATCATTTCTGCGCGCGTGCCGCTCTCGGAAATGTTCGGCTACGCGACCGACCTTCGCTCGCGGACGCAGGGCCGCGCGACGTACTCGATGCACTTCGATCGGTACGAGCCCGCGCCGGCCAACGTGAGTGAAGAAGTTGTAGCCAGGATGCAGGGGAAATAGACATTGCGGATTGAGGATTGCGGAATGCGGATTTATTGAGGATTCAATCGTCGATAAATCCGCAATCCGCAATCCGCAATCCCAAATGACAGGATTCACCGATATGGCTAGCCCGTTTAGCGACAAGATTCGAATCCGCCTCAAGGCGTACGACTACCGGGTGCTCGATCAGTCGACGACCGAAATCGTCGACACGGCCAAGCGCACCGGCGCGCGGCTCGCGGGACCGATTCCGCTGCCGACGGCGAAGAACAAGTGGACCGTGCTGCGATCGCCGCACGTCGACAAGAAATCGCGCGAGCAGTTCGAGATCCGCACGCACAAGCGGCTCATCGACATCTTCGAGCCGACGCCGCAGACCGTGGACGCGCTGATGAAGCTCGATCTGCCGGCCGGCGTCGATGTGGAGATCAAGGCGTTCGGAAAAGAGCATAAGTAGAGCTAAGCGCCGAGGGCTCTGGACAACAGCGCCTGCGGCCATGCCGGGGTCCCCAGCGCGGCAGCCGCGCTGGGGTGGCGTGCCGAGCGGTCTTCCGCGAGGCATCAGCGTCAGTTCGCGGCGGGGGTGGGGCCCCCCCGCCAGTGCAGAAAAAGTGGACAAGTAAATGGTCACTGGCATCATCGGCAGAAAAGTCGGCATGACGCAGGTGTTCGATCCCGACGGGACCGTGCATCCGGCGACCGTCATCAAGGCCGGACCGTGCGTCGTCGTGCAGGCGAAAAACGCGCAGAGCGACGGCTACGAAGCGGTGCAGCTCGGCCTGGTCGAAGAGACGCCGGCCAAGACGAACAAGCCGACGAAGGGTCACTTCAAGAAAGCCAACGTGCCGCCGACGCGCGTGCGTCGTGAAGTGAAGCTGGCGCCTGGAGGTGATCCGCTGAATACCGGTGACCAGGTGCTCGTGAACATCTTCGCCAACGGCGAGCGCGTGGACGTCATCGGCACCGGCCGCGGCAAAGGTTTCCAGGGCGTCGTGAGGCGCCATCACTTCGCCGGCGGCGCGGCGACACACGGCTCGATGTTTCACCGTGCACCGGGATCGATCGGCGCGTCCTCGTTTCCGTCGCGGGTCGTCAAGGGCATGCGCGCCGCGGGACGCATGGGCGGCGGACGCGTGACGACGAGGAACTTGAAAGTGCTGCGGGTGGACGCGGACAACCATCTGCTCATCGTCGAAGGCAGCGTGCCGGGCGCGCCGACCAGCTACGTGGTCGTGCGCAAGGCGGTCGCGGCGAAGCGGATCAAGGTGGCGCAGGTGGAGAAACCCAAAAAGGGAAAGAAGTAGGGCAGGTGGGTCTGCGGTGGCAAGGTAAGGCGACAGCAGCGCCTGCGGCCATGCCGAGCCGAGGACATGGAAATCCGAGGCGAGGCATCAGCGTCAGTTCGCGGCGGGGGTGGGGCCCCGCCGCCAGTGGAAAAAAGATGACACTCGACATCGTCAATCACGACAACAAAAAGGTCGGCAGTGTGGAGGTGTCCGACGAGGTGTTCGGCGGACGCGTGAACGCGGACCTGATGTGGGAGTCGGTCGTGCACGCCAACGCGGCGGACCGGCGCGGCACACACCAGACGAAGAACCGCGCCAACGTCAGCGGCAGCGGCAAGAAGCCGTGGCGGCAGAAGGGCACTGGCCGCGCGCGGGTGGGCTCCATCCGCAACCCGCTGTGGCGCCACGGGGGCACGGTGTTCGGCCCCCAGCCGCGCAGCTACGACTACAAGCTGCCGAAGAAGGTCGAGCGCGGCGCACTGCGTGCGGCGCTCGCGCAGAAGCTGAAGGACGGCGACGTGGTCGTCGTCGAGGCGCTGACGGCGGCCGAAGTCAAAACGAAGGCGGCGGTGGAGCTGCTGAAGACGCTCACCGTCACCGGCAAAGCGGTGCTCATCGACGTCTCGCTCGACGAGAACATGTCGCGCTCGGTGCGCAACATCGCCGGCGTGTCGCTCGTGTCGAGCCAGCGCGTCACGGCGCGCGAGATCATGGACGCCCGCCGCGTCGTCGTCACGAAGGGCGCGCTCGAGAAGCTGCAAGAGGCACTGGCGTAAGAGAGTCGCCGGCTCAGCGGACAGTCGTTACGAAGTACCGCCGCGAGCCGAAGGCGAGCAGCGACAGGCGCCGGGGCTAGATTTCGAGCTGATTCGCGACACTGAGCGGGCAGTCGTTTCAACAACCGCGCCGAGCGAATGAGCGAGGCGCGACAGGCGCTGGGGGTGGGCCCCCAGCGCAAAGTAAAAAGATGAGACTCACAGACGTGATTCGCCGGCCGCTGATCACCGAGAAGACGTCGATCCTGCGTGAGGACGGCCGGACGATTGTGTTTCAGGTGGCGCCGCACGCGAACAAGACGCAGATCAAGCGCGCGGTCGAACAGCTGCTCGGCACGAAAGTCGAGAGCATCCGCACGAACATCGCGCACGGCAAGATCAAGCGGCAGGGGCGTTATGCGGGCCGCCGATCCGATTGGAAGAAGGCCTACGTGAAACTCCGCGAAGGCCAGAAGATGCCGGAATTCCTGGAAGGCGCTTAGGAAGTTTGAAGTATGAAGTCGGAAGTCTGAAGCAGACTTCAGACTTCGTCCTTCAGACTTTCTGCGAAGGACAACATGCCATTTCGCAAATTGAACCCGACGTCGCCCGGCACGCGGTTTCAGACCGTGCAGACCTTCGAAGAGGTCACCACGCAGGAGCCGCACAAGCCGCTCGTCGAGCCGCTGCCGAGCACCGGCGGCCGCAACAATCAGGGGCACCTCACGTCGTGGTGGCGCGGCGCCGGCCACAAGCGGATGTACCGCATCATCGACTTCAAGCGCGACAAGCGCGACATTCCGGCGACCGTGTCGACGATCGAGTACGACCCGAACCGATCGGCGCTGATCGCGCTGCTGACGTACGCCGACGGCGAGAAGCGCTACATCCTGCAGCCGCTCGGGCTGAAGGTCGGCGACACGATCGTCGCCGGTCAGAACGCCGACATCCTGCCGGGGAATTCCCTGCCGCTCAAGAACATCCCGCTGGGCACGCAGCTGCACAACGTGGAGCTGAGGCCGGGCAAGGGCGGGCAGATCGCGCGCAGCGCCGGGTCGGCCGTGCAGCTTGTCGCCAAGGAAGCCGACTACGCGTCGGTCAAGATGCCCTCGGGCGAGATTCGCAAGATCAACATGGAGTGCTTCGCGACGATCGGCCAGGTCGGCAATATCGATCACGAGAACGTGTCGATCGGCAAAGCGGGCCGGAGCCGCTGGCTCGGCCAGCGGCCGCACGTGCGCGGCGTCGCGATGAATCCGGTCGACCATCCGCTGGGCGGCGGCGAAGGCAAGACGTCGGGCGGGCGCCATCCGGTGTCGCCGTGGGGTCTGCCGACCAAGGGTTACAAGACACGCAACCGGAAATCGACGGATAAGTTCATCGTTCAACGGAGACAGAAATAAATGGGCCGCTCCTTAAAGAAAGGTCCGTTCGTCGATACGCACCTCCTCGAGAAAGTGGAGGTCATGAATCGCGGCGCGGAGAAGAAGGTCATCAAGACCTGGTCGCGGCGCTCGACCGTCGTACCCGAGATGGTGGGACACACGCTCGCCGTGCACAACGGGAAGAAGTTCATCCCGGTGTACGTGACGGAGAACATGGTTGGCCACAAGCTCGGCGAGTTCGCACCGACGCGGATCTTCAAGGGACACACGACCAAGGTCGCCGAACGGGCCGCGGCGGCCGCGGCGGCCGCCCCGGGCGCGCCTGGCGCCGCGCCGGCCGGCGGCGGGACGGCGGGAGCGGCCGCGCCGAAGCCGGCTGGGGCCGGGAGCTAGCCATGATTCAGGCGGAAGCGACAGCGCGCTACGTGCGGACGTCGGCCCAGAAGGCCGGGCTCGTGCTCGACCTCATTCGCGGGAAGGACGTGAACCGCGCGCTCGCGACGCTCCAGTTCACCCGCAAGGGCATCGCGGCGGACATCGAAAAAGTCCTCCGCTCGGCGATTGCGAACGCGCAGAACAAGGACGGCTTCAGCGGCGACGTCGACCGTCTGTTCGTGTCGGCGTGCTACGCGAATCAGGGTCCGTCGCAGAAGCGCGTGCGCCCGGCGCCGATGGGCCGCGCGTTCCGCGTGCTGAAGCGCACCGCGCATCTCACGGTGCATGTGTCGGAGCGGCCTGAAAAGATCGTCGCCGTGGCCCCGAAGGGTGAGACGCCGAAGCGGCGTCCGCGTGCGGGAGCCGCGCCGAAGAAGCCGGCGGCGGCGAAGCGAGCGGCGGCGAAGAAGAAGAGATAGTCGTGGTCGTTGGTCGTTGGTCGTTGGTCGTTAGTCCTTGGTGGTTGGTTCGGTCGCGTCGCGACCAAAGACCAACGACCAAAGACCAACGACTATAAAAGGAGAGACTGTGGGCCAGAAGGTTCACCCGTTTGGGTTCCGCCTCGGGTTCAACAAGACGTGGCGGTCGCGCTGGTACTCGGACCGCGACTACGCGAAGCTGCTGCACGAGGACCTGGCGCTGCGCTCGAATCTGAAGAAGCGGTTCGCGCACGCCGGCGTCGCGAAAATCGAGACCGAGCGCGCCGCCAACAAGCTGAAGATCGACATCTACACCTCGCGCCCCGGCATCATCATCGGCCGCAAGGGGACGGAAGTCGACAAGCTGAAGCAGGAGATCCAGAAGCGGACCAGCCGCGAAGTCTTCATCAACATCCAGGAGATTCAGAAGCCCGAGCTCGACGCGCAGCTCATCTCCGAGTCGGTGGCGATGCAGCTCGAAAAGCGCGTGGCGTTCCGTCGTGCGATGCGCAAAGCCGTGGAGTCGGCGCTGCGCTTCGGCGCGCGCGGCATCAAGGTGCGCGTCTCCGGCCGTCTGAACGGCGCCGAAATCGCGCGGTCCGAGTGGTACCTGCACGGCCAGTTGCCGCTGCAGACGCTGCGCGCCGACATCGATTACGGCTTCGCCGAAGCAAACACGACGTACGGCCAGATCGGCATCAAGGGGTGGCTGTACAAAGGCGAACGTCTGGTGCCGCAGCGCGGGCGTGAAGAGGAGTACCGGGAACGCGCTCCGCGTCGTCCGCAAGCGAGGGCGTAGAGCAACGTACAACGCAGAAATCGCTGAACACGCAGAACAAAGCCGCTCTGCGGGTTCTGCGAGTTCCGCGTTGATCGTCGCAAAGGGTTTTTCGTCATGCTCATGCCGAAGAAGGTCAAGTTCAGAAAGCAGCAGCGCGGGCGCATGCGCGGCAAGGCCTGGCGCGGCTCCGACGTGTCGTTCGGCGACTACGGGCTGCGCGCGCTCGAGCCCTGCTGGCTGACGGATCGTCAGATTGAGGCGGCGCGCGTCGCCATGACGCGCTTCATCGCGCGCGGCGGCAAAATCTGGGTGCGCGTGTTCCCCGACAAGCCGATCACCAAGAAGCCGCAGGAAACGCGTATGGGCAAGGGCAAAGGCGCGCCCGAGCAGTGGGTCGCCGTCGTCCGTCCGGGCAAGGTGCTCTTCGAGATGGAAGGCATTCCGGAGAAGGAAGCGCGCGAAGCGATGAAGCTGGCGGCCGCGAAGCTGCCGATTCTCACGAAGTTCGCGATGCGCTTCGCGCAGGAGAAGATTCAATGAAAGCCGCGGAACTGCGCGACCTCGCCGTCGAGGAGCTCGGCGCGAAGGAGCGCGATCTGACCGATCAGCTCTTCCGGATGCGCATCCAGAAGTCGATGGGGCAGCTCGAGGCGCCCGACAAGATGCGCACGGTCCGCCGTGATCTGGCGCGCATCAAGACGGTGATGAGACAGAAGCGGGCGGGATAGGCAGGATTGGCAGGATCAGACATGTCAACCAAAGCAGAGAAGGTCGGCGTCGTCGTCAGCGATGGGATGCAAAAGAGCTGTGTCGTCGCGGTCGAATGGCAGGTGCGTCACGGGATGTACGGCAAGACCGAGCGCCGCACGTCGAAGTTCATGGTTCACGACGAGGAGAACTCGGCGAAGGTCGGCGACACGGTCGAGATCGTCGAGACGCGTCCGCTCAGCCGCCGCAAGCGCTGGACGCTGAAAAAGGTCGTGAGAAAAGCGGTGGAGGTCTAGACAGGCAGGAGAGGCAGGAGGGGCGGGACGGCAGGACGGGCAAACCCATCCGGCCTATCCAGCCGATCCCGCCCATCCAGCCCGGAGAAACGCCATGATCCAGATGCGATCGATCCTGGACGTCGCCGACAACTCCGGCGCGCGCAAGATCGCCGTCATCAACCCGATCGGCGGATCGACCGGCCGCTACGCGCGGCTCGGCGACATCGTCACGGCGTCGGTGAAGGAAGCGACGCCCGAGAGCAACGTCAAGAAGGGGCAGGTCGTGAAGGCCGTCATCGTGCGCACCGTCAAGGAACAGCGCCGGCGCGACGGCACCTACATCCGGTTCGACCGCAACGCCGCGGTGCTCATCAACGATCAGGGCGAGCCGATCGGCACTCGCGTGTTCGGGCCGGTCGCGCGCGAGCTGCGCGAGCGCCGCTTCATGAAGATTATTTCGCTGGCGCCAGAGGTCCTGTAATGAGTCGTCTCGCAACACCGCTTCGGAAGAACGACAACGTGCTCGTGGTGACCGGCAAGGATCGCGGCAAGCGCGGCCGCGTGCTGAAGGTCCTGCCCGACACGAACCGGCTCGTGGTCGAAGGCGTGAACATGATCAAGCGCCACACGAAGCCGAACCCCGGCAAGCAGATCAAGGGCGGCATCGTCGAGCGCGAAGCGTCGCTGCACGCGAGCAACGTGCAGCTGGTGTGCCCCGAGTGCGGCGCGCAGACGCGCGTCGGCCACAAGATTCTCGGCGACGGCCGCAAAGTCCGGATTTGCCGCAAGTGCGAGGGGGTCGTGGACAAATGAGCGCCCGGCTGAAAGAGAAGTATCAGAAAGAAGTCATCCCGGCCCTGCAGAAGGAGTTCGGGTACAAGAACGTGATGGCCGTGCCGAAGATCGAGAAGGTCGTCGTGAACATGGGCCTCGGCGAGGCGACCTCGAACGCGAAGATCGTCGACACGGGCGCCGACGAGCTCGCGCGCATCACCGGCCAGAAGCCGGTGACGCGCCGCGCGAAGAAGTCGATTGCCGCGTTCAAGGTCAGAAAAGGGATGCCGATCGCGACGATGGTCACGCTGCGTGGCGAGCGGATGTGGGAGTTCCTCGACCGGCTCATGAGCATCGCGCTGCCGCGCGTCCGCGACTTCAAGGGCGTGTCGCCCCGTGGGTTCGACGGCCGCGGCAACTACACGCTTGGCCTGCGCGACCAGCTGCTGTTCCCCGAGATCGATTACATGAAAGTCGACAAGGCGCGCGGCATGAACGTGTCAGTGGTGACGACCGCGAAGACCGACGAAGAGGCGCGGAAGCTGTTGCAGTTCATCGGAATGCCGTTTCGACAAAACTAGAGTGCCGCACTGAGCGGACAGGCGATGGAATAACCGCGGCGAGCGATCGAGCGAGCCGCGACAGGCGCTGGGGGTGGGGCCCCAGCGCGAAGAAAAAAAAGATGGCTACTACCGCGAAGATTGCTAAGGAACTGAAGAAACCGAAGTTCAAGATCCGGCTGCGCAACCGGTGCCGCCTGTGCGGCCGTCCGCGCGCCTACATGCGGAAGTTCGCGCTGTGCCGCCTGTGCTTCCGGAAGCTCGCGCTCGAGGGCGATATCACGGGTGTGACGAAGAGTAGCTGGTAGCTGATAGCGGAAAGCTGAGAGCGAGATATGACAGATCCCATCGCAGACATGCTCACGCGGATCCGCAACGCGGTCACCGCCAAGCACACGCGCGTCGACATGCCCGCGTCGCGGCTGAAGGCCGAGATCGCGCGCATCCTTCAGGACGAAGGCTACATCCAGGGCTTCAAGCTGCTGGACGAGCCGGAGACCAAGACGATGCCCGCGACCAAGACGCTGCGGCTGTTCCTGAAGTACGGCCCGCACGGCGAGCGGCTCATCACCGGCGTCGAGCGCATCAGCCGTCCCGGGCGCCGCGTCTACTTCGGCAAGGAAGAAGTGCCCGAGGTGCTGGCGGGACTCGGCACGAGCATTCTCACGACGTCGCGCGGCGTCATGACCGGCCGCGCCGCGGTGAAAGCCGGGGTCGGCGGCGAGGTACTGTGCAACATTTGGTAAGTCTGAAGTTTGAAGAACATGTAGGGGCCGACCCACGTGTCGGCCCACAGCGGGCGGACACATGCGTCCGCCCCTACGGTGAGACCGAACATGTCACGAATCGGTAAAAAACCAATTGCGCTGCCGAAGGGCGTCACCGCGAAAGTGGTCGACGGCGCGGTGGAAATTCAGGGCCCGAAGGGCAAGCTGCGACAGGCGTATCCGCCCGGCATCAACTTCGAGCTGGCTGACGGTCATCTGGTCGCGAAAACGAAGACCGGCGACCCGCAGCTCGGGAAGTTCCACGGCCTCGCGCGGAGCCTTGTTGCCAACGCGGTCGCCGGCGTCACCGACGGCTTCAAGCGCGAGCTCGACATCGTCGGTGTCGGCTATCGCGCGGAAGTCAAAGGCAAGCAAGTGATCTTCGCGCTCGGGTACTCGCACGCCGTGGTCTTCGACATCCCGACGGGCATCGACATCGCGATCGAGAAGCAGACGCACATCACGGTGACCGGGGTCGATCGGCAGCTCGTCGGTCAGGTGGCGGCGAACATCCGCCGGCTGCGCAAACCGGATCCGTACAAGCAGAAGGGCGTCCGCTACACCGGCGAAGTGCTGAAGAAGAAAGCGGGCAAGACCGGCGCGAAATGATGGCTATGGCTGATGCTTGGTGCCCCCGGTGGGTTGCCGCACTAAGCGGGCAGTCGTTACGGCAAACGCGGCGAGCGAACGAGCGAGCCGCGACGGGCGCTGGGGCTAGCATCGGGGTTGTCGTGGCACTAAGTGGAAAGTCGTAACAAGCATCGCCGAGCGGCGGAACGCCGCGAGGTACAGGTCGCGGGGGTGGGGCCCCGCGACAAAGTAAAAAGATGAAGATCAAGACCAAAAACGATCGCCGCGTCCGCATCCAGCTCCGTCAGCGCAAGCGGATTTCCGGGACGAAAGCGCGGCCGCGTCTCAGCGTGTTTCGCAGCGTCACGCACATCTACGCGCAGGTCATCGACGACCTGAGTGGTCAGACGCTCGTGTCGGCGTCGACGGTGGACGCGGCGCTGAAGGGCAAACTCGAGAAGGGCGTGCGCGGCGGCAACCTGAAAGGCGCCGAAGCGGTCGGCACGGCCATCGCCGAGCGCTCGATCGAAAAAGGCATCAAGCGCGTCGTGTTCGACCGCAGCGGGTTCCTGTATCACGGCCGCATTCGCGCCGTGGCAGACGCGGCTCGGAAGGCGGGTCTGGAATTCTAGGGATCTGTTGACGTCCTGTTCTCGATACGCGCGAGCACAACGGTGCGAGCGCGTCAGCGCTGGGGGTGGGGCCCCGGCGCATTGGAAAAAGTGGGGCCCCGCGAGAAAGTAAAAGAATGAGAACTCGTGAACGCATTGACCCGTCGCAGCTCGACATCAAGGACACCGTCGTCTCCATCAACCGCGTCACCAAGGTCGTCAAGGGCGGCAAGAACCTGAGCTTCAGCGCGCTGGTCGTCGTCGGCGACGGCCACGGCGTCGTGGGCTTCGGCATCGGCAAGGCGAAGGAAGTGCCCTCGGCGATCAAGAAGGGTATCGAGGCGGCAAAGAAGAATCTGATCCGCGTGCCGCTGCAGGGCACCACGATTCCCCATGCGATTACGGGACGCTTCGGCGCCGGCAGCGTGCTGCTGAAGCCGGCGCCCGACGGCACGGGCATCATCGCCGGCGGCGCGGTTCGCGCGGTCGTGGAATCGGCCGGCGTCACGAACATCCTCACGAAGTCGCTCGGCTCGGCGAATCCGCACAACGTGGTGCGCGCGACATTCGAGGGTTTGGGTTCCTTGAAGGATCCGGTCGCCATCGCGCGGATGCGCGGAAAAGACCTGTCAGACTTTGCGCGCCCGGGCGCGTAGACCGGTGAACAGCTATGGCGAATCACAGAACTGACACGAAAGGCGCCCCTGGCAGTACCGTCAAGGTGACGCTCGTGAAGAGCCCGGTCGGGTTCAACAACAATCAGGCGATCGTCGTCCGTGGTCTCGGCCTGCGCCGCATCCGCCACACGGTGGAGCTGAAGGACACGCCCGCCACGCGCGGCATGATCCACAAGGTCCGTCATCTTGTCGAGGTGTCGGAGTAGCGCCTGCGGCCATGCCAGCGGGCGCACGCGCGAAGCGCGCCGCGCACGCGAGGCATCATATGCGGGGTCCCCAGCGCGGCAGCCGCGCTGGGGTGCACGTGCGGGGGTGGGGCCCCGCGAGAAGGTCAAGAATGTCACTGAGTAATCTCCGCCCCCCGAAGGGGATGAAGCACCCGAAGAAGCGGATTGGCCGCGGCCAGGGCTCCGGCAATGGCAAGACGGCGGGCCGCGGACACAAAGGCGCGAAGTCGCGTTCGGGCTTCAAGTTCAAGCGCGGGTTCGAAGGCGGCCAGATGCCGCTGCACCGGCGCGTGCCCAAGCGCGGATTCCACAATCCGTTCCGGGTCGAGTACGAAGTGGTCAACCTCGACACGCTCGGACTGAAGTTCGACGCCGGCACGGTCGTCACACCGGAGCTCCTGCGCGAGCGCGGGCTCGTTCACGGCAGCGACCGCAAAGTGAAAGTTCTGGCGCGCGGTGACGTCGGCAAGGCGCTCACCGTGCGGGCACACAAGTTCAGTGGAAAGGCGGCGGAGAAAATTGCCGCAGCGGGCGGCGCGACGGAGCAACTCGCGTGAACGAAAGCCTGAAAAACATCTTCGCGGTCTCGGATCTTCGCAAGCGTGTGCTGTACACGCTGGGGCTGCTCGCGGTGTATCGCGTCGGCCATCACATCACCGTGCCTGGCGTGAACCTCGCCGCGCTCAGCGAGCTGGCGCGCCAGCTCCAGAACACGATGTTCGGCATGTACGACATGTTCTCCGGCGGGGGCCTGTCGCGCATCACGATTTTCGCGCTCGGCGTCATGCCGTACATCAGCGCGTCGATCATCCTGCAGCTCCTCACCGTCGTCTGGCCGTACCTCGAGCGGCTGTCGAAGGAAGGCGAGCTCGGGCGCCGCAAGATCACGCAGTACACGCGCTACGGGACGATTGTCCTGAGCCTCGTGCAGGCGCTCGGCATCGCGTACTTCCTCGAACGGCAGACGAACATGGCCGGCGGCCTGCCGCTCGTGTATCACCCGGGGCTCGCGTTCCGGCTGATGACCGTGCTCACGCTGACGACCGGCACGTGCTTCGTCATGTGGCTCGGCGAGCAGATCACGGAGCGTGGGATCGGCAACGGCATGTCGCTCATCATCTACTCCGGGATCGTCGTCGGTCTGCCACGCGCGGTACTCCAGACGCTCGATCAGATTCGGACCGGGCAGATGGGTCCCATCCGCGTGCTGTTCCTGATGGTGCTGATGGCGCTCGTGGTGGCGGCGATCGTCTTCGTCGAGCGCGGACACCGGCGCGTCACGGTGCAGTACGCCAAGCGCGTCGTCGGCCGGCGGATGTACGGCGGGTCGAGCACGCACATTCCGCTGAAAGTCAACACGGGCGGCGTCATCCCGGTGATTTTCGCGTCATCGCTGTTGGCGTTCCCCTACACGATCGCGCAGGCGTTCCAGGGGCGGCCGTGGGCGGACGCCATCAGCGCGCAGCTCAACGTCGGCATGCCGCTGTACGACCTGCTGTACGTGGTGGGCATCATCTTCTTCGCCTACTTCTACACCGCGATCATCTTCAACCCGGATGACGTGGCCGAGAACATGCGGAAGTACGGCGGCTTCGTGCCGGGCATCCGGCCGGGCAAGCGGACGGCGGAGTACATCGACACGATTCTGGCGCGCATCACGCTGGCGGGCGCGATTTATCTCGCACTCATCGCGCTGCTGCCGCAGTGGCTGATTAGCGGGTTCAAGGTGGCGCCGATTCCGTTCATCGGCGACTGGCTCGACGCGAACCTGCCGAAGGTCATCACCGAGGGCATGAACGTGCCGTACTTCTTCGGCGGCACCTCGCTCCTGATCGTGGTCGGCGTCGCGATGGATACCGTGCAGCAAGTCGAATCGCAGCTGATCATGCGGCACTACGACGGATTCATGAAGAAGACGAGGATTCGGGGTAGAAGGGCCTAGCAAGTTGGAAGTCTGAAGTCTGAAGGTCGACGCTTCAGACTTGAGACTTCAGACTTCAAACTTTGAAACTATGGCGCTCAATCTGATCATGCTGGGCCCTCCGGGGGCCGGGAAGGGCACACAGGCGGAGCGCTTCGCTCGGAGCCGCGGGATTCCGAGGGTCTCGACCGGCGACATTCTCCGCGAGGCGGTGCAGGGCGGGACCGACGTCGGCAACCGCGCGAAGGCCATCATGGACCGCGGCGAGCTGGTCGGCGACGACGTGATGATCGGGATCGTGAGGGAGCGCCTGGATCGGCCCGACGCGCTCGCCGGATTCGTGCTGGAAGGATTCCCGCGGACGGTGGCGCAGGCGTCGGCGCTCGACACCATCATGGATGGACGGGCCCCGCTCATCGTCGTCGACATCGTGGTGCCTGAGGCGGAGCTGGTCCGCCGGCTCGCGTCGCGGATGATTTGCGAAGACTGCGGCGCGAACGCCGCGATGGAGAACCCGGATGGCGCTGCGGCCGACAGCGTGGTGATGCCGGCAGCCAGTGCCGCGGCGCCCGAGACGGTCGCAGCGGTGCGCGCCGCCGCCGAGCCGCAGCGGTGCCGCCGGTGCGGTGGTCGTCTGGTGCAGCGAAGCGACGATAACGAAGCGATCGTGCGCGAGCGCCTGAAGGTGTACCACCGGCAGTCGGAGCCGCTCGTGGAGTACTACAAGGAGCGGCCGACGTTCCGGTCGATCGACGGGGCGCAGCCGCCGGATCGCGTGGCGGCGGATCTCGCCGCGGCGATCGAAGCGGCGGGCAACCATCACCGGGCCGTCGGCACGCCCGGATTGGGGGGCGCCGCGCGGTCCGGAGTACGGCCGTGATTGTGTGCCGGTCGGTCGCCGAGCTCGAGCGCATGCGCGACGCGGGCCGGCTCGTGGGCGAAGTGCTGACGGAGCTCGCCGCGCACGTCAAGCCGGGCGTGACGACGGCGGATTTGGATGCGCTGGCGGAAAGACGGATCGCCCAGGCGGGCGCGACGCCGGCGTTCAAGGGCTACCACGGCTACCCGGCGACGATTTGCGCGTCGATCAACGAAGAGGTGATCCACGGAATTCCGTCCGGACGGCGCGTGCTGAACGAAGGCGACATCATCTCGATCGACGTCGGCGCCTCGCTCAGCGGGTATTTCGGCGACAGCGCGATCACGCTGCCGGTCGGTCCGGTGTTGGAGGAAGCGGCGACGCTCCTGCGCGTCACCGAAGAGGCGCTCTACAAGGCCATCGAGCGCGTGCGGCCGGGCGGGCGGATTTCGGACATCGGACACGCCGTGCAGCAGCACATCGAGGCGTATGGATTCTCGGTCGTACGCGAGTTCGTCGGCCACGGCATCGGGCAGCGGATGCACGAGGAGCCGCAGGTGCCCAACTACGGCGAACCAGGACGCGGTCCGCGGCTTGCCGAAGGCATGGTGCTCGCCATCGAGCCGATGGTGAACGCGGGCAAGCCGGCCGTGAAAGTGCTCGCGGACGGCTGGACGGCGGTGACGCGCGACAGCAGTCTGTCGGCGCACTTCGAGCACACGGTGGCGGTGACGGCGGACGGCCCATGGATTCTGACGGCGAGAGAGGTTCCGGTTCCCGTCCGGTAATCACCGGCGTGGTCACGGAGACCCTGCCGAGCGCGATGTACACGGTACGGCTGGAAGAGGGCGGGTTCGTGACGGCGCACATCGCGGATCGGATGGATCGCAACTTCGTGCGGATCCTGGTCGGCGATCGGGTGCGGATCGAGTTGACGGCCGACGTCACGCGTGGACGAATCGTTGAACGGTTGTAGCGCGAAGGCGGCAGATCGCGCAAAGGCTTTAGAGGATGTGAAGAAATCACGTCAACGCAAAGGCCGCGAAGACCGCAAAGAAGAATCTTTCGAAAAGATGCTTTGCGCGCTTTGCGATCTTTGCGTTCAACGTGATTCTTTCACAAGCTCTTTAGCCGAGCGAAAGGGTGTATGAAGGTTCGAGCATCGGTGAAACGGATTTGCGACAAATGCAAGATCGTGCGGCGCCGCGGCGTCGTGCGCGTGATTTGTCCCAATCAGAAGCACAAACAGAGGCAAGGATAAGCGATGGCACGCATTGCTGGCGTCGATCTCCCGCGGACCAAGCGCGTCGAGATCGGACTCACCTACATCTACGGCATCGGTCGCGTCCGCTCGAACATCATCCTGAAGGACGCCGGAGTGAGCCCCGACGTGCGCGTGAAGGATCTGTCCGAAGACGACGTCCGGAAGATCAGCCGGGTCATCGAGGAGCAGGGCGGCGTCGAAGGCGACCTGCGCAAGGAAATCTCGATGAACATCAAGCGGTTGATGGAAATCGGCTGCTACCGCGGCATGCGCCACCGCCGCGGGCTGCCGGTTCGCGGGCAGCGCACGCGGACCAACGCGCGCACGCGGAAAGGTCCGCGCAAGGGCGCGATCGCGAAGAAGAAGGTCATTTAATTTATGGCGAAGAGCGAAGCGGCGGCGACACCTGAAGGCGCCACCCCAGAGAAAAAAGAAGGCGCGGCAGGGAAGCGGAAGAAGACGTTCAAGAAGCGCGGCGAGAAGCGCATCGTCCATCACGGCCTGGCGCACGTCCACGCGTCGTTCAACAACACGACCGTGACGATCACCGACACCGAAGGCAACGTGGTGGCCTGGTCCAGCGCCGGCGGGATCGGCTTCAAAGGATCGCGCAAGGGGACGCCGTTCGCCGCGACGCAGGCCGCGCTGAACGCCGGCAACGCCGCGAAGGCGGTCGGCATGCGGTCGCTCGACGTGCGCGTGAAGGGACCAGGATCCGGCCGCGAGTCGGCCATCCGCGCGCTGCAGACGGTGGGGTTGGAAGTGAAATCAATCCGCGACGTGACGCCCATCCCACATAACGGGTGCCGTCCGCCGAAACGGCGACGGGTCTAGTTGGTGAATTGGTGACTTGGTGAGTTGGTGAATTAACGACGAGGTTTGAATGGCACGTTATATCGGACCGGTCTGCCGTCTGTGCCGCCGCGAGGCGATGAAGCTGTTCCTGAAAGGGGAGCGCTGCTACACGGAGAAGTGCGCCATCGAGAAGCGCAACTTCCCGCCCGGCCAGCACGGCAAGACGCGGAAAGCGAAGCTCGCGGGCTACGGCCTGCAGCTGCGCGAGAAGCAGAAGGTGAAGCGCATCTACGGCGTGCTCGAGGATCAGTTCCGCGGGTACTTCGAGGAAGCGGAACGCACACGCGGTATCACCGGCGTCACGCTCCTTCAGTTGCTCGAACGGCGGCTCGACAACGTCGTCTATCGGCTGGGTCTCGCGACCTCGCGTCCGCAGGCGCGACAGCTCGTGCGCCACGGGCACTTCATGGTCAACGGCAAGAAAGTCGACATCCCGTCGTACGCGGTGAAGGAGGGCGACGTCATCACGGTGCTCGGCCGGATGCAGAAGAACCCGACGATCGAGCACGCGATGGAGGAAGTGAAGGGGCGCGGTGTCCCCGAATGGCTGTCGTTCGACGCGAACTCGATCACGGGCCGCGTCAATTCGATGCCGACGCGCGAACAGATCAATCTACCGGTGCAGGAGCAACTGATCGTTGAGTTGTATTCGAAGTAAGTCTGAAGTCTGAAGTACGAAGTCCGACTTCAGACTTCACACTTCAGACGTTCTGAGTCGCGCAACCGCCGACCCGCAGCCTTAGACAGACCTGCGGCGGGAGGTCGGCGGTCACTTGCAGGTCTGGAGGCCCGTCTGCGGGCCCGTAGGCGAGTCCGGGGGAGGGACCCCGGATGAGAAAGGAAGACACGCAATGCTCTGGAAAGGTTTTCAGCGTCCCAAACGGCTCGAGTTCGAGCGCGAGACGCTCACGGATCGGTTCGGCCGGTTCTACGCGCAGCCGTTCGAGCGCGGCTTCGGCACGACCATCGGCAACGCGCTGCGGCGCGTCCTACTCTCCTCGATTGAAGGCGCCGCCATCACCGCGGTGAAGATCGACGGCGTGCTCCACGAGTTCTCGCCGATTCCCGGGGTCGTCGAGGACGCGACCGACATCATCCTCAACCTCAAGCAGATTCCGCTGAAGCTGCACGTCGATCACACGAAGACGCTGATGCTGCGCGTCGACAAGGGCGGCGAAGTGCGCGCGCGCGACATCCAGGCGGACGCCGACGTCGAGATCCTCGAGCCCGACGCCCACATCGCGACGGTGGCCGAGGGCGGCAAGCTGCACATGGAAATGCGCATGAAGCGCGGCCGCGGCTACGTGTCGGCGGACAAGAACTTCGACGAGGATCTCGGCATCGGCTGGATTCCGATCGATTCGGTTCACTCGCCGATCAAGAAGGTGAACTACCTGGTCGAAGCGGCGCGACTCGGACAAACCACCGACTACGACAAGCTGACGGTCGACGTCTGGACCAACGGCTCGATCAACGCGCGCGACGCCGTGTCGCTGGCCGCGAAGCTGATTCGCGATCACCTGAACATCTTCATCAACCTCGAGGAAGGCGCCGAGCAGCAGGCGGAGACGGCCGCCGACCAGCCGCGCACCGGCGCGAGCAACGAGAACCTCGACAAGTCGGTCGAGGAGCTCGAGCTGTCGGTCCGGTCGTACAACTGTCTCAAGAACGCGAACATCCGGACCATTCGCGAGCTGGTGCAGAAGACCGAGGCGGAGATGCTCAAGACGAAGAACTTCGGGCGCAAGAGCCTGAACGAGATCAAGGAGATCCTGCACACGATGGGGCTGAGCCTCGGCATGCGTGTCGACCAGCCCACGGCCGCGACGCAGGAGTAGCAGGGCAGGACGGGCAGGATCGGCGGGATCGGCAGGACGGGATTTCCCATGCGTCACCGAGCATCGCATCGCGATGCTGCGGAATCAGGCGACGGCCCTGCTCCGCTACGAGCACCTGACGACGACCGTGCCGCGGGCGAAAGAGCTGCGGCCGTTTGTCGAGCACTTGATCACGATCGCCAAGCGAGGGCTCGCCGGCGGAGATAAAAACGGTCACGTGCTCAACGCGCGGCGCCTCGTCATGCACGACCTGCAGGACCGTGAGGTCGTGACCAAACTCTTCGACGCCATCGCGCCGCGCTTCGCGTCGCGGCCCGGCGGCTACACTCGGTTGCTGCGCCTCGGCTATCGCAGGGGCGACAGCGCGGAAGTGGCGCAGGTCGAGTTGATTGGCAGCGAGTTCGATCCCAAAGCCAAGCCTGAGACCGAAGCGAAGAGTGAGGGCGAGAAGCCGAAAGCCAAAGCGGGCGTCGGCGGAAGGCTCCGCGCGGCGGCCGAGCGGCTGCGCGGCGGAAAAAAAGCGGCAGGGGCTGAAAGCGAATCGGCGGCAGCCACCGAGGCGAAGGCCGCCAAGCGCGCGGCGAAGAAAGGAACCGCCGGCAAGAAGATGGGCGGTTCGTCCAAAGGCAAATAGAACTTAGAACTTAGAACTCAGAACTC
>MNEX01000011.1:27155-36387 GCA_001917905.1 Acidobacteria bacterium 13_1_40CM_65_14
CCGGCGCGCTCAGCTTTCGCCGCCGCGATGATCTTCGTCTGCAGGTGCGCCGGCACCTCGTCGTAGTGCGAGTACTCCATGTGGTAGGAACCGCGGCCGCCGGTGGCCGACGTCAGGTGCTGCTCGTAGGTGAGCATCTCGGACATCGGCACCTGCGCCTTGATGATGGTCATGATGCCGCGCGTATCCATGCCACCGATGCGCCCGCGCCGGCCGTTGAGATCGCCCATCAGATCGCCGGCGAAATCCGACGGCGCGTACACCTCGACGTTCATGATCGGCTCGAGAATCGTCGGGCGCGCGCGCGTCATGGCGTCCTTGAACGCCAGCGATCCGGCGAGCTTGAACGAGAGCTCGTTGGAGTCGACGTCGTGATAGGAGCCGTCGAACACCGTGACGCGGAAGTCGACCATCGGGTAGCCGGCGAGGTACCCGCGCGTGCGCGCGTCCTGAATGCCCTTTTCGACGGCCGGCACGAACTGCCGCGGGATCGAGCCGCCGAAGATGTCGTCGACGAACTCGAAGTCGGCGCCGCGCGCGAGCGGTTCGACCTTGATTTTGCAGTCGCCGAACTGGCCGTGGCCGCCGGTCTGCTTCTTGTGCCGGCCGTGCGCTTCGGTGGACGCCTTGATCGTCTCGCGGTACGGAATCCGCGGCGGCTTCAGGTTGACGTCGACGCCGAACCGGCGCTTCAGCTTCGCGACGGTGACTTCGATGTGCAGCTGCCCCTGTCCGTACAGCAGCAGCTCCTTGGTCTGGGGATCGCGGCTGTACTTGATCGAAGGATCCTCTTCCTCGAGGCGGCGCATCGACGTGCTGATCTTGTCCTCGTCGCCGCGGCTCTTCGGCTCGATGGCGTACGCGAGGACGGGCTCTGGGAATTTCGTGGCGGGGAACGTGGTCGGATCCGCTTTATCGCCCAGCGTGTCGTTGGTGAGCGTGTCCTTCAGTTTCGCCACCGCCCCGAGGTCGCCGGCCTTGATTTCCGGCACGCTCGTCTGCGTTTTGCCCTGCAGCAGCAGCAGATGCCCGAAGCGTTCGGCCGCGTCGCGGGTCTTGTTGTGGCAGTTCGTATCGGCCTTGAGCACGCCCGACACGACGCGGAACATCGTGATGCGGCCGGCGAATGGATCCGCGATCGTCTTCCAGACGAACGCGGCCGCCGGCGCCTTCTCGTCGGCCTGGCGCGCCACCTCGCCGCCGTCTTTGTCGACACCCTTGTAGGGTCGATCGACCGGCGACGGCAGATAGGCGAGGATCGAGTCGAGCAGCTGCGGCACGCCGATGTTCAGCAGTGCGGACGTGCACACCAGCGGGAAGATCTTTCCGGCCATCGTCGCGGTGCGCAGGCCGGTCACGAGCTCTTCGTCGGTCAGCGTACCGGCCTCGAAGAACTTTTCCATCAGCTTCTCGTCGTTCTCCGCGACCATCTCGATCAGCGCCTCGCGCGCGCTGCCGACCGCCGCCGTCATGTCGGCCGGGATCGCGCCTTCGGAGAACGTTCCGCTGTCGTCGCTCTCGAACACGAACGCCTTCTTCGACACGAGATCGACGACGCCCTTGAAGTTCTTTTCCTCGCCGATCGGGAGCTGGATCGGGATGACCGTGCGGTTGCACGACGCATGCAGCGACGCCAGCGATCGTTCGAGGCTGGCGCGTTCGCGGTCGAGGCGATTGAGCACGATGAGACGTGGCAGGCCGAGCTCGTTGGCCGCCTCCCAGACCTTCTCGGTCTGGACCATCACGCCACCGACCGCGTCGACGACGACGAGCGCCGCGTCGGCCACCTGCAGCGCCGCGCGCGCGTCCGCGAGAAAGTTGCCCATACCCGGCGTGTCGATGAGACTGATCTTCTGCTTGTTCCACTCCGCGTAGGCGAGGCTCGCCGACAGCGTGTGCTTGCGCGCGATCTCTTCTTCGTCGTAGTCGGTCACGGTCGTGCCGTCGTCGACCTTGCCGAAGCGATTGACCATGCCGGAATCGGAGAGGATGGCGGAGGCGAGCTGCGTTTTGCCGGATCCGCTGTGACCGACGAGAGCGACATTTCTGATGCTGGCCGCGTCGTAGACCTTCATAAAGGAAATCCCCCGGGCGGAAAGGTGCGTCCAAGGCGAATCATATTGCCGCGTGTGACGCGCCGCAAGCGGAGGCTAGCGTTTCGGATTGGTCAGGTCGGGCAGATTGCCGTCGCGATCCTCGGGATCGCGGGCTCCGGCGCGTTCTTCGACGATGATCTCAATCGCCCGCCGCTTGTCTTCATGCAGCCAGTCGTAGATGATGCCGCTCGCGCCGGATCCGACGCTCACGCGGCGCCGGCGGCGTGATTGCTTGATGCGGACCGCGACGATCAGGAGAACGGCGACGGCCATCCAGATGATCGCGGCCATGGTCTATTCGTAACGCAGCGCTTCGATTGGATCGAGACGAGAGGCCTTGAAGGCGGGATACATCCCGAAAAAGATGCCGACCGACGCCGAGAAGCCGAGGCCCATCGCGAACGACCACCAGGGCAGCGAGATCGGGAAGCCTGACAACAGGTGCACGGCCCAGCCGACGCCGCTGCCGAGCAGAATGCCGAGCAGCCCGCCGAGCGAGGTCAGGAACGCCGCTTCCATCAGGAACTGAAAGAGGATTTCCACGCGGCGCGCGCCGAGCGCCTTGCGCACGCCGATTTCCCGCGTGCGCTCCGTCACCGAGATCGACATGATGGCCATCACGCCGATGCCGCCGACCATCAGCGCGATCGACGAGATGACGATGAGCGCGAAGAACGTGCCTTGACTGATCTGATCCCACAGCTTCAGGAAGGAATCCGCCGTGCTCAAATCGAAGTCGTCGGGCTGATCGAGTTTCAGGCCGTGCCGGATCCGCATGACGCGCTGCACATCGGCCATCGCCTCCGCACGCGTCACGCCTTCCCGCGGAAGGACCGAGATCATGACGTTGGAGATCCGTCCCGTGCGGCCGAACGAACGGAAGCCAAGCCCGAACACGCGCTGATACGTCGTATACGGGACCACCACGAAATCGTCCTGATTGATATTGAACCCGCCCGGCGACGGCCGTTTGTCGAAGACGCCGACGACCTCGAAGCGTTCGCTACCGACGCGGACCATCTTGCCGAGCGGATCGGTGCCCGACGGCTCGAACAGCAGCTTGTATGCGGTATTACCCAGCACGACGACGTTTTTCCGGTGCTGGACGTCGGTACCGGTGAAGAACCGTCCGGTCAGGAACGGAATCCGCGTGCCCTGAGCGAAACTCTCGCCCGTGCCGAACACGACGAGCGTCTTCGTTTTCAGATCGCGGTAGAAGACCTTTCGCTGGGTGACTGGTCCTGGTCCTCCGGCGCCCAGCTCGAGGTCGACGTACTCGAGCGTCGTGGTCTGCTGCTCGATTGCGCGCGCGTCCGACACGGTGATCTCCGGACGCTTGATCAGCTCGCGGATATTCGAGCCGAAGCTGCTGACGCCGAACCGCTGCAGGTAAATGATGTTGGGGCCGGACTGCGAGATGAGATCGCGGAGCGATTGATCGAACCCGCGAATCATCGCCGTCATGCCGACGATCGACGTAATCCCGATGACGACGCCGAGAATGGTGAGCCCCGACCGCATCTTGTTCGTGCGGACCGTGTCGAACGCCATCGCGACGACTTCCCAGAGGAGCGCGAATCTCAGAGTCATGTAAGTCTGAAGTCTGAAGTCTGAAGTTTGAAATCTGCTTGCCCACAGACTTCAGACTTCCATCTTCAGACTTTTTCACTCCCGTCTCAAAGCCTCAATCGGATCCAGCCGCGCGGCGCGCATCGCCGGATAGAGGCCGAAGAACAAGCCGACGAGTGCCGTGATGCCGATCCCGAGCGCGACGGACCAGATCTCCACCGACGCGGGAATCGGCGTGAACGCCGCGATGGTCGTCGCGATCGCGCCGCCCAGCATCGTGCCGATGACGCCGCCGAACACCGACAGCACCACAGACTCTGTGAGGATCTGCGCCGTGATGTCCGACCGCCTGGCGCCGAGCGCCTTGCGCAGACCGATCTCGCGCGTGCGCTCGGTGACCACCATCAACATGATATTCATGATGACGATGCCGCCGACGACGAGCGAGAGGCCGACGACGCCGACGAGCACGGCGAAAATGCCGTTGGTGGCGGAGTGGTAGATGCCGAGAATCGTGTCGGACGTGAAAATGCCGAAGTTGTCCGGCTGCTTCGGCTTGAGCCGGCGCGACATCCGCAGCGCGACCGTCGCTTCGTCGATCGCGTCCGAGATGTACGCCATGTCGCGCGGCTTCACGGTCATCGATAATTGGCGCCGCGAGCCGAACAGCATTTGAAACTGTCCCAGCGGGATGACGGCGAACTCGTCCTGCGACTGTCCGAGCGCCGAGCCGCGCTTGGCGCTGACGCCCGCGACGCGGAAGTGGACGCTGTTGATTTGAATGATCTTGTCGATCGGGTCGACATCGACGCCGAACAGGCGGTCGGCAACTCCCCAGCCGATCACGCACGCCGGCCGAGACGAGTCCACTTCGATCGCGCTCATCAACCGCCCGCGCTCGGCGTCGTAGCTCGAGAAGTTGACGTAGTCGCCGGTGACGCCCGTGATGCGCGCGAAGTCGATCGTTTTATCCCGGTACGTGACGCGTGCGCCGGCGTTGGACTCGAGCATGATCGCCGTCGCCAGCGAGCTGAAGCGCCGGACCGCCCGCACGTCCTGCATCGTGATGCGCGGATTGCTCCGCACCTTGTCGAACTCTTCGTCGCTGCGCACGATCGGGAACTGCTGGATGTTGAAAGAGTCGGCGCCCGCCTGGTTGAGGATCGCCTGTTTGACCGAGGCGTTGAGGCCCTGAATCAGCGACACGACCGCGATAATCGACGTGACCGCAACGATGTTGCCGAGCACCGTCATCAGCGACCGCAGCTTGGAGGACCAGATCGCGTCGAGCGCGATCAGGGCTGATTCGAAGAGCTTCTGCAACTGTTTTTACCCGCGCGGGGCCCGCCCCCACGCCTGACGCGCTCGCACCGTGGTGCTGGCGCCTATCTTGGACAGAACGTCGCAGTGTAACGCCGTCCGTCCGCGCCTACCGTCCTCACCCGTCTTACCCGCCCCACCCGGCCTACTTGGCCTTTATGCTGTTGTCCACTTTCACGAGGCTGCCGTCGTTCATTCCCCGAACGGAGTTGTAGGGACCCGTAATAACCTGGTCTCCGGGCTTCAGCCCCGACAACACTTCGAAGTACTTGTCGCCCGCGATGCCCATCTTGATCGGCAGGAATTCCGCCTTGCCGTCACGTACGAGGAAGACGCCCTCGGTTTCTTTGCGCGTGTGGCCGGGCGGCAATTCGGCGGCCGAGGCCACTGGTTCGACGGACGCCGATCGCCGGCGTTTGTTGTCGGTCTTGGGTTCCTTCACCACCTGCCCATTCGCATCGTAGACCAGCTCCCGGACGGCGACCGCCGGGATCGGGACGGACACCACGCTCTTACGCGTGGCCGTGGTGACGTCGGCCGTGCAGGTGAAGCCCGGGCGCACGTCAATGACGGGCTCATCGAGGACCACCACCACCTTGAAGTTCGTCGCCTGCGTGCCGGCCGCCGCGCCGGTCGTCGGTTGAATCGGGCTGTTGCCGATCTCGCTGACGTGACCCTTGAACGTTTTCTCGGGGATGGCGTCGATCGTGATCTTCGCCAACTGGCCGATCTGGACGTTCGGGATGTTCGTTTCGTCGACTTCGACCTCCGCCTGAATGATCGACATGTCGGCGAGCGTCAGCAGCACGGTTCCGGGATTGTTCATCGTGCCGATGATGGCTGTTTCGCCCTCTTGGATGTTGCGGCGGGTGACGATGCCGTCGATCGGCGACTCGATGCGGACTTTACTCAAATCGTAGCGTGCGCTTTCGAGCGTCGCGCGTTCCTGGGTGATCCGGCTCGACTGCCCCGTGACCTGCTTTTCCCGCTCGTGGATCGCCGATTCCGCGGCCTTGACGTCGTTCTCAGCGCGGTCGAGCGCCTCGCGCGTCGTGAGCTGCTGGCGCCACAGATCGCGCTGCCGCGCCAGCGTCTGCTGCGCCTGCTGCAGCTGCACGCGCGCGGTTTCGATCGACTGCCGCAGCTGGTCGAGCGATGCCTCGGCCGCCTGCAGCGACGCGCTGCCGCTGTCGACGCGCGTTCGCAGCGACTTCGGATCGATCTGCAGGAGGAACTGTCCCTTTCTGATCCGGTCGCCTTCGTTCACCGCGAGGTTGACCACTCGGCCCGGTGTCTCGGCGGTCACGTTCACGAGACGCTTGGGCTGAATCTTGCCCGACGCCGAGACGATCGCCTCGAGATCGCGCGTCTTGATGGCTTCCGTCGTGACCGAGAGGCCCTTCTCGTTCTTGAAATACAGGTTGGCGCCGATGACCGCGGCGCCCACCAGAACAATCGCGACGGCGATGAGCACGTTCTTGCGAGACATTTACGCTCCTGAAGCCGCCGATTTGATTGCGGCGATGATCAGCGCAATCGCGGCGTAGACGATTAGCATCGTGGTCGCGATCGGACCCGTACGCTTGCGATACAGGACGCCTAGCCCGATGGCGAGACTGACGATCCACCAGATCTGAAACAAATCGATCGAGCCGAGAAACCGCGCCGCGAAGGAGCTTTCGTCGAGGAATGGCAGGAACACCGCCAGGTTCGTCGTGCTCGACATCGTTTCACGTGCGTACGCGAGCGGCAGCCCGAACAGCTGCGCCAGCGTGATGACGACGCCCGAGTGCGCGACGATGGCGAACACCTGCTTGAACTTCGCGTCACCGCCGACGAGCGCGTTGAACACGCCGAACGCGATGCCCGCGATGATGAGTCCCATCAGCGGGAGTGAGATCGCCTGGCCCACGGCGCCCGTGTAACGTGCGCGGTCGAGCCCCGCTTCCATCCGCTGGTAGGCGGCATCGCTCAACTTGATGCCGAAGCCCTCCATGAAGCGGACCTGCTGATCGAGCATCGCCTGCTTGCCGACATCGGTCGACAGGAACACGAACGTCGCCGCTGCGCCGACGAGCAGAACGAACGCCAGCACTCCCAGCCATCGTGGGCGCGCCGCCACGTCCGCGTAGGTCGCGCGGGGCGCCGTCAGGACGCCGATGATGCGCGCGGGAAGACTGAGACTCTTGGCGACTGCCGGTGCCGTCGATTCAGGGGCAAGTGTCTGTGCCACGTGAGGCCTCTTCTTTCTGGCTAGGCAACATACGGCCGGCGGCCGCGCCGGTTCCGTTGGCGGCCGGCCGATGCGGCCGGCTCCGATGCGAAGATCTTCCGCAGCACGCCGAGGCCGTTGTGCAGGCGGCGCCGCGAGGTGACGTCAACGGGCGCGAGCATTTCAGCCAGATGCGTCTCTGCCGAGCGCGCAACGCGCTCGAGCGCCGCGCGGCCGGTCGTCGTCACCTCGATCATCGCGACGCGGCGATCCTGTTCGGTCGGCGCAGCGCGCCGCACCCACCCCCGCTCCTCCATCGCGCTGATGGAGTTCGACATGGTCGGCATGCTGACGCCTTGCAGCGAGGCGAGCTCCGTCAACATGCGGGGACGCTCGCAGAGGATCGACAACAAGCCGAAATGCGCGGGCGCCGGCAGCTCTCCGGCCGACCGGAGCTGTGCCGCAACGGTGCGCATGACCAACGGGATGATCTGGAGGATGTCGCGCGCGCATTCGCGCGCCTGATCGCGAGTCATTTTGCTTAGGGGACCTAACCATTATACGCGGACACCGCCCTGCCGGTTCCTTGACAGTGGGAAAGTTGGTGTTTACCATGCAGACTTTCCCGTAGGATAAACGACCAGTCCTAAAATCCCGCCGGAGCGCGGCTGTGAGATGTGAGAAAAGTCAAGGAGCGTCGACGTGGTCGGATTCGTGCCCAAGGAGATGTTCTTCACCAAGGGTGTGGGCAAGCATCGCGAAAAGCTCACGTCGTTCGAGCTCGCGCTCCGCTCAGCCGGCATCGCCGCCTGTAATCTCGTTCGCGTGTCGAGCATCTTCCCGCCCAAGTGCCGCATTCTCTCGCGCTCGCAGGGCATGAAGCGCCTCGAGCCGGGCCAAGTCACGTTCGTCGTGATGTCGGAGGCGGCCACACGCGAGCCGCATCGGCTGATCGCTGCGACCGTCGGCGTCGCGATCCCGCGCGATCGCGAGTTGTACGGCTATCTCTCCGAGCACCACAGCTTCGGCGAGAGTGAGGACATCGCTGGCGACTACGCTGAAGAGCTCGCCGCCGAGATGTTGGCGACGACGCTCGGTCTCGAATTCGATCCTGACAAGAGCTGGGACGAGAAGAAGGAAGTGTACCGGCTCTCCAATCAAATCGTCCGTACGCAGAACGTCACCCAGACCGCAGTCGGGGATAAGAAGGGGCTGTGGACGACGGTGGTGGCGGCGGCGGTCCTCGTCGGCTGATCCCATGAAAAACATATTGCTCGTGCGAGCCGCCATCGCGGCCGCCCTGGTCGTCGTGTCTGCGGTCCGCGCGCCCGCGCAAATCAGTGAAGCGGTCGGTATTCGCGCGCAAGGGATGGGCGGCGCGTTCACCGCGGTCGCCGACGACGCCACCGCCGCCTGGTGGAATCCGGGCGGCCTGGCGGCCGGCGCGTACTTCAACACGATTATTGAAACCAGCAGTCAGCGACAGCCGGCGTCCAAAAGCGCTGTACCGGCGTGGCAGAGCGGCGCCCGGGGGTTTGCCATCGCCTATCCGGCCCTCGCGCTAAGCTATTACCGCCTTAGAGTCAGCGAAATACAGCCGCTCGCCTCTACAGCCGGCGCCTCTGCCGGCCGACAAGATCAGGGATCTGCCGATATCCGTCTGCGGTCGCTGGTCTTGAGCCAATTCGGTGCCACCGTCGGCCAATCGTTGGGCAATCACCTCGTCGTCGCGTCGACGCTGAAGCTCGTACGCGGCAGCGTGGCGACGGACGTTCGACCGGCGAGCGCGGCGTCACTTGACGCGGCCGCCGACCTGGACGGAACGACGGAGATGCACGCAGGGCTCGACGTTGGCGCGATGGCCAAGTTCGGTCCTGCACGCGTGGGCTTGATGGTGCGCAATGCGAGGGAGACGACCTTCGGCGACGGCGAGCAGGCGATCACGCTGGACCGTCACGTGCGCGCCGGGGTTGCGGTCAGCTCACGCTCGAATCTGGCGACGGCGGCGGCCGACGTCGATCTGACGACGACCATG
>MNEX01000273.1 GCA_001917905.1 Acidobacteria bacterium 13_1_40CM_65_14
CGTTCGACGGCACACTGCCGCGCGACGACGCCGCCGCGACGATCCTGGCGTTGGGTCCAAAAGCGCTGATTCTGAAGTGCGGCGGTGCTGGCGCGATCGTGTACACGCGCGGCGAATGGGGGGCCGTCAGCCCCGTCAGTATTGCCGTGCCGCCGTTTCCCGTCCGCGTGTTGAACGTGCTCGGCGCCGGCGACGCGTTCGCGAGCGGATTCATCTACGGACTGCGGCAAGGGTGGTCGCTGGCGCGCTCGGCGCGCGTCGGCAATGCGACCGGCGCGATGATCGTGACGCGCCACGGCTGCGCGAACTTCATGCCGACGTGGGGAGACGTGGAAGCGTTCGTCGCCGAGCGCGGAGGCAGGCTGTGAAAGTCCGTCACCTGACCGTCGGTCAAGCGGTCGTCGAGTTCCTGATCGCGCAGCAGTCGGAGCGCGACGGCGTCACGCAACCATTCTTCCAGGGCGTGTTCGGCATCTTCGGCCACGGCAACGTCGCCGGCCTCGGCGAGGCGCTCCTGGCCGCGCGCGATCGCGTCCGCTTCTACCTGCCGCGCAACGAGCAGGCGATGGTCCACACGGCCGCGGCGTTCGCGAAGATGCGGAACCGTCTGCAGACCTTCGCGTGCACGTCGTCCATCGGCCCCGGCGCGACCAACATGCTGACGGCGGCTGCCGGCGCGACGATCAATCGCCTGCCCGTGCTGCTGCTGCCCGGAGACATCTTCGCGACGCGACGAGCGGCGCCGGTGCTGCAGCAGCTCGAGTCGTCTTCGTCGCTCGACGTCTCGGTGAACGACTGCTTCAAGCCGGTCTCGACGTTCTGGGATCGCATCAATCGACCCGAGCAGCTCGCGCCATCGCTCGTCGAGGCGATGCGCGTGCTGACGTCGCCGGCGGAGACTGGCGCGGTGACGCTGGCGCTGCCGCAGGACGTCCAGGCGGACGCGTGGGATTTTCCGGAGGAGCTGTTCGAGACGCGCACATGGCACGTGCTGCGGGGGCGCGCCGACGCCGCGAGGCTGGACGAGGCCGCCGCGTGGCTGAAATCGTCGCAGCGACCGTTCATCATCGCCGGCGGCGGCGTCATCTACAGCGACGCGTGCGATGCGCTGAGACGCTTCGTCGAGCGCACCGGTATCGCGGTCGCCGACACCCAGGCAGGAAAAGGCGTGCTGCCGTTCGATCATCCGCAATCGGCCGGCGCGGTCGGCGTCACCGGCACGCCGACGGCGAACCGGCTCGCGCGCGACGCCGACGTCGTGCTCGTCATCGGATCGCGGCTGAGCGACTTCACGACCGCGTCGAACACCGCGTTCGCCAGTCCACACGTGCGCTTCGTCTCGATCAACGTGACGGAGCTCGACGCGTACAAGCGCCGCGCGATGCCACTGGTCGGCGACGCGCGCGCGACGCTCGAGGAGCTCGAGCCGCGCACGACGGGGTATCGCGTGAGCGATGACTACGCGCGCCAGCTGCGCGCTTGGAAAGCGGAGTGGGAAGGTGAAACCGATCGGCTGTTCCACAGCTCCGGTTCGCGTGACGTGCCGACCCAGGCAGAGGTGATCGGCGTCCTCAGCGAGACCTTGAATCCGCGCGACGTGATCGTCTGCGCCGCCGGAAGTCTTCCCGGCGACCTGCACAAGCTGTGGCGCATTCGCGACACGAAAGGCTATCACCTCGAGTACGGCTACTCGTGCATGGGGTACGAGATTGCCGGCGGGCTCGGCGTGAAGCTCGCGGCGCCCGATCGCGACGTGTTCGTGCTCGTCGGCGACGGATCGTATTTGATGATGGCGCAGGAGCTGGTCACGGCGATCCAGGAAGGGCTCAAGATCACCGTCGTGCTGTTCGACAACCGCGGCTTCTCGAGCATCGGCGGCTTGTCGGAATCGGTCGGCTGCGAGGGTTTCGGCACCGAGTATCGACGCCGGACCGGGAGCGGCGAGCTCGACGGCGAGTACGTCGACGTGGACTTCGTCGCGAACGCCGCATCGCTTGGCGCGAAGGCGATCAAAGCGGCCGATGCCGAGTCGCTTCGCCGCGCGATCGCAGACGCACGCGCCTCGCGCGAAACCACGGTCATCGTCGTACCCGTGGATCGCAACGCCCGTGTCGGCGGCTACGAGTCGTGGTGGGACGTGCCGGTCGCCGAGACGTCAACTCTGGAATCGGTGCGCGACGCGCGAGCGAACTACGACACCGCGCGCAGGCGCCAGCGGCATTTGCTCTAATGACTTCTCTGTGAAAAATGCAACCACGAAGAAATGCAACCACGAAGACACGAAGGCACGAAGAACCTTTAGTACCAGAAAGCATTCTCTTCGTGCCTTCGTGCATTCGTGGTTGCGTTTAGTTTGCCAGTCTCGTGGCGTGTCTCGGATCATTTGGGACGGCGCCTCCCGCTCGGCTGAAGCGCGTGTGAACAAATCACGTACAACGCAGAAACCGCGGAACCCGCAGAGAAAAAATGCTTAGGGTCTTTCTGCGTGTTCTGCGAGTTCTGCGTTCAACGTCGTATTTCTTCACAAGCTCTCTAGGCGAGCGAAGAGCGACTCGATGAGGATCGCCAACGCCCCGTGCTCCTGGGGCATCCTGGAGTTCGAGTCGACTGCGCTCGCGCCGTCGCCCGTGCAGGTGCTCGACGAGATTGCGGCGACCGGGTACGAGGGCACCGAGCTGGGCGACTGGGGTTTCTTCGCGACCGATCCGCGGCAGCTCGCCGAGGATCTCGAGCGCCGCCACCTCGCGCTCGCCGGCGCGTTCGTCGACGTCGCGCTGACCGATCCTGCCGCGCACGCAACCGGTGAAGCCACAGCCGTGAAGATCGCGCGTGTGCTCGCCGGCGCGGTCCGGCTAACCGCCTCCGGCAAGGCTACGGCGGTCCGCCGACCACCTTCGCGCAAGGCTACGGTGGTCCGCCGTAGCTTCAGCGGAGGCGGAAGCCTTCCGCGAAGGCGGAAGCCGGACACCACACAAGAAAGGAGCGAGCGCGGGTCGATAGAAACGAGCGAGCGCAGGTCGATAGAAACGAACGAGAGCCGGCCGATGATCGTGTTGTCGGATGCGACCGCGCGAGTGCCGGAGCGCACCGCGAGGGCGGGCCGTATCACGCCGGACGAGGGGCTCACGCCCGCCCAGTGGGACGTCGTGGCAGCAGGCGCTGAGCGCATCGCGAGCGCTGTGCGCAAATCGACTGGGTTGCGCACAGCGTTCCATCATCACTGCGCGACGTATGTCGAAACACCAGGCGAGATCGACGCGCTGATGCAGCGCACGTCGAGCGATGTGCTCGGCCTGTGTCTCGACAGCGGCCACGCCACATTTGGCGGCGGCGACCCCGTGATGCTCGTCGATCGGTACCGCGATCGGATCTGGCACGTCCACTTCAAGGATTGCTCGCGCGCGATCGCCGGACGAGCGCGGGCTGAAGCCTGGGACTACGTGACCGCGGTTCGCCATGGCCTGTTCTGCGAGCTGGGTCGCGGCCAGGTCGATTTCGGCAGAATCCGCGATCGCCTGCGCGCCCACGGCTACGACGGCTGGATCGTCGTCGAACAGGACGTCCTGCCGTCCATGGGCACGCCCGCTGCGAGCGCGGAGCGGAATCGCCACTTCCTCGCGGGACTTGGTTTGTAATCGAGCCGCCGCCCGCACTACGCTAGAACGCGACGTGCACAACCTAGCTCTCCACCACGGAGGACACGGGGGACGCCGAGGAAAATCCCGTTTTGAACAGGTTTGAACCTCCTATCCTCCGTGTCCCCCGTGGTGGCGAGGTGAGTTCAAAGGTCGCGCCACATCGAGCATCGTGAACGACATCGACAACGAGGGACCGGAAATCGGTGGCGGGCGCACCTCGATGATCCTGTTCGTGGTCATCGCGCTCCTGATGGCCACCGATCTGACTATCGAGTTCCGCCACGGCGAATCGATCGCCCTGCAGTCGTTCGAGCTCGTCATCTTCACATCAGCACTGGCGGGCATCGCCTTTCACTGGTGGCAGATGGCGGCTGCGCGCCGGCGGTCGGCGCGCCTCGATGTCGAGCTCGCCCAGGCCCGCGCGGAGGTTCTGCGATCGAGCGAGGACGCGCGCCGGTGGAATGCCGAGGCGCAGAACGTCCTCGATGGACTTGGAGCCGCGATGGATCGCCAGTTCGATCGCTGGGGTCTGACCCCGGCGGAACGCGAGGTCGCGCTGCTGCAACTGAAGGGGCTCCGCCACCGCGCCATTGCCGAGCTCAGGCACACCAGCGAGCGCACTGTCCGCCAGCAGGCGCTCTCCATCTATCGGAAGTCCGGTCTGGACGGCCGGAGCGATCTCGCCGCGTTCTTCCTCGAAGATCTGCTACTGCCCAGCCAGGAAGCGCCGTCGTACGTCGAGTGACGTACGCGCGTGCGACGAAAGCGCGATGACACGCGCCGTGCCGTCGACTAGCATGGGTCCTCGTTCATGCGATCCGGCATTCGCTCGTGCTTCGCGCTTGCGGCCATCGCCGCCGCGGGCGCGCTCGCGTCCGCGCAGCCCCAGGTTCCGGCCGGCCCGCTCACCTATGAGCAGGCGCTCGCGCTCGCCACCTCGCGTAACCTGAACGTCGAGGCGGCGCGGCGGGCGCGCGCCATTCGCGAAGCCGCCATCCGCACCGCGCGGCAGATTCCGAATCCGGACGTCAGCTTCGAGACGACCCAGGACGTCCCGCATCAGGCCTTCAGCGTCGATCTGCCGGTCGAGCTGGGCGGCAAGCGCTCGCGCCGCATCGATCTCGCGAAGGAAGAGCTCACGCTCGCCGAGGTCGACATTCAGACCGAGATGCGTGCGGTGCGCCGCGAGCTGCGGCAGGCGTTCTATGGACTCATCGCCGCCGACGAGCGCGTGCGTCTGGCCGAGAGCCTCCTCGACATCGCCCGGCGCGTGCACGATGCCGCACAGGCGCGGTTCGAGACCGGCGCCGCGCCGAGGCTCGAAGTCCTGCAGGCGGATCTCACCGTCACGCGCGCGGAGACCGACATCGAGCTCGCGCGCGGCATCCGCGTCTCCTCGCAGGCCACGCTCGACGCGGTTCTGAATCTGCCGCCACAGCAGGCGCTCGCCGTCACCGGCAGCTTGTACGAGCACGCGCCGGTCATCGCGTACGAGCAGGCGCTGGCGACGGCGACGGCGTCGAACGTCGACCTCGTCCTCCTCGACCGGCAGATGGCCGTCGAGGCGCGACGGCTCGATCTGTTGCGCGCCGAGCGAACGCCGACGCCGATCTTCTCGGCGGGCGCCCTGTTCAACAACCCGGGAGAATTCACCGTCGCGTCGCGCTATGCGGTCACCGTCGGCGTCCCGATCTTCAGCCGCAATCAGGGGGAGATCGCGGGGTCGATCGCGACGACGGCGCAGCTGCGGACCAAGCGGGAAGCGACGCTGCGCACGGTCGAGAACCAGGTGTACGGCGTGCTCGCGCGCGTCGAGGCGGCGCGACGGCAGGTCGAGGCGTACGACCAGCGGCTCGTCCCGACCGCCACCGACCTTCAGACGCTCGCGGAGGAAAGCTACCGCGGCGGCCGCACATCGGTGCTGGGCCTGCTCGACGCGCAACGCAGCCTGCGCGATCTCAGACGCGAGGCGCTGCAGGCCGCGCTCGACTTGCAGCTGGCGCTCGCGGATCTGGAGGAAGTGCTTGGGACACCGATTCAATAGCGGGACGGCTGAAGCCGCGCTCTACCAGCCAGATCGCCACGAAAACACGAAAACGCGAAAACACGAAACCCGTACACAAAGGATTTCTGTTTCGTGGTTTCGTGGTTTCGTGGTTTCGTGGCTCATCGCGGGGCTCGCATCCGCAGGGTGCCGCAAAGCTGCCGAAGAAGACACCAAGCCGCCCGAATTGCCGACGATCACCGCCGACACCGCGAAGGTCACGCGCCGTACGCTCATCGATGATTTGATTGTCCGCGGGACCGTCTCGGCGATCCCGAACGAGGACGTCAAGGTCAGCGCGCTCGTCGCGGGACGCGTCAACTCGGTCACCGTCGCCGAGGGCGATACGGTGCGGCAGGGGCAGGTGATCGCCGAGCTCGAGCGCCAGCCGCTCCTCGATCAGCGGCGGCAGGCCGCTGCCGCCGTGGAGCAGGCGAAGGCGCAGCTCGAAAACGCGCGGCTGAACCTGCAGCGCAACGAGCAGCTCTTCCAGCGCGGCATCGCCGCGGGGAAGGAAGTCGAAGACGCCAGGACGGCAGTCGCCGCCGCGCAGTCGGCGCTCGAGCAGGCGAACGCGTCGCTCAACACGGCGGAACGCAACGTCGAGCGCGCCGCCGTGCGATCGCCGATTGCCGGTCAGATCGTCAAGCGCATGGTCAGCGTCGGCGAGCAGGTGGACGGCACGGCCGCTCAACCGATCGCGGAGATTGCGAACCTCGATCGCGTGGAACTCGCCGCGAACGTGCCCGCCGAGTACCTCTCACGCGTGGCGCTGAACATGAAGGCCACCATCACGACCGACGCGCTCCCCAAACGCACGTTCGACGGCACGGTCATCGCGATCGCACCGGCGGTGGATGCGACGACCAACGCGGCGCTCACGCGCATCCGGATTGCGAACGCGAACCGCCAGCTGAAGGTCGGCGTCTTCGCGGAGGCGCGCATCGCCCTCGCCGAACACGCGAACGCGCTCGTCGTGCCGCCGCCCGCGCTGGTTCGCGATGCCAACGGCACGGCGGTCTACGTCGTGATGAACGATCTCGCGCAGCGGACCGACGTCCAGGTCGGCCTCGAGAAGCCCGACGCGTTCGAGATCCTCTCCGGCGTGAAGGAAGGCGACACCGTGCTCACCTCGTCCGTGTACGGACTCGGCGAAAAAGCGAAGCTCGCCAAGCCCGAGCCCGAGAAGCCCGCGAAGGAAGAAGAAAAGCCGGCGAAGGACGACAAGGTCAAGGACGAGAAGCCCGAGAAGCCCCGATGAAGACGCTCTCCCAGCAGCTAGGTCGTTGGTCGCCGCTGCTTGAATCATCGCGGCCGCGTGTGCACCGAAGGTGCCCGCGGCCATTGAAGGTTACGCGCGAGCGGTTTACGCCGCGAAGCGCATCAGGCGCGGGGGTGGGGCCCCGCGCAAAGTAAAAAAATGAACGTCGCCCGCTTCGCCAGAGAGAACGCGCGCGCAATCGTCTTCGCCGTGGTCGTCATCACGCTGGCCGGCATCTATTCGATCACCACCCTGCCGAGCGGCATCTACCCCGAGGTCGAGTTTCCCCGCATCGTCGCCGTCGCGCACTCGGGCGATCTGTCGCCGCGCATCATGCAGATTGCCGTCACGCGGCCGCTCGAAGAGGCCGCGCGCGAAGTGCTCGGAGTCCGGCGCGTGCGCTCGCGGACGATCCGCGGCGCGACTGAGTTGTCGGTCATCTTCAACCCCGACGCCGACATGCCGTACGCGCTGCAGTTGATGCAGGGGAAAGTCGACGAGGTCCGCCCGGATATGCCGGCGGGCACCCAAGTCCGCGTCGAGCGCATGACGCCGTCGTTCTTTCCGATGATGGAGTTCAACGTCACGGGGAATCTTCCGCCGGCGGATCTGCGTGACATCGCGATGTTCCAGATCCGGCCGCTCCTCAGCCGGATTCCCGGCGTCGCGCGCGCAGAAGTCTCGGCGTCCGAAGAGCGCGAGGTGTCGGTCATCGTCGATCCCCACAAGCTGAACGCGGTGAAACTGACGTTGGACGACGTCGCGAAGGCGCTGACCAACACGAACCAGGTCGCGTCGGTCGGGCGGTTGCCGAAGGATTATCAGCAGTATCTCGTGCTGGCGACGGGCGAGCTGAAGAGCCTCGACGACGTGCGCCATGCCGTCGTCGCCTTCCGCAACCAGACGCCGGTGTACGTCGGCGACATCGCGGAAGTCCGCGAAGGCGTCGTCGATCGCACGACGCTGATTACCGGCAACGGCCAGCCGGCCGCGGTCATTTCGGTGGCGCGGCAGATTCGCGGCAACATCATCGCGATTGCCGACGGCGTCGAACAGACGCTGCGCGAGAACATCGCGTCGCTCCCGCCGGCGATCCGCATCGCGAAGGTGTACGACCTCGCCGCGTTCGTGCGCGAGGCGGTGCAGAGCGTCAGCGAAGCGATCATCATCGGCGGCCTGCTCGCCGTCTTCGTCCTGCTCGCGTTCCTCCGCGACTGGCGCGCGACCTTCGTCGCCGCGACGACGCTGCCGCTGACGATCGTCGGGACGTTCTTCATCCTCCACATCGCCAACGGGACGATCAACCTGATGTCGATGGGCGGCCTCGCCATCGCGATCGGTCTCGTCATCGACGATGCGATTGTCGTCGTCGAGAACATCCACCGGCATCTCGCGGCGGGCGAGACGCCCGAGAACGCCGCCGAGCACGGCACCAACGAGCTGGTCGGCGCCGTCGTCGGCTCGACGCTGACCACGGTCGTCGTCTTCATTCCGCTCGCCTGGTTGCAGGGGATGGTCGGTCAGTTTTTCGCGGCGCTGTCGCTGACGCTGTCGGGCGCGGTGCTGCTGTCGCTCTTCTACGCGCTGCTGTTCATTCCTGTTCCCGCTGCGCGGTTCTTGAAGGCGCAGCGAGCCGACGGAACCGAGCATCACGTCGACGATCGACAACTCGGCTGGCTGGGACGGCGATACGAGGCGTTCATCCGGCGCGCGATCGCGCGTCCCATCTGGGTCATCGCGGTCACGATCGTCGTCGCCGCCGTCGGCGGATTTCTGTACTTCCAGCTCGAGACCGGCTTTCTTCCGGAGATGGACGAGGGCGGGTACGTCATCGACTACTGGACGCCCCAGGGCACATCGCTGCCGGAAACCGACAAGATGGTGCGGCGGATCGAAGCGGTGCTCGAGAAGACGCCCGAAATCGCCGGCTTCACGCGGCGCACGGGCACCGAGATGGGGATGTTCGCGACCGAGCAGAATCGCGGGGACATCCTCGTGCGTCTGAAGCCTCGGAATCAGCGCGACAAGGACGCCGAGGAGATCATCTCCGAGCAGCGCGCGAAGTTCGCCGAAGAGAATCCCGGCGTCCTCATCGAGTTCGTCCAGCTGCTCCAGGACATGCTCGGCGACTTGCAGGGCGTGCCTGAGCCGATCGAGGTCAAGATTTTTGGCGACGACATCAACACCTTGCTCGGTCTCTCCTCGCGCATCGCGAACAAATTGAAGGACGTTCCGGGCGTCGTCGATCTCGTCGAGCCGCGGCGCGGCAATCCCGAGCTCGAAGTCCGCATCGATCCGACGCGCGCGGCGAAGGCAGGCTTCACGACTCAGGCCGTGTCGACGCAGCTCGCCGACGGTTTGCTCGGCGACGTCGCCACCGAGGTTCGCCGCGCGGATCGCCTGGTCGATCTGCGCATCCGCTACCCGGACGCGTACCGCTTCAACCCTGACTGGATCCGCGAGTATCCACTCGTCACGCCCACGGGGCTGGTGGTACCGCTGTCGGCGACTGCCGACATCGCAGCGGTCGAGGGCGCCGCGCAGCTCCATCGCGAAGATCTGAAGCAGATGGTCCCGGTGACGGCGCGTCTCGAAGGGCGCGACATGGGGAGCGCGGTCGCGGACGTGAAGCAGATTCTCGCGTCCGAGCGGATGCCGGTTGGCTACACGACCCAGATCGGTGGGCAGTACGAAACGCAGCAGGAGTCGTTTCGGTCGCTGCTCGTGGTGCTGACGATCGCGGTGCTGCTCGTCTTCGGGCTGCTGGTCGCCCAGTTCCGCCGCTTCACGGCGGCCATGGTGATCATGTCGGCCGCGCCGCTGTCGCTCGTCGGGGCGTTCGGCCTGCTGCTGCTGACCGGCACGCCGCTGAACGTGTCGTCGTTCATGGGCCTGATTCTGCTGATCGGGCTCATCGTCAAAAACGGAATCATCCTGATCGACTACGCCGATCGGCTCGGCGAGCGCGGCGTCGAGTGGCGCGAAGCGCTGGTGCGCGCCGGGGCCATCCGGCTCCGGCCGATTCTGATGACGACGCTCTGTACGCTGTTTGGATTGCTGCCGCTGGCGCTGGGCCTCGGCGCGGGAGCGGAGCTGCAGAAGCCGCTGGCGATCGCGGTGATCGGCGGGCTGTCAGTGTCGACGATTATTACGCTGGTGTTCGTGCCGACGCTGATGTCGCTGCTTCCGCAGCGACATCATGAACTAAGAACTCAGAACTAAGAACTCAGAACTCACAACTGGAGCTCACAACTGGAACTCAGAACTTGAACCGGAGCTCGAGCCCAAGTTCTGAGTTCTTAGTTCTGAGTTCGAAGTTCAAGACTCCTTCTTTTTCTTGACCGCGCGCTTCCTCGGAGTCTTGGCCGGCGCCGGCTCGTTGGTGGCTTGGAGCGTGACGAGCCGCGTGGCGAACACGCGGCGGCCATGCTCGTCGAAATCGATCACGGTGTGGTGCTCGTTGCCCTCGACGAGCGTGCCAGGCCCGTACGTCGGCTGCGTGACCCGATCGCCTTTCGCCCAGTTTTTCATCGTTGTCCTATGCTCGCCGCCAGTGTCGGCTCGCTCGCGCTGCGGCGCTTCGCTCTCCTCGCGCGCCAGCGTTACCAGCGCGGCTCGCGACGTCCGCCGCCTCCGCCGCCCCGATTGCCGCCGTACCCGCCGCCGCCGCCGCCGCCGAATCCGCCTTCGGGCTTGGGCCGGGCTTCGTTGACCGTCAGCGCGCGGCCGCCCATCTGATACTGATTGAACTCGGCCGCTGCCTTCTGCGCTTCCTCGTCGGTCGCCATCTCGACGAACGCGAACCCGCGGGCGCGGCCGGTCGCCGCGTCGCGCATCACGCGCACCGATTCGACGGTCCCCGCTTTACTGAATAGCTCCTGAAGCTCCGCTTCGCCGGTCGTGTACGGCAGATTGCCCACGTAAAGCCTGCGACCCATACGCTCTCCTACTCCTGACGGTGGCGGCACGTCGCTAAGCAATCACTCGGAGGGAGCGAGTCAGGCTTGAGGCTCGATCGACTCTCTGCGCAGGCGAAGCAGGCGGGGCTGACCACCAAAGGCCGGTAGTCTACTCAAAGCGGTCGATGACAAGCAAGCCAAGCGGTTACGGCGTGCCCGATTGGGTCACCGCGGCAGTCGCGACGAGCGTCCGCAGGGCATTGGACCCGCGCGCTTCCATCTTCAACATCTCGGTGCGGGATGAGCTGCCCGGGTTCTGCGGCACGCCGATGCGCACGGTGTTCTGCCCCGTCTAGCCGATGCTTTGAAACGGCACGTCGAGAACGTCAGTCGTCCGGTTGAAGTTGTCCAGGCAGCCGGCGCTCCCCTGCGCGACGAAATCAATGGTCGTCGCGGCGGCGCTCACCGTTACGCTGGACGGTGACAGCGAGAAATGCCCACATCACGGTGTGGAATAATCGGCGTCGTGATCGTCCAGCTCGGATCCGAACGTCTTCTGACTTCCACCCAGCTCGACGGCAAACGCGTCGGCGTCGTCTGCAATCCCGCCTCCGTCGACCACGAGCTGCGCCACATTGTCGATCGCCTTGCGGCGCATCCGAAGGCGACGCTGGCGGCGATCTTTGGGCCGCAGCACGGGTTCCGGTCCGACGTGCAGGACAACATGATCGAAACCGCGCATGTGCACGACGAGATCCGTCGCGTGCCGATCTACTCGCTCTACAGCGAGACGCGCGAGCCGACGCCGGCGATGCTGAAGGATCTCGACCTGCTCGTCATCGATCTGCAGGACGTCGGCGTCCGCATTTACACCTATATCTACACGATGGCGAACTGCTTGAAGGCCGCGCGCAAGCAGGGGCTGAAGGTCATCGTGTGCGATCGACCGAATCCGGTCGGCGGCGCGCAGGTCGAGGGACCGGTGCTCGTCAAAGGCTGGGAGTCGTTCGTCGGGATGTATCCGATCCCGATGCGCCACGGCCTGACGATCGCCGAAGTCGCGCGTCTGTTCAACGAGCATTTCGGCATCGGCGCCGATCTCGATGTGGTGAAGATGGACGGCTGGCGTCGAGACATGTACTTCGATGCGACCGATCTCACGTGGATCATGTCGTCGCCCAACATCCCGACCTTCGACACGACCGTCGTCTATCCGGGCACCGTGCTCTTCGAAGGGACGAACGTGTCGGAGGCGCGCGGCACGACGCGCCCGTTCGAGCTGGTCGGCGCGCCGTGGATTGTCGCGGAACGGTTTGCGGACGCCATGAACCGGCGCGAGCTGCCCGGTGTCTTCTTCCGCCCCGTCGTCTTCGAGCCGACGTTCCACAAACACGCGGGCAAGGCGTGCGCCGGCGTCCAGATCCACCCGCTCGACCGTCAGACGTTCCGGCCGGTCGAAGCGGCCGTCGCGCTGATCGAAGCGTTCCGCGCCGGTGGTCCGGATCAGTTCAGATGGAAGGATCCGCCGTACGAGTACGAGCTGGAAAAAAATCCGTTCGACGTGCTGGCGGGATCATCGGAGTTGCGGGAACAGATCGAATCAGGTGTCCCCGCGCAGGAAATCGCGCGATCGTGGCAGCCGTCGGTCGATGCGTTCATGAAGGTCCGCGAACGGTGTCTACTGTACTGAATTGGGTAATTGAATAATCGGGTAATCGGGTAATCGGGCGGCATCGATCGTGCGATGGAGCGCGGCTATGGGCGAAGAAGCCGAACTCCTAAAAGCACGGTCGATGAAGTTTGCGCTCGATGTATGCGCCCTGATTAAGCAGTTGCCGTACGAGGAACCGGGTCCTACCGTTCGCCGCCAGCTGGCGAAATCGTCAACGTCAGTTGCGTTCAACTATCGCGCGGCGTGTCGTGGCCGGTCGCACGCCGAGTACACCGCGAAGATAGGTGTGGTCGCTGAGGAAAGCGACGAAACCCTCGGGTGGCTGGAATGCATTGAAGCCGCGAAGCTCATCTCGCAAACCAAGCTCGCCGACCTTCTGCAGGAAGCGAAGGAGCTATGCGCAATCTTCTCGGCGTCGTACGGAACAGCGCGCCGGAAGGAAGGAGGTAACTCGCGTTGACGTCAATCGCGGCGCCGTAACGGGCTGTCGGGAGCAATCTCCAATCAATTACATTACCCGATTAACCCGATTACCCAATTACCCGATTACCCAATTCAGGCTTTCTGTTTGCGTGCAGCATCGCGCGCGACGAGAGTCTGCTCCGCGTGATTGTGCGCGTGCGTGGAGTA
>MNEX01000320.1:0-6175 GCA_001917905.1 Acidobacteria bacterium 13_1_40CM_65_14
CGCGCCGATTCCGGCGAGCGTGAGGCCGACCGCTCGACGCGCGGAAGCGCTCAGCTTCTCGCCGAGGAGCAACGCGACACCTGCTCCGAGCGCCGCACGCGTCGCAACGATGAATCCGAGCTCCGGAAGGGTGAGAGTTTTGGTGTGCATGACCCGATCGTTGCAAAAAGGACGACCTGAGCTGCTGGGATATCGTTCAGCTCGTGGACCGTGCCGGGGCGTTGCGCTACTGCCGCTCGATGAGCTGACGGTCGATCGGATACTCGCCGACCGGCACCCAATTGGTCGACGCGTACTTCGCGAAGACTTGCACCTTCGCATCGACGAAGTGCGAGTTCTGCAACATCTCGAACCGCGATTCGGTCCCCGTGTAGCCGAGCGGCGAGGGGACAAACAGCGTGTTGGTCGCGGCGCCCGGCGACAGACCGTCCGATCCCGCCGCCGTCACGAATCCGCTGGCCCACTCGTGATCCTCATCGATCCGCTTGAAGACCGCGTTCACCTGCAGCGTGCCGAGTTTCTGATCGGACAGGTTCTTCAGTTTGAAGGATACGGCGGGGACGAGCTTGATTTGCGTGTCGGTGGCGACCGCTTCGTACCAGCCGGTCGAGACGCTCTCGACTTGCAGCCCGCGCGTCAGATCGACGACGGGTCCGCAGGCGATGGAGAGGACGACGGCAACGAGCGCGAACAGCGCGCGAAGGATTCCCATATATGAAGGTAGACACCGGCGCGACCGAATTGTTTCACTCGTACCGCAGGGCGAGGACTGGATCGAGGTGAGCGGCGCGCCAGGCCGGCGCGATCGCGGCGATCATCGAGACGAGGACGAGGACCGCAGACGAGGCGGCAAGATTCACCAGATCGGTCATCCGGAGGCCGGCTGCTCCTCCACCGGCCTCGCTGAACAGCCGCCCCCACGCGAACGTACACGCAATGCCGGCCGCGAGGCCGAAGACGAGCTGCGTCATCACGCGGCGGCCGACGATCGCGACGACGTGCTGAGGCCGGGCGCCGAGCGCCATTCGAACGCCGATCTCCTGCGCGCGCTGCGCAACGGCATGGGTCGTGACGGCGTACAACCCGATCGCCGCGAGCAGAACGGCGATGAGCGAGATGCTCGTCGCAATCATGTCCGAGACGCGCGCATTCCACTGTGACTCACGCAGCGCCTGCTCCAGCGACATGATGCGATACAGCGGCAGGTCGGCGTCGATCGCGCGTACGGCGTCGCGGAGCATCGGCGCCATCGACGCCGATTGCGCCGGCGTGCGGACGATGACCGAGGCGGCCGCCGGCGTCGCCGCTCGCAGCGGCAGGTAGACCACCGGATCTGGATCGGGTAGCGAACGCTGGCGCACGGTCGGCGACACGCCGACGATCGTCAGCCACGGCGCGGGCGATCCGGCTGCGCCGGCATCGATCATCCTGATGCGGCGGCCGATGGCGTCCTGACTCGGAAAGAACATCTGCACCAGCCGCTGATTGACAATCGCCGCCTCGGATCCGTTGGCGCCGTCGGTCTCGCCGAATGCGCGGCCGCGCAACATTTGCAGACCGATTGCGGAAAAATACGTTGGGCTTATGGTCACAGTCCAAACGTTCGGCGCGATCTCGCCCGCGGCCGGTGCGCGCCCGTCGATCGCCAGCTGTCTCGTGCTCGCGCCGCCGAGCGGCAGCGCGGTGGCCACCGCGGCGAACGTAATACCCGGTATCGCCGCGAGCTTGTCGTGAAGCTGCCGATAGAACGCGAGGCGTTGATCCGGCGTGCGGTACTTCGTCGGCGGCAGCGTGATCGACGTGGTGATCGCGTTCGAGGGATCGAAGGCCAGCTCGGCGCGCTCTGCCGATCGCGACAGGCGCCCGTTCGTCACGAGGGCCGTGAGCAACAACATCGACAGCGCAAACTCCACGGTCAGAAACGCGGTCGTCCATCGGCGCGCACGCAACCCGTGCGTCCCGGTGCGTCCTCCTTCCTTCATCACCTGATTCACGTCCGTCTTCGAGACGTGAATCGCCGGCGCCAGGCCGAAGACGAATACGGTGCCGAGGCACACCGCGGAGAGGACGGCAAATGCACGGGCGTCCATCGTGAACGTGATCCAGTAGGCCAGCGTGTTTGCCGGAATCGCGCTCGAGAGGAGCCGCACGCCGGCGAGCGACAGCCCGAGGCCCAGCACGCCGCCGCACGCCGCGAGCGCCGCGCTCTCGATGAGCAGTTGTCGGACGAGCTGCCGTCGCGACGCGCCGAGCGACGCTCGAATCGCCATCTCGTGCCCGCGCGTCACCGACCGCATGAGCAGCAGGTTCGCGACGTTCGCGCAGGCCACCAGCAGCACGACGAAGCCGACGGTGACGAAGATGATCCACACCTGATCCGTGATCCGTCCGTTGAACCGCTCGTTGATGGGGACCGCGGTCAGCCGGATGCCCTGATTGGTTTCCGAATAGTCGTGCGACAGCTTCGCCGACAGCGTGCCGAGCCGTCCGCGGACGTCGGCCAGCGTGACGCCGTCGGCCAGCCGTCCGAACACGCTGAGCGCGCGCGCCGTTCGCCGCTCCGTCGTCAACCCGGGCATCAGCGACAGCGGCCGCCACAGCTCGGTGTTGCTCGGGAATCTGAAATCGTCGCGCATGACGCCGACGATCGTCGACGGCGTGCCGTCGATGCGGACGATCCGGCCGACGATGGCCGGATCGCCGCCGTAGCGGGCTTTCCAGAGACCGCTTCCGAGGACAACAACAGCTGGCGCGCCGGCGCGATCGTCGTCCGGCTCGAGGTCGCGGCCGAGCGCAGCCTTCTCGCGGAGCAGCCTGAATGCGTTGGCTGAGATGTAGAGTCCCAGCGCGCGATCGGGTGCGCGTCCTTCGTCGCCGACGACCATCGGCGCGCTCGCGAACGCCGCGATGCCCTCAAAGGTTGGTGAGGTCCGGCTGAAGCCGGACGCCACCGGTGTGCCGATCGACGCGCGCGCCTCCTCGAGCTCGCGATACGACAGCGCCAGATCCCGATCGCGCGAGTCGCGCGCGCCGAACCACACGACCCGATCGACGCGCTCGATCGGCAAGCCTCGGATGCAGATGGCGTTCACGAGGATGAACTGCGTGTTGTTCACGCCGATGCCGAGACCCAGCACCGTCACCGCGAGGATCGTGAAGCGGCGGTCCTTGAACAACAGGCGAACGGCTTGGCGAACGTCGCGCGTAAGGTTCTGCATCAGAGCTGTCCTCGGTTCCTCGGTTCTTCGGCAACGGAGGTGAAGGAGGTAACGGTTTCACAAACGGAGAAACGGAGAAACGGAGCCGAAACGGAGAGGAGACGCCGATCGGGTTCGACGCGTGGGCCGGCGAAGCCGGCCCAGCACGCAACGGAAAGCGCTCGTGCGCGAGTCGCGTCTGAATCGGCGCGCGACTCGCGCGCGAGCGCTTTTCGCTGCGGGACGGCGCTACGCGCCGCGCGTCGAACCCGAGGCGCTCCGTTCCTCTGTTCCTCCGTGTTTGTTTTTATCAACCGTTTCGGCGACTCACGCATGTCGCACCTACTCACTTCGCAGCGCAGTCATCGGGCTGATCCGCGTGGCGTGACGCGCGGGGAGCCATACCGCGACGAGCGCGACGCTGCTCAGAACGAGAGGGACGGCGATGAACACGGCGGGATCTCTCGGCGTGACGCCGAAGAGAAACCCGGCAAGCAGCCGCGCGAGACCAAACGCTGACGCCAGACCGAGCGCGATCCCGGCCATCGCGAGACTCATGCCTTGACCGAGCACCATCCTGCGCACCGCGCGCGAATCGGCGCCGAGCGCCATGCGAATGCCGATCTCCGCCGTGCGCTGCTGAACCGAATAGGCGATCAAGCCGTACACGCCGATCGCCGCCAGCAGAAGCGCACAGCAGCCGAAGATCGTCATCAGCCACATGTCGAAGCGTGCGCGAGCGATCGATTCCGCCACGACATCGTCCATCGAACGAACGCGCGCGACGGGTAAGCCACCGCTCGCCCGCCGCAGCTCCGTCTGGATTGGCGCGCTGAGCGAGTACGGGTCGGTCGCGGTCCGCACGATCCAGACGATCGGCAACAGCCGAACGTTGAGCGCGGTCACGCCGTCTGGAACTTGTGCCGCCGGCACGTACATGGCCGGTCTCGGAGCCTGAGTGAGTCCGGTGTCGCGCACGTTGCCGACGATGCCGATGATTTGCCGGACGGGATCTTGATCGTATTCGGGACGCATGCCCCGCCCGACGATGAGGCGGTCATTCAGTGGATCGCCCGTCGGCCAGAAGCGGCGCGCCATCTCCTGGTTGATGATCACGACGCCTGGCGCTCCGGCATTGTCGCGGTCGGTGAAATCTCGACCCCGCAGGAGTGGAATGTCGAACACATCGAAGTAACCAGGCGAGACGAACGTCCAACCACCGAAGCCATGGAAGGCCAGGTTGCGGACCCGCGTCAGTCCGCTCGCCGGCCTGCCGGCGACGACAAACGGAAGCTGCCACACGGTCTCGAGCGGCATGCAACACGTCGTGCTCGCGGACGTGACGCCCGGCAAGGCGCGAATCCGCTGGATGCCGTCGCGTGTGAGCTCACCGATTCCGTCGCGCGTCTCGAAGCGCGTCGAGGTGACCGACATGCGCAACGTCAACACGTTGTGTGGGTCGAATCCGGGCCGCACCGCGCGTAATGCCAGCGACGTCCGAATCAGCAGCGCCGCGCCGACGACGAGCATCAGCGCGAGCGCGATCTCGATGACCACCAGTGCGGCGCGGCCCTTGTTCCGGCCAAACCCCGAGACCGCGGCCATGCCGCTCTGTTTCAACGCGATGTACAGATCCGTGCGCGCGGCTTGAAGCCCTGGCAGCAGTCCAAACACGATGCCGGTCACGATCGACGTCACAACCGTGAACGTCATCACGCGCCAATCGACATTGACCGCGGATCCGTCCGCGCCGATTCGAGGAATGAGGGCCGCGTCACCGATGGTGAACGGGTTGGTTTCGGGATACGCCGCCAGAAGGATCCGAATGGCGATCGTACCCATCATCAGACCCACGCCGCCGCCGATCAGCGACAGCACGACGCTTTCGGTGAGCAGCTGGCGAACGAGACGTCCGCGGCCGGCACCGATGGCGGCCCGGATCGCCATCTCGCGTTTTCTGACATCGGCGCGAACCAGCAGCAGGTTGGCGACGTTCGCGCAGGCGATGAGCAGCAGCAGACCGACCGCCGCGAGAAGCAGGTTGAGAGAGGATCGGATGTCGCCGACCATCGCATCCTGCAACGGCTGGACGATCCACATCATCTGAACATTTGAACGACGGCCAGCATTCCGGAAGTACTCTGCGGCAACGACCGCCAATTGCGCGTTCGCCATCGCGAGCGTCACTCCGGATTTGAGTCGACCGGTCACCATGAACAAATCACCTGCGTCGATTCGCTGCGGTTCGATTTGAAACGGCACCCACACGTCGGGATGTGGATCGAATTGCTCGGCGTCGAAATCAGGACCGAGAATGCCGACGACGACGTGCGGAACGCTGCCGAGCGAGATTGTCTGGCCCACAATCCGCGGATCGCCGCCGAACCGCCGACTCCACAAACCGTGGCTCAGGATCACGACAAGACGTCCGTTGGGCCGATCCTCGTCGGCCGTAAACGTGCGACCGTGGAGCAGCGGTGCGCGGAACAGCCGGAAGAACTCCGCCGTGACGCGCGCGACGGGGATGTGCTCGGCCTCGGTCCCGCCCGTCAGATTCACGAGCTCGAGGCGGTGGGCGGACACATCCTCGAACACCGACGTCTGGTGTCGCCAGATATCGAACACTTGGGCGCCGGTCATCGAGGTCGAGGCGCTGCCGGTACTCGTCACGAATCGAACGAGTGTGGCCGCCCCGGGCGTCTTGAGCGGCCGCAGCAGCACGGCGTTCGCGACAGAAAAAATCGCGACGTTCGCACCGATCCCCAACGTGAGCGTGAGAATCGCCACCGCAGCAAAGGCGGGCTGCCGCCGCATGTTGCGCAACGCGTAGGCGATGTCCCGCGACGCGTCTTGAAAGGGCACGTCTATTGCTCCACGGCTCTCGAATGCAGAGCGATCGACATGGCCAGGCGTGAGACAAAGTGTCGCATCGGGTGTCTCTGTCGGTCATTTAGACACCGTGGCCGCCGCCACGGCCC
>MNEX01000320.1:6246-11744 GCA_001917905.1 Acidobacteria bacterium 13_1_40CM_65_14
TGCGGCAAAAGGGAGATCCGCCATGACATCCCGAAGGGTTCGGCGCTCACCAGGTGCAATCGTCGTCTTCGGAGGGTTGGCCGCTGCGCTTGCGCTCACCAGGCCGGTGGCGACGCAAGACCGCGGCTCGCGCGCGACGGTCCGCATCAACGGCGCCGAGGCGGTCGCCGGAGAGGTCCTCGTCAAGTTTCGCGCAACGCTCGACGACGCCGACCGGCAACAGCTCGACAACCAGATTGACGCCGACCAACACCAGCAAGTCGGAAGCGTTGGCGTCCGGCGGATTCATTCGCGCAGTTACGACACCCAGACACTGCTCGGATTCCTGCGGACCGATGCCCGCGTCGCGTACGCCGAACCGAACTACATCGTTCATGCGCTTGCTGTTCCAGACGATCCGCGATTCCTGTCGCTATGGGGATTGAACAACACCGGCCAGAACATCGGTTGCGGTGCGTCGTGTTTCGGCAGTCCGGCCGGCACGATTGGCGCGGACATCAAGGCGACCGGGGCATGGGATGTCTCCACCGGCTCCCGCTCCACCGTCGTCGGCGTCGTCGATACCGGCATCGACTACAACCATCCGGATCTCGCTGCCAATGTCTGGTCCGCTCCCGCCGCGTTCACGGTGAACATCGGCGGACTCTTGATTACATGCGCCGCCGGCACGCACGGCTTCAACGCCATCAACAACACGTGCAATCCGCTCGACGACAACAACCACGGGTCGCATACGTCGGGCACGATTGGCGCCACCGGCAATAACGCGGTCGGCGTCGTCGGAGTCAACTGGCTCGCAAGCATCATGGGCGCGAAGTTCCTCGACGCCAGCGGGAGCGGCTCGACCGCCGGCGCCATCAACGCGATCGAGTTCGCCATTCAAGCCAAGGCGATCTTTGGCGCCAACGCCAACGTCCGCGTTCTCTCCAACAGTTGGGGTGGCGGCGGGTTCTCGCGGGCGCTGCTCGACGAGATCAACAAAGCGAATGCCAACGGCATGCTGTTCGTCGCGGCAGCCGGAAACAACGGTGCGAACAACGACATCACACCGTTCTACCCGGCGACGTACAACGCGCCGAACGTGGTCGCGGTCGCCGCCACCGACAACAACGACATGCTGGCGAGCTTCTCCAATTTCGGCGCGACGACGGTTGACCTCGGAGCGCCCGGCGTCGACGTGTTGTCGACGACGCGCAACAACACGTACAGCTATTTCAGCGGCACCTCGATGGCAACGCCTCACGTCGCGGGTGCGGCGGCGCTCGTGCTCTCCGCGTGCTCGCTCGACACGGCAGGCGTGAAGGCCAATCTGTTGAACAACGTCGATACGCTCGGGTCGCTGACAGGCCGGGTCCTCACGAATGGCCGTCTCAACGTCAACAAGGCGATTCGCGCCTGCAGCGCGCCCGCGACACCGGACTTCTCGGTCTCCGCCACGCCGGCCTCGCAGACCGTCGTCCAGGGGGCGAGCACGACGTACACCGCGACGGTCACGCCGTCGGGCGGATTCAGCGGCGCGGTGATCTTCAGTGCGAGCGGATTGCCGATTGGCGCAATCCCGAGCTTCAATCCGGCCTCGGTCACCACGTCGGGCTCGTCGACAATGACCGTCACGACTACGGCGACGACTCCTGCGGGCAATTATCAGATCACCATCACAGGCACGAGCGGCACGCTCACACACTCGGCGACCGTGACGCTGGTCGTCAACGCGCCGGCCACGGCGGACTTCACGCTATCCGCGTCGCCTGCGTCGCACACGATCAGACGAGGAACGAGCACGACGTATACCGTGACGATCACGAGGAGCGGCGGTTTTGCCGGCAGCGTGGATTTGTCGGTGAGCGGACTGCCGGCGGGAGCGGTGGGTTCATTCGCGCCGAACCCGGCGACCGGTACCTCATCGACGTTGACGGTGACCACGGCGCGGTCGACGGCCGTGGGCACGTATCCGGTGACGATCACGGGGACGGCCGGCGCGCTGACCCGCACGACATCGGTGACGCTCGTCATCAGGGCCAGGTGCAACGGGCAATGCCAATGAGGTCTGAAGTTTGAAGTCTGAAGTTTGAAGGCTGAAGCTTGAAGTCTGACTTTCGAAATTCGGCCCGAATCCTTACACTTCAGACTTCAGACTTTTCATTTGTCGCGTCATTCGTAGCGCAGCGCGACGACCGGATCGACGCGCGTGGCGCGCCGGGCAGGCACATAGCTGGCCGCGAGGCCGGCGACCGTGAGAATCGCGGCGACGCCGAGATAGGCGACGGGATCGAACGGGCTGATGCCGTGGAGACGGCTGCGCAGGATCAACGACGCGGCCGTGCCGCCCAGGAGTCCGACGCCCAAACCGCCGACCACCGCGCGGGAATGACCGGCGAGTACGAGGCGCACCACGGCCGCCGGCTGCGCGCCGAGCGCCATGCGGATCCCGATCTCGCGGGTCCGCTGCCGTACGGCGTACGCGAACACGCCGAACATACCGACAGTGGCCAGCGCAAGCGCGCACGCGCCGAGGACGCCCGCCAGTATTGGACCGGTTTTCGTCTCCTGCATCCGCTCCTCGAGCGTCGCCGCGAGCGCGATCGTCTGCGTGCGCACATTCGAATCGAGCCGCTGCGCCAGGCGCGCGATCTCGCTCGAGGGCACCGGCCCGCTCGTGCGGACGACGAGCTTCGGCATCGGGCGGCCGGCGCTCAACACCTGATAGAACATCGGCACGAATTCATACAGGCTGTTCGTGTGCGCGTTCTTGACGACGCCGATGATTTCACGCACTTCAGAAGGCGGAGGTCCGGCGCCGCGGCGGATGAGACCGCCGCCGCTCTTCACGAACGTCTTGCCGATCGGGTTGTCGTGCGGCCAGTACTCGCGCGCCATCGCTTCGTTGATCAACGCGACCGGACGGCCCTGGTCGGCGGGCTCGAAATCGCGGCCGGCGACGATCGGAATCTGCAGCACATTGAAGTATCCCGGCGACACGTCGGAGAACATGATCGGTTTGCCCTGCTCCGGCGGCTCGCCTGGCAGACGAAAGAATGTGTGAAACCCGCGGCGTAGAAAAGACGGCTCAGCCGATGTGAATCCAGACGCGTCAATCGCTCCGGAAGGCAGCGCGCGAAGCGCTGCGGTCATGCCGGTCACAAAGGCGTGCGTCCGCGCGTCGTCGTAGCCGCCGGGTGGCAATTCGAACGAGACGACGCTCACATCGTTGACGGAGAAACCGGGGTCGAACGCCGTGGACTGGTGTTGCACAGCCCGCACGAGCAGACCGGCGCTGACGAGCAGCACCACGCTGACAGCGACCTGAATCCCCAGCAGAACGCCACGAAGAGGGAAGCGCCAGGCCGGCAGTCCTTCGCGTTCGGCGAGTGCATGTGCGACGTCGGCGCGCGTCGCATGCAGTGCCGGCGCAAGTCCGAAGGCGAGCGACGACAGAGCCGCGATCAGCACGGCGTATCCGACCACCACGCCGTCGACAGCGACGCGAAACGGAAACGACGCCGTCGCTCCTCCCATGACGCGCAGAATCACGAACGGCAGCTCATACGCCACCGCGACGCCGAGCGTTCCGGCGGCGAGTGCGAGGACGAATCCCTCCGTGAGCAGTTGACGGACGATGCGGGGACGGCTCGCGCCGAGTGACAAGCGGATGCCGATCTCACGAGTCCGCGCGGCGGCGCGCGCGAGCATCAGGTTGCCGATGTTCGCGCACGCCAGCAGCCACACCAGAAGCAGGCCGGCTGACACGAGCGCGGCGGCGACGAGCGGGCCGTTCGGCGTCATCCGGCCGGGATGCGAGAAGAACGCCGTGTCGGTGACGATCGAGCCGCGAGGTTTCGTCCCGTCGGGCGCCGCGTAGTCGCGGCTCAGGAGGTCGAGCTCCGCCTGCGCCTGCCGGCGCGAGACACCGCGAGCCAGACGAGCAACCACGTCTGCACGGTAGAAGTCCGACTTGTCGGCCAGACCTGATGGCGACGGATCGTCTGCGTGCACCAACGCCAGCGCCGCAACCGGCAGGAAGACGCTTTTGCCGTACGCCGGTTCCGATCCACCGAACTCGCGCGACGACACGCCGACGATCGTGAAGATGACGTCGTTCAGGCGAACGGCCTGACCGACAATGGCCTGGTCGCCGCCGAAGCGGCTTTGCCAGAAGTCGTAGCTGAGAACGGTGACCGCGCGCGGATCACCCATCCGATCCTCGTTCGCGGCAAAGCCTCGCCCGCGCGCCATGTCGATGCCCAGAAGCTCGAAGAAATTGCCGCTGACGAACAGCGCGCCGGCGGAGCGGACCGCGTCGCCCGACCCCACGCGCACTTCGCTGGAAGCCATCGCCGCGACGGCCTCGAACGACGCCGCGCCCGGCGCCAGATCGCGGACGTCCGCGATCGCGAACGACGGGCCCGGACGCGGCTGACCCTGTGCGTTGCGCAGGTAGAGCGCCACGACGCGCCCAGGATCCTTGATGCCGGGCCACGGCCGCAGCATCACGCCGGCGAGGACGGTGACGAGCGTTGCGTGCAAGCCGATGACGGTGGCCAGCACGAGGAGCACGACCGCGGTGAATCCGGGCTGCCGCCGCAGATTGCGGCAGGCGTACGCGCCGTCCTGCCAGAGGCTCTCGAGCCACGGCCAGATCCAGACAGCGCGGCTGTCTTCGCGCGCGAGCGTCGCGTTGCCGAAATCGCGTCCGTTGCTCATCGCGCGATGAAACTCCATCTCCTCGGCGAGCTCGGCTTCGAACTGCCGTTGACGAATCAGATACCAGACGCGCCGAAGAAGCTCGCGCATCACGACCTCACGCTAGACCGGTCTGAAGACCGGCCCCTACGGAGCTCACGCGGGACGGCCTGAAGGCCGTCCCCTACCGGCACTGTGTGCTCGCCACCAGAATTGGTAGGGGACGGCCTTTAGGCCGTCCCGAACGGCGTCACTCATATCTCAACGCGACCATGGGATCGACGCGCGCGGCGCGGCGTGCGGGAATCAGCGCCGCGGTCATCGCCACGATGACGAGGAACAGACAGATCAGCATCAGCGTCAGCGGATCGCGCGGGCCGGTCTGCACGAGAGACCGCTCAATCAGCTTGCCGACCGACAGCGCGCCGCCCAGTCCGAGCGTGAGGCCAATCGCGAGCTGTGTCAGCGTGCGCCGCAGAAACAACCAAACCACTTGACGCCGTTGCGCGCCGAGCGCCATCCGCACGCCGATTTCCTGCGTGCGCTCCGCGACGCCGTGCGCCGTCAGCGCCGACAGCCCGACCGACGCCAGCACGACGCCGATGACGGCGAGCAGTCCGAAGAGCGAGCCGATCATGCGCAGCGAATAGCGCGTCTGCGCGACGATGGTCGTCATCGGTTGGACGTAATGCAGCGGCAGATCGGGATCGAGGGCGCGGACATCGTCGCGCAGCGACGTCGCGATCGCGCCGAGTGCGGCATCGCTGCGGACGATGAGCGACAGCGAGCGGCCAGGGGCCGCCTCGCCGCGCAGTGGC
>MNEX01000157.1 GCA_001917905.1 Acidobacteria bacterium 13_1_40CM_65_14
CCTGGATCGCCGTTTGTCGGTTGTCGAAGAACTCCTGGTGCTTGTTGCTCGAGAACCCAAACCTGGCCATCCAGCGATTTGACAGACGTTTGGTCGCACTGAACTCGACGCCGACGAAGCGCTGGTGATACCCCTCGCGGGTAATACGTTCTCTGCCTTGAGCCAACGCTCCTGCCGAGAGGCCCGCGGTGGGAACTCTGTAGTACGGCACGCTATAGCTGGAACTGTCCGGCAACCCTGTGCCCGACAGCGTCCCCGCCTGGACATAGTTCGTCGAGCGCACGCCGATCCGCGGATCCCAGTTGAAATCGACCATCTTGCGGTACGTGAACGCTGCGCTCACGCCGAAGTTCGGCATCAGCTCGTGATCGACGCCAACGATGAACTCGTGCGTCTTCGGAACCGAGTAGTCGCCGAGCTTGTTGATCGACTCACTAACCTTGCTCGGGTTCTTGGGATCGAACCCGCCCTGGGACTCGAGCGAGTTGTAGTCGATCTCATTCGGATCCGCGATGTTGTTGCCGTTCCTGTCCACGGCATCGAACGCGATGTACCGGTACTGCATGACCGAGACGAATCCTGACGACCCATTCGCCAACTGCGACGCAAAGAGCGCGTAGCTCCCGCGAAGCTGTGTTTTGTGGCTCTGGTCGAGCGCATAGCTGGCGCCAATCCGCGGCGACACCGAGTTCCAGACGATCGCGTCGGGCACCGGTGGCGCCGTGATGGCCGGGAGATAAGTCGCGAAGTTGGCGAACGTCACAGCCCCTGAGGTCATTTGTTGTGCGCTGTCCGACTGGCGGTCGATCCGGACTCCGATGTTCGCGGTGAGTCGGTCCATCGTAATCGTGTCGCCGATCCAGCCAGCAAGGTACTTCGCGCTGGCGTCCGCCGGAAGGTCGGCAGTGGCTTGAACAATCAGATTCGGGTAGCCATTCCAATACGTCTGCGTCTTGTTGCCGGACCACACAGAAGTCGAATGCACCTCCACCTTGCGCCACGAGAACCCGAACTTCAGCTCGTGCTTACCAGCGAAGTAGCTGCCGTCGCCTGCGAGGGTGTTCATGGGCCGCTCGCTGCGGTAATCGACGTACGACCCGTGCCAGACGCCGCCGTCGTCGTTGTACACTTGCGGGCTCAGCCCACCTTCAGGAGTCAGGAAAAACCCCCACGGATAATGTGATACCCGCGCTGTGAGGAACAGGTTGTTCCCGACGACGAAGTTGCCCTCGCCTTTGAAGAAGCCCGGGCCGAGCGAGCCCTGATCCCACGTGGTTTCCGGTGGACGCGTCGGGCCCGCGCTGCGGCCGAACTTTTCCTTGTTGCCTTTGAAGTACGTGAAGCTGCCGCGAATGCTCGGGGTGGCCTGGCCCTGTGCCTTAAAGGCGCGGTTCTTCAGCACCGTGCGATCCGGCGTCTGCTTGATCGTGAGAATCTTGACCTCGGTCTTCCCGAGCGATCCCCACGCCCACAGCTTGTCCTTCACGATCGGGCCACCCAGCTCGAACCCGTAATCCTTGTAATTGTCCGTCCGGTTCCCCTTGCCGTTCGGGCTGCCCAGATTTCTCGCCAGCGTCTCGTCCATGTTGTTGCCCTGCATCGACTGGTTTTCGTAGTACAGGCGCGTGGAGCCGTGTGGCGTGTTCTGCCCGGACTTCAGGACGAAGCTGAGATGGACGCCGCCGGTCGGGCTCGTCATGTCGGAGCCGCCCGTCGTCACGTTCATCTCCTGGAACATGTCGAAGTCCCAGTATGTCGGGGTCGCGCCGGTCGCAGCCATGTCGGTGATCGGCACGCCGTCCAGGTTCCACGTCGCGTCGCCGCCGGCCGCGCCCTTCGCCTGGTAGCCGGACTGCTGGCCCGATTCCGATCCCCCGACGTTCACGCGGTCCACGATGATGCCGGGCACGGTCTGCATCACAACCCACGGGTCACGGCCCGAGGGAATGTTCTGCAGCTCCTCGAGCGAAATGGTCGTCGATGTGCCGGTCCTCTTCGTGTCGATGATTGGTGTGGCCGCGGTCACGTTGACGGTTTCCGCCGCGCCCGCCACCGAGAGCCGCACGTTCAGCGGCGTCGACGAGCCAGCCGCGACGACGACTTCGGTATTCGTGTACGGATTGAATCCCGACAGGCTTGTTTTGACGGTGTAGGTGCCGACCGGCAGGTTCAGGAAGCGCGCCTGCCCCTGCGTGTCCGAAACCTGAGATTGATTGACCGGGCCGGTGAGATCCACGTTGACGCCAGGCAGCCGGCCGCCTGTCGCGTCTTCGACCGTCACATCAACCCGGCCCGTGAACACTTGGGCCGACGCGTGTGGGGCGACGCTCAACGCGAGAACAAGCGTCGCGAGCGCCACGGCGAGTTTACCGCTCATACAGGTCATGTCGTCCGTCCTCCTCTGAGAGCAAAAATCAAAACCGCAAGCAGTCAGGCACTATAAGTAAAGTAAGCCTTCAAGCATAGTCGGACGAGCCGGCTGTAGTGTTTGTGATACGCGGCGCGTCTTTGATGCGACAAGAGCTCGAAGGGCAAACAAAACTTTGAAGCCCACCACCGGTCATAATACCGCGAACGAACAGCGTCAATAGCCTTTGATTGCGCCTTTTGAGGCCTCTTCGATGAGACGATCCAAATTCTGATACGACGGGTCGAGCCTCTTCGCGGTCTTGAAGTGCTGCAGCGCTTCCTCGTACCGGCGATCGCGCGCGGCGAGTACCCCGAGGTACACGTGCGGCCGCGCGTCGCGGGGATCGAGGTCGATCGCGATCCGCAATTCCTTCACAGCTTCTTCGCTGCGGCCGCGCTCGGCCTCGAGCCGGCCGAGCATCGTGTGATCCGCGGCGACGTCGTTGAAGGTGCGGAGACTCTCGGCCCACTCGTCCTGCGCGCGGGCGAGCGCCTGACCGCGCGCGCCGTCGAGATGGGTGACGCCGTACGCCATCAGCGCCTCGGCCGCGCTGACACGGACGAGGCGGGAGCCGTCTGTGAGATGCGCCGCGATGACGGCAGGGACGCGCGCATCGCTCTCGAGTGAAATGTAGCTGAGCGCGCGGACGGCCGTGATGCGCACGGCGGGCTCGGGATCGGCGGCCGCGCCGATGAGCGCGTTGACGATGCTCGGAAAGGCAACCGCAGAGCTCGCAGAGACCGCAGAGCCACGACTATGCTCTGCGCGCTCCGCGCTCTCGGCGGTTGCTTTCTTCATCAGCAACTGTCCGGCGAACTCCGCGGCGCTGGCGCGAATGAGCGTCCCGTGCGATCGATCCACGGCCAGCCGCACCACGTCCGCCAGCACGCCGGTGTCGCCGGTGCCGGCGCGGTACATCGTGTCCGAGATGCGCACGACGGCGCGGCGCCGCTCTTGGTTGCCGTACCATCCGTCCATCGTCGATGCTGCCCACTCCGGCGACTTGTTCTCGTGGCAGGTCGTGCAGGCGTTCGGCACGCCGTAGCGGGCCGTCATCTCGGGCACCGGCGGCTGAAACGTGTGATCGCGGCGGCGTGTGATCAATCGCCAGTTCACGTCGCTCATGTGACACGCGACGCAGCGGCTGCCCTGTGAGTCGACATCGTGATGGCTGTGCGCGGCGTCGACTTCATGACACTGCGTGCACAACCGGTCGCTCTGGCGCGTGAGGCCGCCGCCGTCCGCTTCGACCGGCACCTTCAGCGCATGATCGTTGGTCGATCCGTGCATCCGGTGACAGCTCGTGCACGTCGCCTGGCCTTTCCGAAAACAGCCCGTGAGCGTGAGCGCCTGCGGGCGATTGAAGCGGCTCGGACGGCCGTCGGGCCAGAAATCACCCTGCGGATCGTTCTCGGGAATCGGCTGGCTGATGAGAAACGGCAGCGCGAAATCCTCGTAGCGGTCGCCCGGCTTGAACCCGAAGAAGACATTGTTTTTGTTGCCGTGGCAGTAGCCGCAGGCATCGAAGATCTGCCGCGCGTCGGCCTGCTTCGGCGCGAAGATCCGGAGCTGCGCGGAGGTCGGTTCGGACGGTTTGCTCGCCGGATTCTTCTCCCACTCGCTCGTGACGGCGATGTGAGGCGCGCCCGGACCGTGACAGGCTTCGCAGCCGATGCCCATTTCGGTCCACGTGGTCGCGTAGGTCTTCGTGGCCGGATTGAAATTCTTCGCCAGGTTCGTCGCGTGGCAGTTCACGCAGGTGATGTTCCAGATCTGGCGCAGGTCGTGATCCGGATCGTCGGGGATCGGCGTGATCTCTTTCCAATCGACCCACCGCCGCGCCTCGTTGTGCCAGAACACCGGCAGCACGTAGATCCGGCCGTCAGGCAGCTTCGAGAGATACCCCTGGAACCGGCGCGCACCGAGCGTGTAGTGCACCTCGAACTTCTCAGCCGGCCGCTTGTTGTTCGAGATCGAGATGAAGTACCGGCCGTCGCGCGTCTCCATCGTGTACGCGCGGCCGTACGACTCGAACCGAACTGCAGCGCCTGCGGCCAGTGCGGAGGGCGCGTTCGCGCGCCCGGAGCGCTCGCGAGCGGGGGTGGGGCCCCGCGAGCCGTAAGAAAAGCCGAAATCACCCTCCACGCGGGCCTCGGCAATCGGCTTCGTCATCTGAACGTGGAGGGTCTTACGCCAGGTGTCATAGGCCGATTCGTGACAGCGCTGACACTCCTGAGAGCCGACATACCCATCATCATTTTTATCTTGGCGCGGGGCCCCACGTTGTTGCCTCGCGGCGGGGACCCCACCCCCACCGCTGTTGCTCAGCGCGTGCGCGCTTCGCAACGGCTCAAGGCTGTCGCGCGCTGACGCGCTCGCACCGTCGTGCTCGCGCGTATCCAGAACAGGACGTCGCAAATTGCCCGCAGCGGCGCCTGCGGCCATGCCAGCCTGCAACGCGTTTCTGAGCGTTGCAGGCGAGGCATCAGCGAGCGGGGGTGGGGCCCCGCGAGAAAGTGAAAATGTGTGCGCGTGTACCAATGCCGTCAGAAAGGCGAGCGTCGCCAGGCCGACGAGCGAACGGTACGTACAGGGCCACCGCATGATGCCTTAACTATAATGCGATGTATTGTGCTTTCACGGGTGGCCGAAGGCAACCGCCGAGCGCGCAAAGCTCGCAGAAAAACCCTGCTCGGCGTTCTCTGCGTGCTCTGCGGTTGCTTTTTCGTGTTCGTGTCGGCTTCGCCACAAGTCGGCGCGAGCCGCGTCGCGCTCGCGACGGTCGTCGATCCGCGCAACCGTCCCATCGTCGACGTCGAGGCCGACGATTTCGTCATTCACGAAGGCGCCAACGCGCGCGAGATCCTCTCGGTCCACGTCGCCGACTATCCGGTCGTCGTCATGCTTGACACCGGCGGCAACGCGCGCAACGACCTGCCGATGATGGAGCGAGCGGCCGCGCAATTCATCGCGCGAATCGGCCAGCGTCCCGTCGCGCTCGGCACGTTCGGCGATCCTCCCGCGATGCTGACGACGTTCGACGACGAGCGCCCGAAGCTGATGGAGCGGCTGGACGCGATGCCGGCGGCCTCGACGGGCGCCAGCCTGCTGCTGCAGGGCGCCGCGCTCGCCGCACAGACACTGCGTCCGACGGGCTCATTGTTCTCGGCCATCGTGATGCTGTCGGCCAGCCCAATCGACGCGAGCCCGAACGCCGACGCGCTCGTCTCGCCGATTGTCGACGCCGGCGCGATCCTGCATGTCGTCGTCAACGGGGCCAACCGCTCGACGCGCGGGTCCGGCGACGGCGTGCCGCTCTCCGGCCCGCCGGCGGCCCTCCGCTCGCTCGTCGAGCAGACTCGCGGCCAGTACACGACGATCTACACCGCGGCGTCCTATCGCGCCGCGCTCGATCAGATTGCCGATCGCATGGCGACGGAAATCATGATCGAGTATCTCGTCCCGACCCAGTCGAAAGCGACCGACGTGAAGGTCGGCGTGCGGATTCCCGGCGCGCGCGTGCGCGGCTTCGGCGTCGCGCCGCGGTGAAACTGGGCGGGAGGGGCAGGACGGGATAGGCAGCATGGTCTTCACCCATCCTGCCTATCCCGCTCTTCCTGCCCTCAGAGAATTACCAGATGAACCGGAATCCGAGGCGTCCAGTCCGCGGACCGAGGATCGCCGTCGGAATCTGGAACGCCGACCCGGTCGACTGGGTGATGGTCTCGGCTGCGTAGAAGTTGGCGATGTTGTAGATATCGCCGAACAACCGGACTTTTGCCCCGCGGCCGAGACTGACCGTCTTCTCGATCCTGAGGTCGATGACCGAGATGTTGTCCTGACGGAATTCCTTGTACGCGTCCGCCGTCTGGTTGGCGAATACCGTGGTCCCGGCGCTGCCGCCTTGCGCGCGCTGTGAGGCGAACGTGCAGCCACCCGTCGTGCCGTCCGGGAGCCGGCAGGCGGTCTGCGTGGCCGATGGTCCGATGGTACGTGCGTAATTCGAGCCGAGCTGGAACCGGTAGACGCCGCTCAGCAGGATGCCGAAGGGCGCGTTGTAGATGCCGTTGGCCTTGAAGCTCGCGCTCGAGTAGTCGTAGTCGAACGGTCCGTTGGGCGTCGCGGCAAACGTGACGGGGAAGTCATGCTGCCACGTGTACCCGAGGCCGGCGCCGAGCGAGTAGTTGTGGCTCTGACGTTTGTTCACGGAGAACTCGACCGTCTTGTACTTGCCGTTCTGCTGGGCGTTGGTCACGACTGAATTGGTCGGGTACGCGCACGTCGGCGTGACCGTCGTGACGGTCGCGGAGCAACCCGAGATCAACGCGCTCGGGATGCCGTAGAACGTCAGGCTCTTGTCGTCCACCGTGCCGCTGACACCGTCGACCCCGATGTCGTTGAACGCAAACGGCGCGTTGTAGGCGCTCGCCGGACGCAGCGGCTGATACGTGTTGAACTGATCGTAGACCGAGTAATACACGAATCCGACGCGCGCGCCGACGCCCTCGGTCAGTTGCCGCTCGAGGTACGCGGTCGCCTGCGTCGAGCCCGGCTGCTTGATGTTCGGATCGACCGTGATCGAGTTCGACAGCGCGCTGGCGGTGAGGTTGCCTTCTTCACCCGGCTGATACGTGCGGTCGCCCGGGATGCAGGTCGGACAGACTTTCGTGTCGGTCCACGCGTACGTCACGGTTTTCAGATCCTGATTCGGGTTCGCCTGGCTGGCGAGTCCGACGCCCGGGTTGAACTTATAGCGGCCCCAGTTCAACTTCAGGACCGTCTTGCCGTCGCCCTTCAGGTCGTAGCTCACGCCAACGCGCGGCACGACCGAGTTCCACTTCACGTAGTGCTGCACGGGAAACGACGCGTTGGTGACGTTCAGCGGACCGTAGGAGTACGCGAGCTGCGTCTGCTCCGGCGTGAACGCGTCGTAATGATCGAAGCGCACGCCCAGGTTGAACGTGGCGCGACCGACGGTGTACTGATCGCTGAGGAACGCGTCGACGGTATTCAGCTTGGCGACGCTCAGCAAGTTGCCCTTGGGACCATCGCCGAGCGAGCCTACCTGCGTCGCGGTGGGCGCGGCCAGGATGACGGTTGACGGCAATCCATTGGTCCCGATGTTCTCGCGCACGTTGCCCGAATAGGCCTGCGTGTAGCCGAACCAGCCGGTCTCGAGCAACAGCTCGCCGCCGAACTTGAAGTTGTGCGAGCCGCCGAGCAGACCGTCTTTGAAATACGTCATCGAACCAGTCGCCTGACGACGCTGGCGGTCGGTCTGTTCCTTCTGGTCGCCATTGAAGTACTGCGCGAGTTGCGCGTTGACGATCTCGTGAAGGGTCGTGTCGGTGTTCGCGAGCAGCGGGAAGTAGTAGCCGAACACGCCGTAGCGCGCCTCGACGTACGCGTTGTTGCTGATCGTCCCGTTCCACTCACCCTTGTAAATCCAGCTGCCCGAAATCTGCTTCAGCGTCGTGCCGAGGTCGGTGTAGCTGTTGGTGTTCGACGGCAGGCGATTCGGCTGGATCTTCTGGCCCCACTGATAGTAGCCAATCATCTTGTTGTTCTTGTTCATCTGATAAGTGGCTTTACCCGAGGGGTTCCACAGCTTCGTGTCGAAGAGCGTGCCGGCGATCGGGCCGATGAAGTTTGGCTGACCGACGGAGTTCTTCTGGTTGCGGTACGAGAAGTACCACCACAGCTTGTCCTGCTTGACCGGACCGCCCACGTTCAGGTTGAAGTCGCGGTACTTCTGGAGCTCGTTGCTGTGCTCCTTGATGTTGCGCGCGAGGATGTTGGCCGGAATGTTCGCGGCCTGCCACGAGTTGCGCTCGTAGTCCTGATAGATCTCGCCCTGGAACCTGTTGCCGCCCGACTTGCCGAGCATCTGGCTCTGCACGCCCGGGGTCGGCATCTCGGCGCCCTGTCCGATCGTGCCGAGGAACACTTCCTCGAACGAGCCGTAGTCGACGTAGAAGCCGGCGCCGGCCGTGCCTTCCGTCGTGTTGATGCCTTCCACGAGGACGCGGTTCTGGCCGCTGAAGCCGTACGCCGTGTAGCCGGTTTGCGTGCCTGCGCGGTTGCCGCCGACGTCGATGCGTGACATCGTGACGGCCGGCGTCACGGCGAGCAACGCCCACAGATCGCGCGAGTTCGGGATTTCCTGCAGCGCTTCGAGCTTGAAGTTCTGCTGGACACGCGTCGAGGAGGTGTCGATGACCGGCGAATTGCCGGTAACTGTCACGGTTTCCTGCAGCGACGCGACCGCGAGCTCGGCGTTCACGTTGGCCGTGAACCCCATCGCGATCACGATGTTCTCGCGCTTCAGCGTGTTGAAGCCCGGAAGCTCGAAGGTCACCGTGTAGGTGCCCGGAGGCAGCGCGGGGAATCGATAGTTGCCGCCGGTGTCCGTGACCGACGTCTGCACGCCCATCAGCGACGGACTCGACGCCGAAACCGTCACACCGGGCAGTACGCCGCCGCTGGTGTCAGCGACCTTACCGTTGATTGAGCCGGTTGTACTGGCGCCACCACCTTGCGCGAACGCGTGCGTCGACGCGAGCAGGCACGCGGTCAGCACGGCGACAAATAAAGAAAGCCCTCGACGTCTCATGAACGTCCTCCTCCTCAAAACTTTCAAAAAAACGGCTAAAGAAAAGGAAAGATTAGCATCGAAGCCAAGGCCCATCAACGGATTGCGGGCGCTCGCGGGGAGAAAACTCCCCACACAGCCGGCGATATTCAAGAATTTGGTCCAACCTCGGTAACATGATGCAACGCGATGAAGAAATGGATGGCCGCCGGCGTTGTGCTGCTGCTGACCTCGGGCTGGCTGCTTTGGCACGGCGCCGCGTCACTCGCCATTCGATCTGCCGCATGCGCCGGCTGTAACGTCCTGCTGATCACGATCGACACGCTACGAAGCGACCGCGTCGGCGCGTTCGGCGGCCCGGCCGATCTGACGCCGACGCTCGATCGGCTGGCTGCGGCAGGGCTGCGATTGACGCATGCGTACAGTGCGGCTCCGCTGACACTCCCCTCGCACGCGTCGATGCTGACGGGCGTCTCGCCGCCCGTGCACGGCGTCCGCGCGAACGGGCTCTTTCGACTCGGCGCCCGACTGCCGACGCTCGCGACGGTGCTGAAGGCCGCGGGTTACCGGACCGGCGCGTTCGTCGGCGCGTTCGTCCTCGACGCGCGCTTCGGTCTGAATCGCGGCTTTGACATCTACGATGATCGGTATGGCGAAAAGCACGCAGGCGATGACACCGACGGCGCCGAACGCCGCGCGGAGGATGTGATCAAACCCGCGACGCGATGGATCGTCGACGGCACCGAATCCTCACCGGCTGCGACACCGCGGCCGCGCGAGTCCGATACCAAAGCGAGCGCGGCCACTGAAGGTTACGACCGAGCGCCACGGCGCGAGGGAGTCGGGGAGCGGGGGTGGGGCCCCGCGACAGATAAGAAATGGTTTGCGTGGGTTCATCTCTACGATCCCCACGAGCCGTACCGGGCGCCGGAGCCATACGCCTCGCAGCACGCGGCCTACGACGCCGAAGTCGCGTACACCGACGCGATGATCGGCCGCATGCTCGCGGAGCTCGACGCCGCGCATCAGCTCGATCGGACGCTCGTCGTCGTCGCGGCGGATCACGGTGAGAGCCTCGGCGATCACGGTGAGCGATCGCACGGCGTCTTCGCCTACGATGTCACGCTCCGCGTGCCGTGGATCGTCTGGGCCGGATCGCGAATCGGCCGCCAATCATGGGACGGCCTCGTGCGGCTGATCGACCTCGCGCCGACGACGCTGGACCTCGTTGGCATGGCCGCGCCGCACGAGTTCGAAGGACGGTCCGTGATCGGCGCGATCGCGGCGGGCGACACGGCGTCGCCGCCGGCATACTTCGAAGCGATGGACGCCAACCTGACGCGCAACTGGGCACCGCTCGGTGGCGTGGTGAGCGGTCACGAGAAGCTGATCGATCTACCGATCCCCGAGCTCTACGATCTGAAGGCGGATCCCCATGAGACCGCGAATCTGTTCGCGCGGGCGGGCGACCGGGCACGCACGCTGCAGTCGCTGCTGCGCACAGCGACAACGGGATTCGCCGGCCGAGGATCCGCGAGCGAGAAGACGACGCTGTCGGCGGACGCGCGCCAGCGGCTGCAGGCGCTCGGGTACGTCGCCTCGAGCGCCGAGCCCGGGCCGCGCGTCTACACCGACGCCGACGATCCGAAGATGCTCATTGGACCGGCAAACGAGCTGAATCGCGCGCTCGCCGACTTCAAGAGGGGCGCGGGAAACGCGGCGATCGCGCCGGTCGTCGCGATCATTCAGGCACATCCCGGGTTTACGACGGCGTATGGCGTGCTCGCGTCCATGCAGCATGATCTTGGCGATCTCGATGGCGCGATCGCCACGCTCGAACAAGTGGTCCGGCGCGGGATCGCCGATCAAAGCGTGATGGTGGTGCTCGGCGGGTATCTCCAGGAATCGGGTGCGCTGCCGCAGGCCGCAGCGCTGCTCGAAGCCGTGGTCGCATCGCATCCCGACTACGCCGATGCCTACAACTCGCTCGGCGTGGTGTACTCGCGAATGGGCCGTCACGATCGCGCGCGGGCGGCGTTTCGCAAGGTGCTCGAGCTGGATCCGACGTCGGCGACGGCGTACGAGAACCTCGGGGTCGATGACATGCAGGCAGGCGATCTGCCGGCCGCAATCACCGACCTCACGCGCGCGCTGGAGCTCGATCCGCGACTCGCACGGGCGCACAATGCGCTCGCGGCGGCTCACCTGCGTCAGCGTCACGAGGCCGAGGCGATCGCGCACTGGCAGCTGGCACTGCAACTCGACTCGACGTTGTACGACGCGCTTTACAACCTTGGGGTCTCGCTGTGGGACGCGTCGCGTCGGGAGGAGGCGCGTCCGTATCTGGAGAGGTTCGTGCGCGAAGCGCCATCGCCACGGTACGCAGCGGACATCGCGCGAATCCGGCGGATGCTGAACCGGTGACGCGGGCGCGAAAAATAGAAAAGCGCCGGACGGAATCATCCATCCGGCGCCATCTAGTGGACCGTATCAGCTGAAGGAGTACTAGAAGTCGAACCGAATCCCAACCTGGAACGTTCGCGGATCGAGCGCCGCGATGATCCGGTTGTAGTTGGCGCCGTTCACCAGCGTGAAGTTGGTGACCGCGTTCGAGTTCGCCACGTTGAACAGATCGGCCATGAGCGTGAACCGGTACTTGCCGATCGTGACCGCCTTGTCTCCGCGGAGATCGATGATTGGTACCGTGTCGGAGCGGTTGTTCTCGGTGTTCGCCGAGAAGAAGCGCACCGTGCCCGCTACCGGCAGCACAGTGGTGTAAATCGGTGCGTACGCAAACCCGCTCTGAACGCGCAAGTTCATCGCCGCGCCGATGTCGTACGGGAACACGTAGCGCGCCATCGCGCGCCCCTGCCAGTTCGTGCTCTTCTGCCGGTTCGATACCGCCGGGTTCGGATTGTTGAAGAACCCGATCGACAACGGATCGGAGTTGAGCGGGCTCCCCGTCGGGTTCGCCAGCGTGTTGGTGGAGCCCGTCGACGATCCGAGCGCGCCACCGCCGCGCAGCTCGTCGCGCCATTGGTAGTCGAAGCTCGACTGGATGAACAGGCCTTTAGCGAACCGTTTGTTGAACGCGAACTGCAGCGTGTCGTACTGGTAGTGCCCATCCGGCACGTTCGTCACCGTGTTTTGACCGGTCGGCCGCTGATTGAGGTCCAGCAGGTTGACGGCTACGTTTCCGGTCACACCATTCACGAAGTCGCGAACCGGAATGTTGACGGTCACCGGTACGGTGAAATGGCCAACACGCGACAGGTCGATTGTCGAGATCTCGTTGCGGGTGTTCTTGCGCACGTACGCCACCCGCGCGGACGATTCGCCCCAGAACTGATGCTCGAGCGACAGATCGTATTCGTCAGCGTACGGCTTCTTGACGTTCGGGTCGGTCACCGTCGAGACGCCGCCCTGGGAGCCGACGAACGCGCCGAGCTCCTGCGGCCCGTCATACAGTCGGTTGCCATTGAGATCGTTGAACTTGAACGTCTTGTAATTGGCGCCGCCCGGGTTGAGCGCGCTGAACGCGTCGGCGTAGTTGTAGTAGTACCGGCCGTAGAACGCTTTCAGCACCGTGGCGCCCTTCTCGTTGAGGTTGTAGCTGACCCCGAGCCGCGGCGCAAACGAGTTTCGGGTGATGATCGCGGACTGCGGGAACGTGGTCGCCTGAAACATCGGCTGACCGATGAGCGAGGGCAGAATCACCGAAGCGGGCAGCACGTCCTTGATGATCGGGTCGCGCTTTCCGTCGAGATAGTACGGCCGCTGGTAGTCCCAGCGGATGCCGAGCGTGAATGTCGTCCGGCCGTTCAGGTTCCAGCGATCCTGCGCGTACCCCGCGTACCGCTGGTTCCGGTTGTTGCCGCCGCTCCACGTCTTGGCCAGGTCGCTGTTCTTGCCCACGTCGACGAACTGGATCTCGTTTGTCGCACCGTTCAGATCCCTGTACTGAATCGGGCCGGAGCGACCGTCGACGGTGTACTTGCTGATGTCGAGCACGTACTCGTAGCCGACCTTGAGATCGTGGCTGCCGGCCTTGTCAGGCACGTAATAGGTGGCCTGCACGATGACCTGCGGCTTCTGACGCGCGAGGTCGAACGCGTCCCATGCCGCGCCGCTGACGAAGCTGTTGCCCGTATCGTTTCGCGGCGGCCGCGTCGCGAAGTCGGCCTTGACGCCCAGCGGGAAGTCGTAGCCGAACAGGTTGACCTTGACATCTGTGAACAGCCGGCCGCTCCACACACGCTGGTACTCGCCTTTGTACACCCACGAGATCGAGTCCTGCGGCTGCGCCGCTTCCGGCGACACCGTGACCGACAGACCGCGGTTCGGCTTCTGCTTCCGGCCGTACTGGATGTAGCCGATGACCGTGTCCTTCGCGGACGCTTTGTAGGTTTCCTTGGTCGTGTAGTTGTCGAACACTCCGAGGTCCGTCGCGATATCGCGCGGGACGCCGGAAATCTGCTTGTCGATCTTGAAGTGATTGTAGGCGCCGAAGAACCACAGCTTGTCCTTCATGAACGGACCGCCGATGTCGACGTGGCCTTCCCAGAACTTGAGGTTCGGCTGACCCGTGTAGCCGCGAGCCGTTTTCGCGGCGTCACCGGTCTGGTTGTCGCCGACAAACGACTCCTGCTGATAGGACAGGTTGTCCAGCATCTTGAAGGTATTGCCGCCGCTCTTGATGGTGTTGACGACGGCCGATCCGGGCGTATTCATCTCGACGTCGCCGCCGGCGGCTGCGACCGCCACTTCGTCATTCGCGAAGAAGTCGGCGTAGAAGCCCGCGCCGCCCGTGCCCTCGGTCGTGTCGACGCCGTCATTGAGCACGCGGTTCTGGTTGCGGATGCCGAAGCTCTCATAGCCGGTTTGCTGGCTCTTGTGGCTGCCGCCGACGTCGAAGCCGGTCATGCGCACGCCCGACGCCTGACCGAGCACGGCCCACACGTCGGTCGCCGTCGGCACGCCGACGAGCTTGTCCGCCGTGAAGTCGGTCCCCACTTTCGTGTTCTGCATGTCGACGACGGGCGATGCCGCGGTGACTGTCACCGACTCCTGCAACGACGCGACCTGCATCTGCGCGTCAACGGTCATGATCTGGCCGAGCGCGAGCTTCAGGTTGCCCCGCTTGAAGGCGGTGAACCCCGGGAGCTCGAAGGTCATCTCATATTCGCCTGACGGCAGCGCAGCAATTGAGTACTTGCCGTCACTCTCGGTGACGACGGTGCGTATGCCCATCAGCGCGGGCGATTTCGCCGTCACAGTGACGCCAGGAAGGACGGCATTCTGTGCATCCACGACGCTTCCCGTCAGGCGTCCCTGGTCGATCTGCGCCGACGCCGGCGTGGCGATGCCGGTCAGCAGCGCGATCACGCCGAACATCCGCCAAAAAGATCTCATGAAGTTCCCCCTCTTCTGTTGGAGTCGGTCGGGGAGCTTAGCACCGACCTTTTGTCACCCGCAATCGGTCATTGACCGCCTGGGGCCGTAATGTCCTCGACCGTTCAGTTGAAATTCAAGATTTTGAGCGAGCGCGGTCGCGCGCGCCACTTTCGGACAGCGATTCATCCCCAGCCGGCCTACCCGCCCTACCTGACCTTAGTGACTGCGGCTCTGCACCTGCTTGAGCGCCTCGTCGATCAGGCGTTCGTTGTCTTCTTTTGACAGATTCCGCTGGATGATCTTCGAGGCAATCATCACTGACAACTCGACCGCCTCGGTCCGGATCTGCTGCAGCGCGCGCGTGGTTTCGAGCTGGATCTGGCGCTCGGCGTTGCGGACGACGGCGTCCGCGTCCGATTTCGCCTTCTCTTTCAACTCCGCGCGCAGACGCTCGCCGTCCGCGCGGCTTTTCCCGATGATCGATTCCGCTTCGACCCGCGCCTCACGCAGGATCCGCGCCGACTCCTGGTGCAGACGCTCCAGCTCCAGCTTCGCCTGCGCCGCATCATCCAGCGACTTCCGGATCGACGCCTGACGACTCTCGAGCGCCTCGAGCAGCGGCCTCCAGGCGAACTTCGTCAGCAGCGCCAGCAGCACCAGGAAGGTGACGATGGTCCAGATGAAGAGCCCGGGATCGGGCTGAACGAGCGGATTATCCATGTCCGTCCGCCCTTACTTCATCAGCACGACGAGGAGCGCGAACACTTCGGCCAGAATCGCCACGCCTTCGAGCAGAAAGAGCGGCAGGTTCACGGCGCCGGTAATCTTGTCGGCGGCGTTCGGCTGACGCGCGATGCCGTCCGCGGCGGCCGCCGCCAGCTTGCCAATCCCCATACCCGCGCCGATCACGATCATCCCCAGCCCCAGGGCAGCGCCGAAGTAGTGCAGAAACTGCATTCGTCTATCCTCCGTTTCGTGGTGTCAGTGATGAGCGTGAATCGCCATCCCGATGAAGACGGCCGTCAGGAGCGTGAACACGTACGCCTGGACGAGCACGATGATGATTTCGAGCGCGGAGATGCCGACGGCGAGCGGAACCGAGACCGCGAGACCAACGCCGACGCCCGCAATCGCGCGGCCGAACATCTCGGCAAAGAGAAACACGAATGACAGAATGGCGAGAATGGCGATGTGGCCGCCCGTCATGTTCGCCGCAAGTCGCATCGTCAGCGCGAAGGGGCGCACGAACATGCCCATGATTTCGATCGGGATCAGCAGGATGTAGATGGGCCAGGCCATCCCGGGCGGCACCAGGTTCATCCAGTGCTTGACGAAACCGTGCGCCTTCGACCCGGCGACGATGATCGAGGCGAAGGTGATCGTCGCGAGCGCCGCCGTGACGTTGAAATTCGCCGTCGCGGTCGTGCCGCCGTGGATGACGCGTTTCACGAATGAGTGCTCGCCCGTGTGCAGCACCCAGTGGTCCAGCAGTCCGAGGACGTCGAAGATTGGAATCAAGCCAATCGCGTTCGCGCACAGGATGAAGATGAACAGCGTGAGGATGAGCGGAGACCAGGTGTTCACCCACTTGCGTCCGACGTTCGGCCCGGCGATCTGATCGCGAATGAACTCGACGACGGCTTCGAGCGCGTTCATGAACCCGGACGGCTCGAGCCGATCCTGCCGGAGATAGCGCCGCACCGTCCAGGTCACGACGACGAACACGATCGCCGCGACGAGCCACAGCATGAAGACGTGCTTGGTGACCGAGAAATCGATCCCCATGATCGCGGGCAGCTGGAAAATCGGATGGTCTTTTGCGTTCGAGACGTGCTCGATGATGGTCTTGCCGGCGTTGAACGCTTCGCCGTGCGTCTCGGGCGCCGCGTGTTCCGCCTGGTGCGCGATCTCCTGAACCCACATCGTCGTCTATGCCGTTCCGCCCGCGAGGAGGCGCCGCAGATACAGCGCCTCTATCAGGTGCAACCCGATGAAATACCCGGTGAAGCTGGCCACGAAGGGGATGGGTCGAAGCGAGAGGACCTTCAACGCGATCGCCACATACGCTCCAAAGAACACCATCTTCACGCCAAAGGCGGCGACCATCACCGCCGTCAACTGCTCAGGGCGCCGCCGGTACGTCCGCTCGGCCATCACCCACGAGATCGCCGCCACCGCGAGCGGTCCGAGCATGCCGGCCAGCACGTCAACGCCGATGCGCGTGCCGACGATCGCCATGGCGGCCAACCACGATCCGAAGCTGGCGGCCGTCATCCATCCCACGGCGTTCATCGGCGGAAAACGGTCTTCGCGAGCTCCCACATCCCGACGGCGACGCCCAGCAGCAGGCCGCCGAGCAGGAACCAGGGCGACGTGCCGAGCCAGTAGTCGAGGGCGTAGCCAATGCCGCCGAGGACGATGATGGCGCCGATCAGCGTGTAACTGGCCCCCGCCGCCGGCCCCGCGCGTTCCGCGTTCTCCTGCAGGCGTCTCGCGGCGCGCGCCAGAAAGTTTTGATCGTCGCGGGCCATAGCAAACGGACGATTATCGCCTACGCGTTTCGAAACCGGCTGAGTATACCGTACCTTTGTGAAAAACTTCACGTGGGTTCAGAAACTCTCCACCACGGTGGACACGGGGGACGCGGAGGCAAAAACCCGTACGAATATTGCTTGTTTCTCGTCTGCGGCTTACTTGATTCGGCACGCTGATCAAACACAATGGACACAAAGGACACAAAGGAAAGTTCAGCGCCGCTACGCCGAATCGAAAACCGACCTAATCCTCCGTGTCTTCCCGTCCTCTGTGGTGGAGAGTCTTTGAGTGATTACCGGATCGCCGCCGCCACGACGGCGGCGCCGATCGTGCTCGCCGAGGCTTCGGCGATTTCGAACAGCTGTCGCGGATAGATGCCGAGCGCGATCGTCGCGACGACGGCGACGCCGAGCGCCAGCGCCAGCGGACCGCTCGTCTTCGGCTCCGACCCGATCGTCTCTTTCTTCAGATACATGAAGACGACGACGCGGATGTAGTAGTAGAGCGAGATGGCGCTGTTCAGCACGCCGGCGACCGCCAGCCAGACGTAGCCCGCTTCAATCGCGGCGCCGAACAGCCAGAATTTCCCCATGAACCCGGCGGTCGGCGGAATGCCGCCGAGCGAGAGCATGAACAGCAGCATCGCAAACGCGGCGAACGGATGCCGGACATGCAGGCCGCTGAAATCTTTCAGCTCGTCGCCGACGACGTCCTTCCGCCGCAGCAGCACGATGACGGCGAACGCGCCGAGCTGCATGAACGAGTAAATCAGCAGGTAGATGAGCGTCGCGGTGATCCCGCGCGCCCGGACGTCGGGCACCGTGGACGCCGCCGCGACCACGCCGATCAGCACGTAGCCGGCATGCGCCACCGACGAGTACGCCAGCATCCGTTTCAGGTTGGTCTGCGTCACCGCGGCGACGTTGCCGACCGTCATCGTCACGATCGCGAGCGACGCGAACAGCAGCCGCCAGTCGTCTCGCATCGCCGGCAGACCTTCGAGAAAGATCCGCAGCAGCATCGCGAACGAGGCCGCCTTCGAGCCGACGGAGAGGAACGCGGTGATCGGCGTCGGCGCGCCTTCGTACACGTCGGGCGCCCACATGTGGAACGGCACCGCCGCGATCTTGAAGCCGACGCCGGCCACGACGAGGATGACCGCAAGGACCAGCCGCGGGTCGCGCTCCTGGCCGGTGAAGAGCGGCGCCATCACACGCAGATTCGTCGTGCCCGACAGCCCGTACATCAGCGACATCCCGTAGAGCAGGATGCCGAGCGAGAACGCGCCGAGCAGGAAGTACTTCACCGCCGCCTCGTTCGATCGCTGACTCGGCTTGATGAAGCCGGCCAGGATGTAGAACGACACGGCCATCGTCTCGAGCCCGATGAAGATGGTGATGAGATCGATGCCGCCCGCCATGATCATCATGCCGAGCGTCGCG